>DICP01000119.1:17954-65883 GCA_002417685.1 Candidatus Mesolinea sp. UBA5823
TCGTTAGGCACGCTAATCAACGGAACTAAATCAACCTTCGCGTTCATTTCTGCCAGGATTTTATTCAGGGCTTCGGCTTGGGTGGGTGTGCGGGGGAATCCATCCAACACTGCCCCTTTAGCGCAGTCCGGTCGAGAAAGGCGTTCCTTCACCATCGCGATGGTCACATCATCCGGCACAAGCTCGCCTTTGGTCATATAAGTTTGCGCTAATTTACCTAATTCTGTCTGGTTGCTTAAGTTTTCACGGAATAGATCGCCGCTGGAAACATGCACCAGCCCCAACTTTTGCGCCAAAATTTCAGCTTGTGTTCCTTTACCGGCTCCGGGGGGACCCAACATGACGATGTAGGTAGCCTTTTCGTTCATTTCAACCTCAAGCGTTGATTAAGGTATCGTCATAGCCGCGCATACGCAATTCAGTTTCGATCAACTGAACGGTTTCACGCACGGTTCCGACCACAATGAGCAAGCCCGAAGAAGACAGCAGTAAGTTCGCTGAGCTGCCTGCGGGTAGGAAGGCACTAAAGATGTAGGGCAAAACAGCCACAAAACCGAGGAAAAATGCCCCAGGCAACGTGATGCGTCGCTGAACGCGGGTGAGATAGTCTTGTGTGGGCTTTCCTCGCACCACACCAGGTATCTGCGCACCTTGCTTCTTTAGGTTTTCGCCATAATTTTGTTGTGCAAACATCACATCCGTATAGAAGTAAGTGAACAGCACCACCAGTATAAAGAAAAGCATTGGGTACCACACTGTCTCAGCATTAAAGGCATCGGTAACCCACAGTGAGGCATTCTTCAGCCAGGTCGTCTGTGAGTTGACGAAGAATGACGCCAAAATCGCTGGGAAGGTCAAGAATGACTGTGCAAAAATAATCGGGATCATGCCAGCCATGTTGACCATTAAGGGCAAATTACTGCGCACGGGCATAGACATTCGATTGCCAATGCGCCGTCCGGGGAACATAACCGGAACATTACGGCGTCCTTGCTGCACATACACAATCGCAAAAATGGTCAAAAGCAAAATTAACGCGACAATCAAGAACATGTACCAGGGCTCTTGGCTATTAATCATCTGCACGAGTGAAACAGGCAGCTGGGAAACAATACCTGCAAAAATAATCAACGAAAGCCCTTGATTGCGCAGTCCAAATTCCGAAATCAGTTGGCCAATCCAGACGCCCAACATCGTTCCAGCAACCATAGCCACGATTGCTGTGATTGTGGGCAAAAGCTTATCAGCCGTAAAGCCCCAATTGGTAATGACAGAACTACCTAACCACTGGTTGAAGATGTTGATTTGACCAAAAGCTGTAAGCAACGCCATAGGAATAGTCAAAATAACAGTCCATTTTTCCATCCAAATGCGGCCCTCACGCGGGTCATCTTGCATCTTCCGCTCTAAAGCCGGAATAATCGGGGTAAGCAGCTGCAAAATAATTTGCGCAGTAATATAGGGATAAACCCCCATAGCCAGGATGGAGAAATTCGAAACAGCGCCGCCACTGAGCATGTCCAGCAAATTGATTAGGTTACCTTCTGCCCCGCGCAATTGGGTTAACGCCGCAACAGTCGCCCGATCAATGCCCGGCACAGGGATGTTCGCTGCAAAGCGATAAATAGCCAGCAAAAGCAGCGTGATCAACAGCTTGTTACGAATGTCTTCTGATTTCCATAAATAACGCCATGAAGATCGTTTCATTGGCTCTGCTCCTTTAATCGGGCTACTTAATCAGTTCCACGCTGCCGCCGGCTTTTTCAATTTTCTGCCGGGCGCCTTCAGTCACCTTATGTACGCTTATTTTCAACGCCACTTTTACATCGCCTCGCCCCATAATCTTAATGGGCTTGGTCTTATCCTTGAGAACACCAGCTTGCGCTAATGTCTCCGGGTTCACTTCACTGCCGGCTGCAAATCCTTGCAGCGCGTCTAAGTTAACCTCAGCATAGCGTGTGCGGTTCTGAGGGGTAAAGCCTTCACCTCGTAAGAAAGGCAGTTTGCGATAAAGCGGTAAGTTCCCACCCATGTGGTATGGTCTCACGCCACCACCGTTGCGGGCATTTTGGCCTTTGGTTCCGCGACCAGAAGTCTTGCCGACACCACTTCCAATGCCACGGCCAACTCTTTTGCGAGGTTTCTTGGCGCCCTCGTTTGGTTTCAGGTCATGAATCTGCATCATTTCTCCTCATTTACTGTTTCAATCTCTACCAGATGGGAGACTCTACTTAACATTCCTCTTATGGTTTCCGTGTCTTCCTGTTCAACCGTTTGGTTGAGGTGTTGAAGACCTAAGGCTTTAAGGGTTGCTTTCTGTCGTTCGGAATATCCGATGCCACTTTTCTTCAAAGTTATGCGCAATTTAGCCATTCTTCCTCCGTTCCCAGAAAGGCATCACTTCGCTTACGTCCTTACCGCGCTCAATGGCTACATCAGATGGATCTTTCAGTTGGGAAAGCGCATCAAAAGTGGCTTGCACAATATTGAGAATGTTGCTGCTGCCCATTGACTTGGTCAGAATATCCTTGATACCCGCTGCTTCACAAACAGCACGGACACCGCCAGCAGCAATAACACCCGTACCTGGGGAAGCTGGTTTCAAGAGGACCTTTGCGCCACCGCAAGTACCTACAACTTCGTGGGCAATCGTTGTGCCCATCATGTTGATCGGTCGCATGTTTTTATGGCTGCGCTGGACCGCTTTGTTCATTGCATCGGGTACAGCACTGGCTTTACCAATACCTAAACCGACATTACCGTTATTGTCCCCAGTGACAACAGCCACGCGGAAGGATAAACGCCTGCCGCCTTTAACCACTTTGGCAACCCGGGCAATATCTATGACGCGTTCATCAAATTGTTTTTCTAAAGATTGAAAATCGTCCATAATCTCCTCAGCTTAGAACTCCAGCCCGCCCTTACGTGCACCTTCAGCCAATGCTTTGACCCTGCCAGTGTAATAAAAACCACCGCGGTCAAATACAACTGCTTTGATGTCTTTTTCCAGTGCGCGCCGAGCTACTTCTTCACCAACCACGCGCGCCTGCTCGGTTTTATTTTTTCCCGAAACAGCAGATCGGAGTCGGCTATCGATGGTGGAAGCTGACACTAACGTCGTTCCACTATGATCATCAATAATTTGCACATAAATTTCATTCAGGCTGCGATATACATTCATCCGCGGGCGCTCAGGGGTGCCAAATATATTCTTACGAACTCTCGTATGGCGGCGTAATCGTGCTGCATTTCTTGATTTTTTTGCCATATTCTTTTCCTCTACTATCCAGTCTTACCAGCTTTACCGGGTTTGAGCTTAACAACCTCACCCAGGTAGCGAATGCCCGTACCTTTATAATGCTCCGGCGGGCGGATCATACGGATATTTGCCGCTACTTGCCCAACCTGCTGGACATCACGGCCTTTTACCTTAATTTGGCGCGTTTTTGTATCCACCTCAAAAGCGATCCCATCGGGCGCTGGGAAGTTGACGGGGTGAGAATAGCCCACATTGAGCACTAAATCTTTTCCATTCAGCTCAGCACGGTAACCAACACCGTTCACTTCCAGCACACGTTCGAAACCCTTATCAACGCCAACAATCATGTTGTTGAGGAGAGCACGCGTGGTGCCATGCAAGGCACGCATTCGTGGTTCGTCGTTCGGACGCTCCACAATAATAGTGTCGCCTTCCTGCTTAATTCGAATCTCAGGGTCAAAAGTTTGTTCGAGCGTACCTTTTGGTCCTTTAACGCTCACCTTATTCCCGTCGATTTTCACCTCGATTCCTTTAGGGACCGAGATGGGTAAATTTCCAATTCGTGACATTGTGTGCCTCCTACCAAACCTTGCAGAGGATCTCGCCGCCGACGCCCACTCTACGGGCACGCTGACCGGTCATGATCCCTTTAGGGGTAGACAAAATAGCAATGCCGATACCAGAAAGCACCCAAGGAATTTCGTCCTTTGAGGTGTAGACACGGCAGCCTGGCCGGCTGACGCGCTGCAAATCGGTTATTATCGGGCGGCGGTGACGGCGCTCACCAATGTATTTCAATTGCAAGCGCAATACTTTGCTACCATCGGCTTTTCCATTTACGACTTCAAAGCCTTCCAGGTAGCCTTCTTCTTGCAGAATGCGGGCGATCTCTTCCTTGACCTTAGAGCTCGGCATGGCAACTACGCTGTGCCCAGCCATAGCACCATTGCGAATTCTGGTTAACATATCGGCAATTGGATCTGAAACTGTCATCTCTATACCTCCAGGTCAATTACCAAGATGATTTCTTCACCCCAGGAATCTTTCCCTGGAGCGCTAATTCTCGAAAACAAATTCGGCAAAGACCAAACTTACGCATATAACCACGTGGTCTCCCGCAAATTCGACAGCGGTTTCTCACCTGATTAGGGTATTCCCGCCGCATTTCGCGATACATCATACACTTCTTAGCCATTAGTTTCCTTTCCTGAAGGGCATGCCAAACTTGCTGAGCAGTAAGCGAGCTTGCTCATCGTCTTTTGCAGTTGTCACAATGCTTACTTCCATACCCCGAACTTTATCTATCTTGTCGTACTGAATCTCGGGGAAGATTAACTGTTCCTGCAAGCCCAAGGTGTAATTACCTCGCCCATCGAACGCCTCCGCAGAGACACCACGAAAGTCTCGCACACGCGGTAAGGCGATATTGATTAACCGGTCCAAGAATGCCCACATCTTTTCGCCGCGTAAAGTAACTTTGACACCAATTTGGCGGCCTTCACGCAATTTGAAGTTGGAAATGGCTTTCTTGGCTGCTGTAATCACTGGTTTCTGCCCAGTGATGATCGTGAGATCATTAACAGCGGCTTCGAGCGCTTTGGGGTTGTCCAAAGCTTCGCCTACACCAATATTCACGACTACTTTTTCAATCCGCGGGGTCTGCATTACATTATCCAGACCTAACTCTTTGAAAAGCGCCGGAGCGATTTCTTTGTTGTATTGTTCTTTTAATCTATTCATTTATTCTCACCTGCACCTAATTTCTCAGAACCGCTTTCATCTGCGGCAGGTTTGGCTGCACCACGCCTTCGAGGAGTTGGCTTGGTTTCACTTGCTTCAGCAGCTGGCTTCGCAGCCGATTTCTTCACGGGTTTGGCAGCTTTCTTTTCCTTGCTGGCTGCTTTCTCACTTGCCTCAGTGACCAATTGCACATTCGAAATGTGGATTGGTGCTTCGAACTCGCGGATGCCAGATGGGATTGTTTTGCCGCCAGACTGGGTTTGCCGCTGGTGTTTCTTCACCAAATTCACACCCTGCACTACAATTCGATTCTCCTTAGGCAGCACCCGGATTACTTCGCCAACTTTGCCTTTATCTTCGGCATCGCCGCGCACCACCCGAACGCGATCACCTTTACGTATCTTCATCATCATTGACACTCCTGACATCAACGGCTACAGCACTTCTGGAGCCAATGAAACAATTTTCATAAAGCCTTTTTCGCGCAGTTCACGTGCCACGGGGCCAAAAATACGCGTCCCGCGCGGATTTACGCCATCAGAGTCAAGGATTACAGCAGCATTATCATCAAAAGATATGCTGGAACCATCCGGCCGGCGATATTCCTTACTCGTGCGCACAATCACGGCTTTGACAATTTCGCTTTTCTTCACAGATGCCTGTGGCGTGGCGCTCTTAACCGTGCCTACCACAATATCACCTACGTAACCATAGCGCCGGTGGGTACCACCGACAACCTGGATAACCAACAGCTCTTTGGCGCCTGTGTTATCGGCAACAACCAAACGAGTCTCTTGCTGAATCATGCTTGCTCTCCTTCAGAAATCTGACTCAGGTCATCTTCTTCTCGCACTTCAACCTTGAGGATTTCTTCCACAATCCAATGTTTGGTCCGCGAAAGCGGCGCAGATTCAACAATACGGACCTTATCGCCAACATGGCAATTAAGTTCGTCATGAGCCTTGTAGATTTTGCTCCCACGCACCACTTTATGATACAGCGGATGCTGATAGGTGCGGCTGACCTCTACGCTCACAGTTTTAGGCATCTTGGCACTCGTTACTGTGCCAATAAGTCGACGTCTATTATTCATCTTTACCTTCTTTCCCCTCGTGTGCGCGCTCGTTGAGGATAGTCTCATATCGCGCAATCATGCGGCGGGTGGCTTTAAATCTGCTGGTATCCGTCAGCTGACCAGTCACCGCCTGAAAGCGAAGATTCATCAGTTCCTGCCGGGAATCCATTAAACGTTCTTTAATTTCTTCTGTAGAAAGTTCTCTTATTTCTTTAGCGTTCATGAACCTTCTCCTACACCTTCACGGGTCACAATTTTCGTCTTGAAACCCAACTTGTAGCGGGCACGCGTGAGTGCGCGGATGGCGGTTTCCTCATCGGTCCCACCGACTTCAAACATCATTCGTCCTGGGCGGATGACTGCCACCCAATGGTCAACGGCGCCCTTACCCTTACCCATACGGGTTTCAGCTGCGCGTTTGGTATAAGGCTTATCTGGGAAAACCCGAATCCATACTTTGCCGCGGCGCTTCATCTCGTGCACGATAGCACGGCGCGCTGCTTCAATTTGACGGGCACTCAGATAGCCACATTCCAATGACTTCAAACCATATTCACCGAAGCTGACTTCAACCCCACGGCTGGCTTTGCCTTTCATGCGGCCGCGTTGCTGCTTGCGGTACTTAACTCTCTTTGGCATTAACATAATTCAATACCTCACCATAAATTCTCAACTACTCGCTGACGTATACGCCTTCAGTAGCTTCCACTTTTTCTTCAGCGGGAGCCACGGCGATGCCACGATAAATCCAAACCTTAATGCCGATTTGACCGTATGTCGTCAAAGCCTCGGTTTTGGCGAAGTCGATATCCGCGCGCAAGGTCTGCAGGGGTACGCGCCCTTCCCGCAAAGTCACCCGGCGTGCCATTTCAGCGCCAGAAAGCCGGCCTGAAACCGAAACCTTAATCCCTTCAGCCCCGTGGTTCATCGCTTGCTGAATGGCTCGCTTCATCGCACGGCGATAACTAATACGTCGCTCTAATTGACCAGCAATATTTTGCGCAACCAAAAAAGCATCCGTATCTGGAGATTTGATCTCTTTAACATCGAGATCAACTTTTTTGCCGGTGAGCGCTTCGAGCTCCTGACGCAAGATTTTCACGTTTTCGCCCTTGCGTCCAATCAACACGCCAGGCTTTGAGGTGTGCAAGGTAACCTTCACCTTGCCCGGATAGCGTTCCACTTCAACTGCGGAAACGCCAGATCGCTCGCCGTCTTTCATCGCCAATTCGCGAATGCGCAAATCTTGATGAAGTTGATCGGTATAATCCTCACCTTCGGCGTACCAGCGTCCTAACCAGGGCTTATTAATCCCCAGACGAAAACCAATTGGATGTACTTTACGACCCATAATTACTCCTTAACTCTCTTTCCAGTCCTACTCATTTTCACGCAAAATTACGGTTACGTGAGAGCTGCGTCGCAGCAGCGGCTTGAAACGGCCTCGGGCTCCAAATCTACGCCATTTGCGCGTGGGGCCTTCATCGGCAAAAATCCGATAGACCACTAAATCATCGCGGCTGACGCCAAAATTTTCCTCTGCATTGGAAATGGCAGAATGAAGCAGCTTGCGCACCGGCTTGGCAGCTTTGTTAGGGGTCAGGCTCAAGATATCCATAGCCTCATTAACTGGTTTTCCCCGCACAAGATCAACCACCAAGCGCGCCTTCTGCGCCGAGCAAGAGAGATTAGAGAGTTTTGCCTTAATTTCTTGTGCCATCTCAGCCTCACCTGGTCGATTTTTCTTGCATATGCCCGCGGAAATAACGGGTGGGTGCAAATTCGCCTAAGCGGTGACCAACCATGTTATCGGTTATGTAAATCGGTACATGGCGGTGACCGTCATGCACGGCAATGGTATGACCAACCATCTGGGGGAAAATGGTGCTCGAGCGGCTCCAGGTGCGAATCACCTTCTTCTCGCCTTTAGCGTTCATTTCCTCGATGCGTTTCAAAAGTTTTGGGTCTACATACGGCCCTTTTTTCAATGATCGCGTCATGTTAATATCCTTTTCTACCTATCACCAATTTCTAACGGCGCTTAGCCTTTGAGCGGTGGCGGATAATCATCTTATTCGTACGTTTGTTCCGCCTGGTCTTATAACCCAAAGCCGGTTTACCCCAGGGTGTTTTCGGACCGGGCATACCAATTGGGCTGCGTCCTTCACCACCACCATGCGGATGATCCCGTGGGGACATGGCGGAGCCGCGTACTTCTGGGCGCAAGCCCATGTGGCGTGCGCGCCCGGCTTTCCCCAGCTTCACGTTGCTGTGGTCCACATTACCCACCTGCCCAATAGATGCCATGCACTCTTGCAAAACTAAGCGCACCTCACCAGAAGGCATACGCACATGCGCATACTTGCCTTCCTTAGCCAGCAACTGCGCAGAAGAGCCTGCCGAGCGGCCAATTTGAGCTCCCTTGCCAGGCTTCAGCTCAATGGCATGAATGGTCGTGCCAACCGGTATGTTTGCCAGCGGCAAAGCATTGCCCGGACGAATCTCAGCTTGCGGGCCAGAGACCAGGGTATCACCTACCTTCACACCAACAGGCGCAAGAATGTAGCGCTTTTCGCCATCGGCATAGGTGAGCAATGCCAAGCGAGCTGTACGATTGGGATCATACTCAATCGCTGCTACCTTGGCAGGAATGCCAATTTTTTCCCGACGGAAGTCCACCACGCGCAGGTGGCGTTTTTCACCACCGCCACGGTGCCGTACAGTGACTCGACCGTAAGCGTTGCGGCCAGCCGTTTTCTTTTGAGGCACGATCAGACTGCGTTCTGGGCGATCTTTAGTGATCTCCTCAAAAGTGTAGCTGGTCTTATGGCGTTGACCAGGGGTCTTCGCTTTATAAATTTTGACAGCCATTAGTCCACCCCTTCAAAAATCGGGATTCTATCTTCCGGTGCCAAGGTGACAATCGCTTTTTTGTAACCGCTGGTGCGCAATGCCAGCCGGCGGTTCCGCGAAGCGCGATGCGCTTTAGCAGGAAGATTGATAATATTTACACGCACCACGTCCACGTCAAACACGGTTTCGACGGCGGTTTTCACCATCTCACGCGTGGCATAGTCCGCCACCTCGAACACATATTGGTGTAACTTGCTAGCCTGATAGTTAGACTTTTCAGTCACAACAGGGCGTTTCAAAATATCAAAAACAGAGTAGCTCATTCTGCTTCACCTTCCTTATCCCAAATAGCTCTTGATCACATCAAGTGCAGCCAGCGGGATAATTACTTTTTCATACTGCAATAAATCCCGAATATTCAAATAATTCGCCAACAACAACTTGTGGTCGGCTAAATTGCGGCCAGATTTAATCGCATTCTGGTTGGCTTCACTTTTATCCGGAATCAAAATCAACACGCGGCTGTCACCAGCTAACGCTTTAATCGCTTTGGTCAATTCCGCAGTTTTTGGCTCTTGCAGCGCAAGGTCGCTTACCACAATCACGCTGTTATCATTGACCTTGACGGTCAGTGCAGAGCGTAACGCTGCGCGGCGCATCTTCTTAGGCATTGCTTGGGAATAATCCCGCGGTTTAGGCGTATGAATACGCCCGCCGCCGACCCATTGGGCAGAGATCGTGCTGCCTTGGCGGGCACGCCCAGTGCCCTTCTGGCGCCAAGGCTTGGCGCCGCCGCCAGCCACTTCGCCGCGCCGCTTGGTGCTATGCGTTCCCAAGCGGGCATTCGCCATCTGGCGTAAATACGCCTGGTGCATCAAGTCAACATTGACCTTCGCCGCGAAGATCTCTTCCGGCAAATCCACTGTGCTGGATTTTTCACCTTGTAAGTTATAGACATCAACTTTCATCATTGCGTTCTCCATTACCACAAGCCGGCTTACTGCTTGCGAGCTTCTTTGATAACCACGGTGCCGCCCTTAGGGCCTGGAACCGAGCCGCTCACAGCAATCAGGTTGCGCTCAGGGTCCACTAAGACAACACGGATATTGGATGAGGTTACGCGCTCATTGCCCATCCTGCCCGGACCGCGCTTGCCCTTAAAGACCCGCCCGGGCGTCGTGGTTGAGGAGGAAGAACCCGGCGCGCGCAAGCGGTCTGATTGACCGTGCGTGCGGGGACCGCCGCGGAAACCATGGCGCTTAACTGCACCAGCGAAACCTTTCCCCTTGCTGATGCCAATCACATCCACGTGTTCACCTGCCTCAAACACCGAGGCATTCAACACATCACCAGCTTTGATTTCTTCTACATTTTTGATGCGGAATTCACGCAGAACCCGCATGGGAGGCAGGTTGTTCTTTTCCAAATGACCTAAGTGCGCTTTGCTCACGCGCTTAGGCTTCACCTCGCCGAAGGCAAGCTGCACCGCGTTGTAGCCATCGGTGGCAACCGTCTTGACCTGGGAAACAAAACAAGGCCCAGCTTCGAGTAACGTTACCGGAACAGCAGCGCCGTTCTCATCGAAGATCTGGGTCATACCGATCTTTCTTCCAATTAGCCCTTTAAACATACTATTCTCCTGTTAGTTAATCTTGGCGAGACTGTCAGCATGGGCTGGCTGCATCATCTCCGCGCAATTCAGTTAATATGCCCTGTGTAGCTTTGCTGCCCACGCGGGTCACATTCTTAAACTGCCTGCTTACTTGTATTGCCTTAAGGGGCAACCTTGCAAATATACCACATATTCTTTGAAGAATGCAAGGGCAAAATGACAAGAATTTTTAATCAATTTGGCTGCCTTTTTGAGGAGCAGCCTCATTATAACTTATGATTTTAGAACGGTCAGAGAAGTTTGTGGGGTTGCATGTTAATGGGATTCAATCGTGGCTGATTCCAAATAACTCCTCCACCAAGGCATCATTTTCCTTTTCTAACTTCTTGATTTCCTCTTCTTTGCCTTCAAGTTTTAATTGATGGCATTGCTTAGATATTTCAGCTAATTTCAGATGGAGCGCATTTTGGGGATCAAACTTGGGAATCCCGACATGTTCCATCACAGATGGCGTGCCAAAGCCCCGTCCAGCGGAGGAAAACGATTTGATAAAATCGCGAACCGGGGTTGAGTTGATAATAGCACAAAGATAATGGGCTTCAAATTCGTTGTTGGTAAACATTATAGCCGTAGTTTCTAAAGGAACTATAGTTTTATATCCAAATGGTGTTTTAGATGACGAAATAACCGTCGCAATTAAATCATTAGTCATTCGCTTCCAAACCACTTTATAAGGAGTAAAAGTTTCTGTTGCAATGTTGAATTGGCTATAAAATGGGGCTTTAGCTTGTTCATGATATTTTTTGTATAAAGGTCGGCTTAAAAGAACATCCTTAAATTGAAGCAAATAACTATAAGTGCGAGGGTAATTTTTTCTCATAAAAACTTCGGAATATCCTCTCCGAGTTTTTGGATCCTGAACTACTAGCATAAAAATACGAGGATTAATTCCCCACCTGCTTATATCTGAACCCCTGATAGCTGGATAAACTAAATCTTGTTCTATAGTTTCTTCCACCTGGGGTATTTTCAATTTTCCTTTTTCTGGCAAATTTCGTATTATTATATTTTCATTGGATAATACTTGTTTTACTTCCAGCCAAAAGACGCCATAAGGATTGGGATTGGCCCCTAAAATAGCTTTGTAAGAATTTTTTCCTTCAATTTCGGACAATTCCTCTAATCCAGCAGGTAGAGTCTGCCAAGCACCAACAATTGAGCCAATCGGTTTGGCATAATATTTTTTCCTTTGTAAAAGTGGCGAAACTTCGTCTAGTAGTTTATCAGCGGTAATTTTTCCGACACCTTTTTTCTTTGTCCAAACAAAATAAGGAATTGGATATTCATTTTTTTCTCCCTTTATAAGTATGATTGCCGCTGTTTTATTTGCTGCTCCTTCGAATGGTTGAATAGAAACTAAATCATGTGCTTTTATCACTTTCAGGAATTTGTCTTCACCATACCGGAACCTTCGAAAACCTTCACCAGCGCCCTTTGATTTAAATACTTCTTGTGTGATTAAAAAACCTAATTTTCCTCCATCTTTAAGATAGTAATCCGATGCGGCGTAGACAAATAGCATTGAGAAATCCTTTTTCCCTCCCCCAAGGCGAGTTTGAAAACCTGATAATGAAAACAATCCATAATCTTTCCATAATTGAAGTGTTGCATCACGGTATGATTGAGAAAGGTAATCCCACCTAATCCACGGCGGATTACCAACCACAAAATCAAACTTACCGGCAATCATCGGGGCAAAACTGTTTTTCAAAAACCTTGCCCAAATGCCATTTTTATTTTCTTTTTCTAATTTTAAGAGTTGATCATAAAAATCCCTCACGATGTCTTCATTGGATGAAAAAACCAAGCCTTCTTTTTTAAGCCGCTCAAGTGCTTCCTCCGTAGAATACTGATTTTTAACCATTTCTTCAACCAGCGGGGCTGCAATCATGAGTAATGTTCCGCCATTCCGCACCCATTCTCCTGGAATTCGAAATAATCCCACCGAAGTTGCGACTTCTAGAGCCTCACCAAAAAGGTCCTTCTTGGTACTCGTTGGTGTCAAAACAGAATCTGTCAGATAAATAGGAATTTCTAATTGGGGCAATTCATTGACAAGATCTCCCAGAGCGAATAGGTAGTTCGTGCGAGCAGCAATGACCGCCATGGGGTTCAAATCGAATCCCCAAATGTTATCGACGATACTCTTGGCAATTTCAACGGGGCGTGATTTTTCTTCCTTACCATG
The DNA here is from genome assembly GCA_002417685.1 of Candidatus Mesolinea sp. UBA5823. GTDB lineage: Bacteria > Chloroflexota > Anaerolineae > Anaerolineales > Anaerolineaceae > Mesolinea. Next base: position 30,742 of record DICP01000119.1, read on the forward strand.
TTCCCTGGCCCGCTGAATGGCCAGGACGAGAAAGGTACCAGAGCCGCAAGCTGGGTCCAAAAAGCGCTTTCTCGTGTTGCCGTGATAACCAACTTCATTGAGTAACAACTCCGCTAACCAGTCCGGGGTGTAATATTCACCGAGGCGATGCCGTACTTCCTGCGGGACTAAGTATTGGTAAAGTTTCTTGAGAAGATCACGGGTTGAAACAGGATCGATGGTACTGGTTGCCGGTTCAAATTCCGAAAGACCCCTGGCAACTTCTCGAATTGCATCTCTTAGCTCCGGTGAATCGAAAGCATCCAAATACCAGCGGAAAAAGTCGCCCTCTAAAAAATTCGTGATGCCTTTGCGGGCATAGATTCCCCCGTTTTCGATATCTTCGATTTGCCTTTTGAGTTCGTCATCAGAAGCATGCACAAGGTCTGAAGTGAGTGAAGAAGTAAATGCTGTCTCCCTCAGGCTAAGAAGCTCCGCTGCAATGAGCTTCATTAAAAGAGCAAAATAAGTATGAACGCAAAATAAAAGTTCCTGAAAATCAGTAACTTTGCCCACATGGTAAAGAGTAGAAAGTGCCTCAGCTTCTTTTCCTTGATTGCCATCATTAAATTGCTCGCCGTAAACAATCCCGAATATTCTTTTCCACTCATTGAAAAAGGTGCGGATATGGGTTTGGTTTCCCCAATATTCCAAAGCATTGGCTAAGGCAGAAACAGTTTTTGGAGCAAGTTCACTCTGGGGACCAAACTTTTGAGCCAAATTCTCAGCTGTGAGCGGCATCCGAGATAGCGCGCGTAAGTTTATTAAGAAAGTTCTGGCGCTTTCGGGATTAAAGTAGAATGGCCCATCCATTACAAACTTGGCTCTATCGATTTTTTTGCTATCACCATTCTGATATTTCACGAAAAAAATCTGATCCCCATCAAATCCTACGCCAACCAATTGTGTGAGCTCTGCCTCTATGGCTTCATCCGAAAGATAATTTACTAGCTGGTCATAGGCATGGTCGATATTTCTTTTTGAAGAAAACGACATAGGCGGCTCGTATTCGATAATGACCTGCCCATGAACTGCATCGGAGCGACCACCGCTATAAACAGATTTTTCATACTTAGGAGTGGAATGTAAACCCAATTGTGCCTTTATGGGATCCAAAAGTTTTTCAAAGCCGATCCGTAAATCTTCTTCGGTTTTTGCTTCCCTAAGTAAATCTCGTGTTCCGATAACCAGACTATCAGCTAATTCAGGGAGTGAATCTTGTATTGCTCTATTTTCGTTAACTTTCCTGGTCATCGGAACACCTTCTCCTCTATCTCATCGGCTAAAAATTATCAGTTTGTAAACGAAAGTTTCCCACCACAGCATATTATAAAGGAAGTCGACAAAAACAGACAGGTTTCACTCCAACTTTTTCCCCTCAACAAAAAAGCCGCCCTTCGGCAGCTTCCAATGCAAACTTGGCGCGCTTGCCAATGGCAAACGCCCAGCCCCCCTCTCAATTGTAACGATTCCCGCAGCGCGCTTGCGCGCCCTTGGCAACCCTAAATCTTGATCTCGATATCCACGCCCGCCGGCAGGTTCAAGCGCATCAGCATATCGATGGTCTTGGAGTCGGGGTCCAACACGTCAATCAAGCGGTTGTGTGTACGGATCTCGAAGTGCTCATGCGAATCCTTATCAATAAAGGTAGAGCGGCGCACCGTGTAGCGCTCGATGCGCGTGGGCAGCGGTACAGGTCCAACCACCTGGGCGCCACTGCGTTCAGCCGTCTCCACAATCCGCTTGGCGGATTGATCCAGGATGCGGTGGTCATAAGCTTTCAAGCGAATACGAATTCTTTGTTTTGCCATAATCTTCCTAAATCAGTTCGAATTTTTAGTTCTCTCCAGCAGTTACCTGCCAAAGGCGTTAGCCTATTTCAATTATTTCTCGCCTAAAATGGCTTTCTTCTTGCTCTCCGAAACTTGGGCATAGTGTTTGAATTCCATCGTGAACACGCCGCGGCCTTGCGTAGCAGAGCGAAGTTCCGTGGCATACCCGAACATCTCCGAGAGCGGCACTTCAGCATGGATTAGCTGAGCGTTCCCAAACTGTTGCTCCATGCCCAAAACGTTGCCAGAGCGGGCATTAATCTGGCCTAAAACATCACCTGTATATTCTTCCGGCACGGTGACCTCAACCTTCATGATGGGTTCGAGTAAAACCGGTGTTGCTTTTTCTGCCGCCTCGCGGAAGGCGAAGATAGCTGCCATGCGGAAAGCCAACTCACTAGAATCCACTTCGTGATAAGACCCATCCACCAGCGTAACCTTGAAATCAGTCATGGGGTAGCCGGCTAAGGGTCCGCTTTCCGCGGCTTCGTAAATACCTTTTTCGACTGCCGGGATATACTCCTTGGGGATGACGCCCCCGCGGATTTTGTTTTCGAATTGGATTCCGGCGCCATTTGTGAGGGGTTCCATATTAATGACCACATGACCATACTGCCCGTGACCACCGGTCTGTTTGGAATATTTATAATTAACATTTTCCACGGGGCGAAGGATGGTCTCCCGGTATGCCACTTTAGGCTTACCCACGTTGGCTTGCACCTTGAACTCCCGCAGCAGGCGATCAACTAACACGTCCAAATGCAGTTCGCCCATTCCGGAGATAACCGTCTGACCGGTATTTTCGTCCTGGCGGATTTTGAAGGTGGGGTCTTCTTCTGAAAGCTTCTGTAGCGATTCAGCCATCTTCTCCTGGTCGGCTTTGGTTTTAGGCTCAATTGCCACCGAGATAACCGGATCGGGGAAGGTGATGCTTTCCAACAACACGGGAGCAGTAGGGTCGCTAAGCGTATCACCGGTAAAGCTAAACTTCAGCCCTAATATAGCGCCGATATCGCCGGCACCTAACTCGGGGATGTCTTCGCGCCTATCGGCGTACATGCGCAGCAACCGCCCAATGCGTTCTTTCTTATCCTTTGAGGAGTTATAGACTGCCCCGCCTTGAGAAATTTTCCCGGAGTAGACGCGTACATAAGCCAACCTGCCCATATAGGGGTCTGTAACAATCTTAAAAACCAAAGCAGCCAGGGGTTCGCTTGGGTCGGGGGGACATAGCACTTCACTGCCGTCCTTCAGCAGTGTGGCTTTTACTGGGGGAATATCCAACGGTGAGGGCAGATAGTCCACCACAGCATCCAAAAGGGGCTGCACACCTTTATTGCGTAAGCTCGTGCCGCAAAAGACGGGGGTAACTTTATTGGCAATCACACCTTTGCGTAAAGCCGCTTTTAACTCAGGCAAGCTCAGGGGTTCATCATCTAAGTATTTCTGTAAGAGCTCATCATCCAGCTCAGCGATCTGCTCGATCAGAGCTTGGCGTTTTTGGGCGGCTTCTTCTTGATATTCAGCTGGGATAGGCTTGACTATCGGTTCTTTGCCTAATTCGTCTTCGAAGTAAACTGCTTCTTCTTCCAGCAGGTTAATTACACCCTCGAAGGCTGCTTCTTCTCCAATAGGGATCTGCATGGCGATTGGCTTAGCGCCTAAGCGGCTCCGAATGCTCTCGACGGTGCGGGTATACGAAGCGCCTTTGCGGTCCATCTTATTGGCAAAGCATATCCGCGGAACCTTATAGCGATCCGCCTGCCTCCAGACGGTTTCGCTCTGTGGCTCAACCCCTTGGACCGAATCAAAGACAACCACGCCCCCATCCAACACGCGTAAAGAGCGTTGAACTTCTGCTGTGAAATCAATATGCCCGGGTGTATCGATCAGGTTGAGGCGGTAACCTTTCCATTCGGCAGTTACTGCCGCCGAAACGATGGTGATACCGCGTTCACGTTCCTGGACCATCCAATCGGTAACCGTCGTGCCTTCGTCGACGTTGCCGAGGCGGTAGGTTTTACCCGTATAAAACAAAATCCGCTCGGTCGTCGTGGTCTTACCGGCGTCGATATGGGCGATGATGCCTATATTACGATATTTCTCGAGCGGAAATGCTTCCATTAATAATCCAATTGGTAAGGTACAAAATTAAATGCGGAAATGGGAGAAGGCTCGGTTTGCCTCTGCCATTTTGTGCGTTTCTTCCTTGCGGCGAATAGAAGCGCCCTGATTCTCGGCAGCGTCCATGAGTTCGCCAGCCAATTTCTCCGAGAACGATTTGCCACTGCGGGCGCGGGTTGAAGTAATGATCCAACGGATAGCTAAAGTGAGCCGGCGGTCTGGGGAAACTTCCATTGGCACCTGATAGGTAGCACCACCCACACGGCGGGGGCGAACTTCCATCACTGGGCTAACATTTTTGATAGCCTGCTCCAATACTTCCACACCATCCTTACCGGTTTTCTCGGAAATAATATCAATCGCATCGTAAACCAGGGTGGTAACCGTGCTTTTCTTCCCATCCAGCATGATGTGATTGATCAACTTCTGAATGTTCTGGTTGTGGTAACGCACATCCGGCGGTACTTCGCGTTTTTCGGGTTTAAATCTTCTTGCCATAATTGCTCCTCATTAAAATGCCCAAGGCAATCGCGTCCACGTGGTGAGCGCCTGCCTCATCTCATTTTCATCCAGTGCTATTTACCGCGCTTAGCGCCGTATTTGGAACGTCCGCGCTTACGGTCAGCCACACCTGTTGAATCTAACGCGCCGCGCACAACATGATAGCGCACGCCTGGCAAGTCTTTCACTCTGCCGCCGCGCACCAACACCACGGAGTGCTCCTGCAGCTGATGACCTTCGCCAGGGATGTAAGCGGTAACTTCCATCCCATTGGAAAGACGCACACGGGCAATCTTCCGCAAAGCTGAGTTTGGCTTTTTAGGCGTCATCGTGCGCACAACAGTGCAAACGCCGCGTTTCTGCGGGGCGCCTTTAGGTTGGCGCGTACGGCGCTGCTTCTTTGCGTTCAGCGTGTATTGCAAAGCAGGCGACTTGCTTTTTTGTTGCTTAGTCTTGCGACCATTGCGAACTAATTGATTAATTGTTGGCACATTGCCTCCGTCCAGTTTTTATAAATTACCAATTATTCATCAATCAAGGCCATCAATCTAACCTGATGGCCTTGTTCATTACGACTTTCGCCAAACAAGGCTTACGAAACCCTGCCTGGCAGGGCGAGGATTGATTTTATCACGCCCCAAATGGTGAGTCAAGTAAACCCGTTGGAATGCGTGTGTCGCGTCTGTCACTATCCTTACCATAAGTCTCAATCTCGCCATCTTCCATGATGGATTCGACCTCTAACCCTAAGCTCTGCAGTTCCTTGACTAAAACTTTGAATGCCGAAGGTAAACCTGGGGCTTCAATCGGTTTATTGGAGACGATAGCTTGATAAGTTGCATCGCGCCCCGCCACGTCATCGGATTTAATTGTGAGCATTTCCTGCAGGGTGTAAGCTGCACCATAAGCCTCCAGCGCCCAGACTTCCATCTCGCCAAAGCGCTGTCCGCCAAATTGTGCCTTTCCACCTAAGGGCTGTTGCGTCACCAAGCTGTATGGACCAGTCGAGCGCGCGTGCACCTTATCCTCGACCAAGTGGTGCAGCTTCAAAAAAGTCATATATCCTACGGTGACTGGTTGGTCGTATACCTCACCAGTCTTCCCGTCGCGCAAGATCTGCTTTCCAATAATTGGGGTAGGCGTATTGGTTTCCACCATGATGGTCTGAGCAGCTTTCTTAAGTTCTTCCGTGCTCAAATCTTCAGGTAGGTTTCTGCCGAGGCGCTTTGCCCAGAGTTCTAAGCACGCGCGCACTGCACGTTCGTCCTGCGCCCCGCGTTCCTTCACCGGAATATTATCTTCAGGGAAGGAAGTGATCAGTTTTGGATCGTATCCTTCGCTCTCTAACCATTCTTTCATCGCCGTGCGACGGGCAACAACATTGTTTTCCTGCAAGGTGAAAATATCGTAGCCTTTATCCCCTAAGCGATTGGCTAAGTAAATCAGACGGGCTTCTTCATCATCTTTTATCAGCTCAGGTTCGTAACCAACAGACTGCAACCATTCCCATGCTTTTTCGCCAGTGATGCGCCAAGCTTCGTCGATCAACCAAGCCCGTGCGAGCTCAGCCTCAATTTCACTTTCAGAAGCACCATCAAAGACCGGGGTAATCGCCCGGAAGCCTAAACTGTTTGCAGCCCAACCTAAGTGCGTCTCCAAAACCTGGCCGATGTTCATACGCCCAGGGATGCCTAACGGGTTCAAGATAATATCTACTGGTCTGCCATCTTCCAAGAAAGGCATATCCTCCACGGGTACCACCATAGAAACCACGCCCTTATTCCCATGCCGCCCAGCCATCTTATCGCCAGCCATAACCTTGCGGCGCTGCGCCACAGAAACACGCACCATCTTATCTACACCAGCAGAAAGATCAGCATCTTCTTCACGGGTGAAAACCTTCACATCCACCACAATACCGTGCTCGCCGTGGGGCATGCGCAACGACGTATCTTTGACGTCGCGGGATTTCTCGCCAAAAATAGCCCGTAAGAGCCGCTCCTCTGGGGTCAGCTCTTTCTCCCCTTTAGGGGTAATCTTGCCGACTAAAATGTCATTCGGGCCAACTTCGGCGCCAATGCGAATGATGCCTACTTCGTCCAAGTTGCGAATGGCATCATCCCCCACGTTCGGAATCTCACGGGTAATTTCTTCGGGACCCAACTTGGTATCACGCGCTTCGACTTCGTACTTTTCGATATGTACGCTGGTATAGCGGTCTTCTTCCACTAGTCTTTCCGAAATCAGAACCGCATCCTCGAAGTTATAGCCTTCCCAAGGCACAAAGGCGATCAACACATTTTGCCCTAAGGCTAATTTGCCATCTTCCGTTGAAGAGGAGTCGACAATCACATCACCTTTATGCACGATTTGCCCTTTGCTTACCGCTGGGCGCTGATCGATGCAGGTGCTTTGATTCGAACGCTGATATTTGCGCAGTTTATAATCTTTCTCAGTCCCATCAACTTGGCGAATCACGATGGTATCGCCGGTGACTTTAACCACCTCACCATCTTGTTCAGCCAAAATGATTTGGCCTGAATCAGCTACAGCTGCAGCCTCCATACCAGTTGAGACCAACGGTACCTCTGGGCGCAGCAAAGGCACAGCCTGCGTCTGCATGTTTGAGCCCATCAAAGCTCGGTTGGCATCATCATGCTCTAAGAAGGGGATTAGCGCAGCGCTGATACCAACCACTTGATTGGGGGCTACATCCATGTAATCGATATACTCATAATCATAAATAGCAAACGTCGAGTAGTAACGGCAAGAGTTCCGCCGGAGGAATTCTCCATATTCATTCAGCGGCGCATTCGCTTGTGCGATAACATACTTGTCTTCCGCATCCGCAGAAAGATAGACATATTCATCGCTCACATAGGGGCGAACTAACACTTCCTTGATACCCAACTCGCGGATTTTTGCTGCCATTTCTGGGGTCACCCGTGTTTCCGCGGGATAAATGATTTCCCCAGTCTGTGGATCTTTGATATCCTGCCGCAGCAAGTGATTGACCAAATTTGGGTCAGAGCCTTTCATCGAGCGGTAAACTTTACGGTATGGCGTCTCAATGAAACCATATTCATTGACCGTGGCGTAAGAAGCCAATCTGCCGATCAAGCCGATGTTTGGACCTTCAGGGGTCTCGATTGGGCAGATGCGCCCATAGTGCGAAAAGTGCACATCCCGCACATCGAAACCAGCACGTTCGCGCCGCAAGCCACCAGGGCCCAAAGCAGAAACTGTGCGCTTATGGCGCAGCTCACTGAGGGGATTGGTTTCTTCCATAAATTGGGAAAGCTGGCTGGAACCAAAAAATTCGCGCAGCGCTGCCACCATCGGGCGGATATTCACCAAGCTTACTGGAGAAAGGCTGCCACCAGTATCCCTTAAGGACATGCGTTCCTTGATCACACGTTCCATACGGCGCAAGCCAACGCGTAACTTGTTCTGGATAAGCTCACCAACAGTTTTAACCCGACGGTTGCCCAAATGGTCAATATCATCTGGGGGCAAAGCGCCATTGTTGATCTGGATCATGTGACGAACCAAGCGGATGACATCCAACTTGGTTATTGTGCGATGTTCAATCGGAATTTCACTCTCGAGATCCAGCTTCTGGTTAAGTTTATAACGGCCAACTTTTTCCAAATCGTAATGGCGCGGATCAAACAGCTGCTCAATGATGTGATTGCGAGCATTATCCAAGGTAGGTGGTTCACCTGGGCGCAGTTTCTTGTAAAGTTCAATCAGCGCTGCCTGGGCAATTGTCAAACCACCGCTCAAATCATACTCAGGTTCTTCTTCGAAAGAAGATTCAATAAAGGAATGATCAGGGTTATTATCAACATCCTGAAAAAGCGCTAAAATCTCTTCGTCTGTACCATTGGTCAGCGGTGAATCAGGAATACCATCATCGATGGCAGCCATTGCGCGTAAAAAGACGGTGATTGGGACGGTGCGTCTGCGGTTGTATTTTAAGGAGATGCTGTCGTTCTTGCGTGTCTCAAACTCCATCCAGGCACCGCGGTCCGGAATGAGCTTAGCACTAGCCATCTGCCGGCCGGTCGTACGGTCCAGCTCAGCCTCAAAATAGACACCTGGCGAGCGGATCAATTGCGAAACGACAACACGTTCGGTTCCGTTAATAATAAACGTGCCCTTAGGGGTCATCTCGGGGAAGTCGCCCAAGAACAAATCCTGCTTGATTTTTTCGCTGAAGTCGCTGCTGCGGCCTTCGAGTAGAACTGAAACGTACAGCGGCGAGGAATAAGTTAAATCGCGTTCCAAGCATTCATCGATTGAATTTTTAGGTTCATCGAACCAAAAACTCAATCCGAACTCTTGAGCGATTGGGTCATCGCTGGGGAAATACAGCCGCAGATCACCCATATACGATTCAATTGGGGAAATTTCATTAAACAGGCTCTTAAGCCCTTCCTTTTTCAACCTCTGAAAAGAATCCAATTGCACCTGGATTAATTGAGGGAGCTCCAACCCCACAGGGATGCGAGCGTAAGTTTTTGGAGGCATCAAATCCGTCATTCAGTTCTCCTAAACATTAAATGCGTGGAGACGCCAAGGCTACCACGCCAAAGTAAGATTTTTCCAATGCAAATTTTCAGTATATCCCTAACTGATTAATGAGTCAATGTTGATAAGTTCTACAATTCTGGGATTTTATCACAGATTACCATGGGAGAAAACTCGTAGTAAAAGGAATCATTCAGGTAAATAGTCAGGAAAAACTATGCTAAAGTACCCTGATGTCATCGCGTTCCATTCAGTGATTTCTTGTTCGGAAATTGAAGGAGAAGGAGTAATACCATTTAAGTTTTCAGGGATATTGATGGTAACTTTACTATCTTCTGGGATGTCAACGCGTTTATCCCCAGAAGATAACGTGCATGAGCCGCGAAAACAAAATAGTTGAATTTCATCTCCATTCCGAATGGCGGCGATACCAGACGGAACTTTTTCTTTTGAGAGGGTAAAGGTGATCGAATTATTGGAATTTTTATCAGAAAAATTAATGTGGTAAGTTCTCGGGCTAGAACCATTGATGAAAATAATTTTTCCGCTAACTAACTCAATTGTGGTTTGATTGATAAGGTCGGGTTTCCCATTGAGGTTATTAGCATAATCTATGTTGTGGATATTAAACACTGTCAATTCAGATGCAAATAGCGAAATCCCTGAGATATTCTTAGTCGAATTTGATGGTGTGGCTTCCCTTGTCTTAAATTTCAATTCTGCGGGTCCATCATTTTGGACCATCAATAATGTACCTGGACCAACAGCTCCAAAATCATCTATCGCGATAGTAAATTCACCTAATTCATCTTGTCTGAGGACCTTACCTGAAGTTACAATCGCCACACCGAGATCTTCAGGCAGCGGCGTTTCGCGTCCAGACAAGCCAAGCCATAGAGCAATTGCCAGCAAAATTACGCCAGCCGGAATAAAAAGCTTCAGCTTCTTGGGGCTGGCCGAACTGCCATAATTAATTACACCTGTAGTAACGCTATCTTCAACATTCCTTCCTTTGGCTAAAGAATTCAGATGTTTTGCACCAAAGCTTGGCTTATCATACCGCCCAATGATTTCCAACTCTTCCTGGTTTTGCAGCATGGTAAAAAGTCCATCAGTACATAGGACTATCTTGTCTCCTTTAGTCAAAGCGACTTTTGAATATCCATCGTTTACTTCAACAACGTCCTTTGTAGCCAGTTCCAGGTTGGACGAAATATCTCTAACCTTACCATTGCTGTAAAGATATACCCTGGTCCGATTACCTAAGGAAACCGTATGAAGTGATGAGTTTTCAATGGCAATCAGAGAAAATGAAATTGAATCACCTAAAGTTTCGGCATTTAAGAATTGGATTATTCTGCTTTTTACTTCCCCTAAGGCTGCCTGGATGTTTTTATGAGGTTGCGATTCAATGATTTGAACTGTATTTTCAAAGACGTCTGAAGGAACCATGCCAAGGTTTGGGGATTGAATCAGGTCTATAACCATGCCTATTTTTAGGCTGGTTTTTCCTATGACGATATTAATCTCTTTAAAAAACACACCATCGATCTGTTTAAACTCTTTATTTTTTAGACCAGGTTGTTGGTCCTGGCCAAATTCAACCTTTACATTCATTAGATATCGCCCTAAATTAATGTTTTTATTCTGAGTTTATTAGTTCACTTCTTCTAAATTATGGTTTTAAATATTAATTATCATTTCCTCTTTGGCTCGGCAATTTTCTAAATGTTATATAAAATTAATTCGCAGTAAATTATTCGCTTGTTCATTTTTTTGATGCGCATTAGTTTCATGAGGTCAGTATTCTGGTGGTTAATGAGGTTCAGTTGGTTCAGGAGTTAAGGCTTAGGCTTTATAGTTGGTGTAATTGGTTCAGGAGGTTCAGGTATTGGAGGTTCCGTGGGTTCAGGGTCTTCCGTGGGTTCAGGGTCTTTCGTGGGTTCAGGGTCTTCCGTGGGTTCCGTAGGTGTGACAGGCGTATATGTTGGAGTATAAGGAAGTGTTGGTGTCATCGTCATTGTGATTGATGGAGCTGGCGTTTGCGTAGGGCGAGGTAAAGGTGTGGTTCCATCCTGTCCACTCAGTGTGAAGGTTGGCGTTGGTAGCTCGGTTGGTTCTTCCGTCGGAATGATGCTCGCCGTTGGAGTAGCCACGAGCAACGGAACGAACGCCCATAATTCATTCATCGTCCCAGGGTAACTTTCTTGTTGCTCCATGTGCCATCCCTCTTCAAAGGGCTCCCAGTTTAAACCATCAGGAGAATAATAACAAGTCCCTTCTAAACAATCTATCCTCATGAAACCTGTTTCTGGATCAGATAATACTCCCATCATCGATCCTTCGATCTTTGCATATTGTTCAAATTCTGATTTAACTATAAATGCTTTACCCTGAGGAATGGCTTCTGGCAATTCAACAATAATTCTTCCTCGATTAATTTGAATTGTCGTTTGCTCGTCATTCTGGTCTACCAATTCAATTACGCTATTCTCTGCAAGATAAACAGCTATCTGATTCGAAAAACCTAGACGGATAAAACCATTTTCTCCATTTCCAGTTTGTATCACTGTTCCGATTTTAAAATCAAGAAGATCGCCTTCAGAGTAATAACTTTCATTGTAATTAATTTCACGGACATATACTTCGATGTTTTGTACATTTGCAATCAAAATCTGCCCGTACTCAATCGGAGGTAAAGTAGCTAACGGTTTATTCGCATTTCTGTTAATCGCGCCCACGACAAATAAAACAATCACTACAAGGGCAACAAGAATCGGTAACGTATATCTACCGACCTTCTTTATAGAAATTTTGGGTCTACCACCAGGGATTTCCAACACAATCGCAGAAACATTGTCGTTTGCTCCCCTTTCTAAAGCCTTCTTGACTAAATTGTTGGCACTTTGTTCAGGCTTCGAATCATTGATGATTGAAACAATTTCGCTGTCTTCAACATAGTGTTTGTTCGTTGATCTTATTTTCTTTATTAGACCATCGGAACAAATTAATATTTTGTCACCAGGAAAGAGTTGCAATCCTTGAGCTTTCCTTGCAGCCTGTTCTGGTTCATTAATTCCATTTAAATAAAGTCCAAGGTCTACTTCCACAGTGGCGTCGTAACCAATAGACCGAATAAGCTCATCTTTTCGTGGGTGGTGCATCGCTTCGTCAAAGCTGAGCTTTTTGGCCCGATAAACCTCCATTCCCCAACTGTGGTCAACCGTAATCTGTTTAATTTCATCTCCCCGAATTAAATAAATCCGACTATCGCCAACATTTGCGACATAAAGGCGTTGATCACAAATTGCAGCCACAGCAACCGTAGCACCCATGTTTCGATTGGCTCGCAGCAACTTAGATTCAGCAAAAACCTCTTTATTCGCATGAATAATAGCTGCTTCGAGGATTTGCAATACATTTGTCGAGGTTGATTCCGTACAAAAACTAAATATCGTGTCAACAGTCCTCTGGGCAGCCCTTTCTCCAGCATTCTCACTCCCAATGCCATCAGAAACAACGGCAAGAGTTATCTGTAAGCCGCTTTTCGTAACAATGTTTTCTACCCCAAGACGATCTTCATAAAATCTTTTTTCTGATCGTCCGACGTCAGAATCCTGGCTAACTAAGACAGGAAAACTTATTTTTTCCATCATTATTCCCTTGAATGCGTGAAAATAATCAAATTAATTTTTCTTTAATAATTCCAAGACCGTTCCGGCGATAAAGTGTAATCAGCGTACTGTCGAAGAGCATACCTAATTTGTCTGTCGGTAGGTCTTGCTTCAGGCTTTTTCGCCAAGCATGCCATAATTAGATCATTCATGTGATTGGATATTTTAGGATTAAGGGATTGTGGACTGGATGGCATTTTCGTTAGAATTGCAGTCGTTACTCCCGTCTCCGACTTACCACTCAAAGGTAACTTTCCGGCTAACATGCGATAAAGGAGCACNNATCAACCTTAGAATAATCAATTTTTATCTCGGGGGGTCTTTGCCCGCGCATCTCTTGAAGTTGCTCTGGTGCCATATAAAATAACGAACCAGCATCTGTCTGTACCCGATCTTTGCGGCTGGTTATCCCAAAATCTATCAGCACTGGCTCAATGGGCCGATTATTTCCTAACGCATGCCGAAAGAGAATATTTGATGCTTTAATATCATTATGAGCGTAGCCTGAATTATGGATGTATTCTAGAGTATCGATAACTCGGTAAAGAATTGCTCCTGTTACTTCTTCAGAAAGGGTTTTATTTTTCTTTATCAAGTCGCCTACTGACCCTCCTTCTAAGTATTCCATGATAAAGAACCAAGGGCTCCCTTTAAGTTCAACAGCCCTTTCCATATATACTTTTTTTCCGATATCTGATTGGATTGGATATATCCTAACAATCCCTGGATGAGACAAAACCTGTAATATTCTTACTTCAGCTTTTAGGGCATTAATATTAAAATCATTGAATTCGGATGATTTAGATATTTTAAGAGCTACGATATCAGAGTTTTTTATATTTTGTGCTTTGACAATATATGCCATCCCTCCGTTTGATTCTGGTAGGCACTCAATTACTCTAAAATTTGATATTAGTTGATTCTTCTTGATCTTCGTAGCCATGGCAAGAAAAGCCTTTCTGTATACTAGAATCGTTTACGAACAGGATGAGTCGTATCACCATCGATAGTTTCATCGATGGAATAAGATTGACTTTGACTATATCCAAGATCATCTGATGGGGTGTATGAAGAGCTAGCGTAATTAAATTTAAAGAGGATTCCACCTCTTTCGGGTGGCGCTATGGCAATTTCATCGTCGTCACTTAATTCAAATTTTGTCAATGGTTCTAACTTTCTTCCATTCAAAAAGGTACCCCATTGACTGTCTTCATCCCTTATGTAAAACACATCATCTTCGTTAATAAGTGTGCAATGAAGCCGGCTTATTGGGCTGTCTTCTTCACCTGCTTGAAAAATTAGGTCGGCATTGCGGCGGGAACGACCGATTGGCGTCGTCTCATAAATATCATAAACACTCTTAGGCTCTTGACCTGAAAGCACTTCTAAATATGCCTTTGGAGTTAATACCTTTTTGGGCTTTGTTATTGATTCCCATGCTTCACCGAATTTTTCTACAACTGACCCGCCCGCAACGGCTAATGGCTTTCTAAAAACGAAAACAAGGATTACAGCTACCAAACCGAGTAAAAAACCGCCATATTGAATTAGGTAAGTTAAAAATGTTGGGGAAGAGGTGCTAGCGATCACGCCAAAGCCCCCTGGTTTTAGTGTTACTATGACAGGATCCGAGCTGCCAACCTTCCCTAAAGAATCCACGGCTTCGATTGTGAAAGTAATCGCAGTTTCTTCTCCCACCTTAAAGGTTGAGGAGTCCCAGGGAATGGATACCATCAGATCCTCAGGATTCTCTGTTGAATAGACAACATTTCCATTTACGATTAGTGATACAGATTGTATGTCTCGATTTACCCCATCCGGAAAACTAATCTGTGATTCTACAAGAATTGGTTCGGAACCGGATTGAGAGAATATAGCTCCCGTTAATGGGGATAAAATTTGAACTCTTGGAGGAAGAAAATTGATGTCCAATCTGTATGAGGTCGAAGTTTTTACCGTATTCGAGGCATTTACAATGGAAACCACATGCGTTCCGTTCACTAATTCCGGTATTCGGTATTCAACCAGGTATTGGTTCTTCCAGATAGAAATGTGCTCAAAAAAAGGATCTAAAGTGTCTTTTGAGCTGCTATTGTAATAAAGATAATTACCCTTACCAATCGCTGCCACCTCTTTGAGGCCTGTATCCCAAGGCTTTTCATCTCCACGGAACAAGACCATAGAAACAATGGGAGCGTCCTCAGCTTTCATCAATTCTGTAAAATTGTTTATATATTTATCATCTGAAGTTTCTAACCCGGGGGTCAAAAAAAGGATAAATTCTTTCTTTTCATCGTCGACATCTTTTAAGAGATAGAATGCCCTATTAATTCCTGCCACACCATCAGAATATCTAGTTGGGTTTGGACTATAAGATTTTAATTTTTCAGTAATATTTGCAGTTGAGGTTCCAAAATCAACGATTGATTTCAGCTGCCGGTCTTCGTTTGAAACCACCATGATAGAATCGTTTACGCCTGTGCGGCTCAAAAATGCATTGATAAATTCTTTCATTTCATCAAGCCGAGATTTTCCTGTTGCACCACGCGCATCAAGCCCTAAGCCGGCATCGATTAAAATAAGCACTCTCACGCCCACTTCTTTTTCTTGAAAACTAAAATCAGCCAAAGCCTCGTTATCGTAAACCTTAATATCTGTTTCTTTTAACCCAGAAATCGGAACTCCATTTACGTTATAAGAATAAAAATAAACTGAATTCGTAGCGGGGCCAGAAAGAGCCTGACTGGTAATCTCAAAGCGAGAAGGGCTTGTCTGCGCGTAAACATTTGGGGAAAATGGGCTTAATAGAAGACTCGTTAGGAAAACAATAATGATTACAAGCCATTTTTTAATCATGACGATCCTCCAAATTTGATGACTTTTCATATAAGAGATTCAAACTTGAAATCCAAATATAAATATTATTTTATAAATTATAATTGTTAATTAATTGCTGTTCCAACGCATCAAGATGCTGTTTCTAGAGCTTTATTGTAACTTAAAATTTGAAAGGTGAACTCTCCCCACAGCTATTTGCAGGGATATGTTTTCTTTTGAAAAAAATGAACGCTCCCCGTAGCTTGCTGCGGGGAAACTCCCACTTTTGATTATAAACTATTAGGATAGCCAATCATAATCATTAATTTATTTCTTACTTCCTTTGGATTTACGGACTTAATATGGGTAACTGGAAGAGGTTCATCTCCAATGGATTCAGAATGAGTAAGCCAGTAAAGAAGTGGGCCTATTTCCATTATAGAGTAATGGCATTGATGCAATAGTTTTTTACCCTCTTTGTTATAAATCATCTGAATATCTACATTTTTTCTAGGATTAACATAACCTTCCAGAAAAATCCTTAAATCCGGTAATTGACCAATGCAACTTCTCGACAATTCCTCTACCGCTTTTTCTGTTTTACCTGATTGGAAAAGAAAAGTTGCTAACTCTAAGTCTTTAGATGGAAGAGAAAATGAATCCTTACTTACTATAGGAGTGTCCTTTAGACTAAGTAGCTCTGTAAGAATATAGTCAACGAGAACTTCCCTGTTCTTAAAGCAGGTAAGGTGATACTCGTCTTTAATTTTTACAAGTTCTAATTGCCAATCTGGCAAGAAGTGATAAAAGCGTCTCTCCGATTGAGTAAAGGTAAGAACCATTACATCATTAGAGTGTACGCATGAATAAATGATAGCACCTAACAAATCATCCATTAGTAAAGTCCCGTCTTTACCGGCATGAATTACGTTAGCCTCAGTTAATTTACCAATGGCAGCGGCTTCTGCTTTTTTTATCTCTTCTTCTGAAAGGCCTTCTGTCGGATCTTCTACACCAAAGATGACACCTGGACCAAAAAATTTTGCCAACCACCAAAATTCCTGCGGTGATAAGGTTACAATAATTTTATCTTCTTCATTTATACTTTCCATAGCATTCCTTAAGGTATCAGCCAAATGAGATCATTATTTAGTTGATCAAGTGCAATTGATTTAGTCCGTATCTGATAAACATTATTTATCCTTACTGCCTCACTAATCACCAGATGGTCTGAATATACTTCCTCGACAATAGCGACATGACCATAAGTATCGTCTGCATAGGGATGTTCTGGTTGCCAGACGAGTGCATATCCAGGCGCTACCGTATTTGTTAAATCGGAATTTGAATCATTTATCTGAAAAGCTGTATCTTCATATTTACAGATATAATTTGCTGCTGCTTGATCTGCCCACCTCTCGTTGGCACATTGCGTTGTGCCTAAGTCTGGCCGCCGCGCAGCTGCATAAGTAGCGCATGTATACGAAGAGCCATCTCCATTGACTGGAACTAATTTACGTGGAACCGGACGGCTAGGCTCAATAGGCAAAATGTTATTAATCGGTTCAGTATCTACTGGTGGTGTGCTTGGTCCAGCACCAATATTTCCTCTAGTATTTCCTGGTCCAAGGTTGAATGGCGGCCACCAGGACGGAGGCCATGTCCATGCAGAAATTTTTTTAATTAACTCTTGCCAGGCGACATTTGGAATAACCGCAGGTGCAATAATAGCAAATGTAGGAACTTGTATTCTTCCAATTACATCTACTATTCCTTCCCAAGTATTATTCAAATGGTCCAGAAAATTGCGCCAAATATCACCGATAAATTCAAACGGTCCATTGAATTTGCTGGCTAGCTTCTCCCACTGCTCCGCCTTCTTCTCCGCTGCTTGTGCCATCAGCCGCATCGCTTGGGTCGTCTGTGCATTGACCCGCAGCAGTGTCTCTAAGTTGCTGACGTACTCTTCCCGCGCTTGACTCTGCCAATTGGCTCCCTTTACACTCGCCCTGATGCTCGCCATATGCCCATCCATCGTGTCCGCTTCCCTCCTCAAGGCTGACGCCATCATCCTTACTTGATCGGTATCCATCCTGATACGCATCATATTAACTCTCCTTCATACCAAGGTTATTCTCAGTGGTATATGCCACCGAGCTAAGCCTACGCCAAGCTGGCGAAGACAAATGATGCGGAAACCAGCTTGGCTTTATTATTCAATTGTTCGGAAAGCTTCTCGCTACCCCATGCGGGAAGCCACTTCCTGCCACTGTGTAATCTCGGTCTGCAGCGCCGTGGCAAGTTCCCCAAGCGCCGTCAATTGCTGGTTGAGCTGGTTGCGCAGTTGCTCGTAGGCTTGCTGGAATTCCGTCGCTGAATTTCCTTGCCAGGCACTTCCAATGATCGAGTTGATTTGATTGGTGAGCGTTCCTAATTCGTTTAGCAACGCCTCCTTCTCTGATACCATCTTTTGTTGAGCAGCTTGCACCTGCTCCACGTCCATGTGTAATGTTGCCATTTTTCCTCCTAAAATTTGATTAAATTGATGTACTTTTAATTCTTACTTACTTTTAAATTTTAATGCAGTTATACCAATTTGTAAAGAGATTAATTTATTTTGTCAATACCATATTTTTCCTCACTTTCTCGACATTCCTACTTCGATGACCGAGTAATCAATATATTGGGTCGCAACGATAAGAACTAACCACGGGAAGGAACTCAAGAAAAGTTCCTGTTCTAGGAGGTAAGGGTCCTGCATCAATAACCCGGACATCATCAATATAAGTCCAAATTCCCCATGAAATTGGCCAGAGATTACGATTTGCAAACACTACCCGAATATATTGCCCTTTGTAAGCCGAAAGATTATAGGTAACCGAGCGCCAATCTAAGTTTCTACCCGGAGCAGGAGCAACTCTAGGAATGCAGGGTTGAAAACCATCTCGAATTACGGTGGCAAGATGGTTCAGGCCAACACCATCCTGAATTGCCACTAAGAAGTCGGAGTAGTCCATAATGTCATTTACAAACATGTTGTATCTTAAGGAAAGTATCGGTCGCTCCCAGGAAGGGTCTACGAATATGGTTTGATAAGCCCATGCTTGACTTATTCCTTGCGATTGCTGTGGTACTTGATTACCTAAAAGCATGGCAATATTACTTTCACCTGATTCAGATACAAATGAAACACCCAATTCCCCTCCTACGGACCAGTTTAATTGCTCTTCTTCAAAATCTCCATTAAGAATTAATCCTGAAAATGGATCTAATTGAGGGCGCTGATTACTAAAAACTTGTACTTGGTTTTTAACTTGGTCGGATATAAATATGTTATTACTTTCATCAATTGCAATTCCTGTTGGAAAAATGAATTCACCTTCCATTCTTCCATAAATTCCCCAAGCCTTCACGAACGAATAATCATCAGTAACATCAAATATTCTTATTCTCTGATTTAATGAATCAACGACAAATAAATATTCATCTGAATCTACTGAATCTACATCAACATCATAAGGGTGATCAAAATATCCTTGAATAACGTCAATATATTCCCCTTCGGGGTTAAATATTTGAATTCGACTATTATTTGTGTCGGCAGCGTAAACATTCCCGCTACTATCAATTGCTATTCCTTGAAGATTGTTAAATTGTGAATCTCCATTTCCTATCGATCCCCATTCATCTTGTTTATTTCCATCATAATTATAAACCACAATTTTTGAATTTCCGTTATCTGATACATAAATTCTTTGTGAAACTCTGTTTATGGCTATACTGATAGGTAACGAATTTGGCGCTAAATCCCATGTTTCTATTGTTACACCATTTGAGTCTAATTTTTGCACACTACCCGCACCAGAATCAGCTACATAGATAAATCCATCTTCATCGATAGCGAGATCCATAGGCTTATGGAACTGAGAAGGGGCTCCCCAACTCTCAATAAAAGACCCATAAGGTGTAAATTTTTGAATCCTGTCGTTTTCAGAATCCGCAATTAAAATAAATCCATCGTTATCTACTTCCAGACCTCTTGGACGATTAAATTCGCCCAAAGAGCTAATTTTTGAACCCCATGATGTAAGGTATACCCCCGTTTGAGTAAGCTTTTGGACACGATGATTATTTGTGTCGGTTATATAAATATCATCATTTAAATCTATGGCAATACCTTCAGGATGATCAAATTGACCTGGTTGATCCCCTTTATTTCCCATCTGACCCAAAAAACTGCCATCGTTCTTATAAAGGTAAATTTTAGAATTATTTTGGTCAACTATATAAATAATATCGCTGGAATTAATAGCTAAGCCCCGGGGATTGACAAGTTTATCCTCCCCTATTGATAGATGATTTCCCTCATTATCAAATTTTTGTACGCATTGATGTGATAAGTCTACCACATAAATAGAATCCTCACTATCAAACGCTAACGTGAATGGAATGAAATCAACAGTGAAATCCCCAAGATAAACCATATCTTGGGAGAATTTTTGAATTCTTCTATTTCCTGTATCAGAAACATAAATAAAGCCACTTGAATCAATGGCAACACTTGAGGGGTGAATAAACTGTCCATTACCAGACCCGTGCTCACCCCAAACACCTATAATTTCACCATTCGGTGAAAATAATTTGATATTATCTTCGTACTTATCTGCATAATAAATATTACCGTCTTTATCGAACGACATATTCGACGGATTTAGAACACCTAAAGTTTCGTCCAAATAAAAATTAGGCCAAACTTTGTAGGTTCTTGAATTTTGTTCTATAATTGTCATTTTACCATAATTTACTATAAATATTTCCCTTTTTGCGTTCACTCCAATCGCATTAGGATATCGGATTTGGCTAGCTTCTCCCCCCCAACTTCTCAGAAAATAGTATTCATCATTTACCGAATTAGCTTGAGCTTCTGTTGTCGGATTTGCATATAGCAAAGTACTAATAACAACAACGATTACTATAATATTATTCAGAAGATACGGTTTGTGATTCATTTATGTCTCCATTTGAAGTAGGAAACTTGCCTTTCGTAATTACTATGGAATTATTGGAGTCGGTGGCCTTAGCGTAGGAGTAATAATAGGAGCAGGAGGTTCCGTAGGTTCCGTGGGTTCAATGGGTTCAGGGGGTTCAGTGATAATGTAGGGAGTATGAGTAGAAGTCACCGTCCAAGTTCGTGTAATTGCCGGCGAAGGTGTGAATGTACTTGTCCCCGTATAAGTACTGCTCGGTGGAGCTTTCGTATTTGTCGCCGTCGGCCGGAAAGTCGATGTAAAGGTCATCGTCGAGGTCGCCGTCTCTGTGGGGGTCTCCGCTAGAAAAGCTATCTCTGCATCAAATTCAGTGCGAGTGGGGGAAGGGGTTGGTGTCATTGTTTCGCTTCCCAAAGCTGCTCCACCAAATATGATTGCCGTTGGCGTTCGGTTCGCGTTTCCGTTCCACGCCTGGTTGATGGCGTACCAACCTCCCGCTGCCGCCACAACAACTAATATAACTATTAGGGGAATAATTGGCAACCCGGTTTTTCTTTTTTCTAATCGCTTCTCTTTTGAACTGACCGGTTTTGGCATGCTCGCTGGTTTGGGTGAACTAATTTTTTGCGGGGAGGCTTGCGGTTTTGGTTTTGTCTCTCTAGGTTTTTCAACAGCCACAGCGATTGGCGCAGCCTCGTTCACCCAAGGTTTGGGCTCCGGCCGCTGGCCATATTCAGCTAAGACGCTTTGCAAAGCTTTGCCAAACTCAGCCATGCTTTGATAGCGATTTTCAGCATCCTTCGCTAAAGCTTTATAGAGTACCCTCTCCAAACTCTCTGGGATGCGTACATTATATTTCCGCGTACTGGGAATAGGATCGTTTACATGCATCATCAAGACAGCTAAGGGCGTATCAGCAGAAAATGGCTTATTCCCGGTGACCATCTCGTAGAGTACCACGGCTAAGGAATAAACATCTACCCGTCCGTCAACTGGTTTTCCTAAACCTTGCTCCGGAGCCATATACTCGGGGGTGCCCATTCCCACACCTGTTGCCGTCAGTGTAAGCTGCCCTTCTTCCACCTCCAGAACTTTCGCAATTCCAAAATCGGTGAGTAAGGGTAGACCTGTCTCGCTGATCAGAATATTTGATGGTTTGACATCTCGGTGGATGAGCCCTTTGGAATGCGCATAAACCAGTGCATCCACGATGGGCATGAGCAATTGGATAGCTTCCCGCCAATACATGGGTTTCCCGAGCTTATCCTTGAGTGTCCCACCGGGAATAAACGGCATGACGAGATAAGGAGATTCTTCCCAATACCCATAATCAATGATTGCGATAATATTGGGGTGCTCTAACTTCGATAGGGTCTTGGCTTCACGTTCAAAGCGTTGATTGACCCGTTCGCGAATTGCTGGCCCATATATATCCGTGCGAACGATTTTGATCGCAACGTAGCGCTCGAGCCTAGTGTCGAGTGCTTTATATACCACAGCCATTCCCCCTTGACCTAACTTTTCAATAATGTGATATTGATTAATTTCAAATCCGCTGAAGTCCATTGATTCTTTCTCCATAGCAGTTAATAAAATAAATGCTGTAGGATTATTGGCGATAATCTTAATGGTTGCCGTTTAGATTTTAACATGCTAACGTGATAATAATTAAGGGAGGATTCTAGTCTAAAAATTATATAAGTGCCTTAATTATTTTACTCTAAATTGTAGTTTAACGCCCTGATCAATCGGTCCAAAACACACTTCATCTCGAGATCGCAGGGTAACAGAATGTCCATTTTCAATTTGCACACCATTGACAAATGTGCCATTCAGGCTGCCTGCATCCTTGATGAAATAATCGTTCGAGATACGGGAAATGATGGCATGATTTCGTGAGACAACTTTATTTGTATCTAATGGACTTAGGTCGATATCAACGTATTTTTCAATTGTATATCTACCGATAATTGTATTTTCCCTCAACGGGAATTCAGTACCATTTTTTGCAATTAAATACCCCATGTTTTTTAAATTAACCATGCTAGGGAGTAAGGACAAATCATACCCATTCAGGATAGAAGCTTGCTGCAGGGTTTGAGAGCCAGGAATGCGCACGGTCTTTCCATCTTCTATAAGAGATAACTCATAGGAATTCATCCCATCCGTTGGCAGGTTTAGCGCTTTACTTAAAGAATCAACTAATAAACGCACAGGGATATTATCCGGAAGCACTAAATCCCATTTTTTATTCTGGAAATGCAACACACAGATAACTTCACCCATGTTTATTGCTTGACCACCATGTTCTTAGCTAACGCGTTAATCTGCTCAGGTTGGATGAAAGGAATTTGTATATATTCGACTTTACCTTTTCTTACTAAAAAACCGCGACCTATGGGTAAATTATTTCCAGTAGAAATGTTATAAGACTTACGCATTTGTGATGTAATGCGAACATTAAACCATTGAGAATCATTATCATCCAAAGAGAAGAATATGCCAGTTTGGTTTTGTTGAAACAGCTTAATCAAGGTAGAAGAATAAGAATAAGATCCTTTCAAATTTCCTACCATATCGGCAATCATAAAAAGGTAATGGCTATGCGAGGTTTGAATCAATGCCTCCGCTAATTGGTCTAATGCTTTGATCAAAGGCTGATTATTATTCGCATAAGGCATTCCTATATCATCAATAATTAAAACCTTATATACCTTGGGTTGCTCTTCCAAACTAGAGGGAAAAGATTTGCATTTTTCAATTATTGCATCTATATCAGCAGCAATTTCAACCCCAGGAAAATTACCATCTATCTTCAAAAGAGGTCCTTTCTTAAATGTTATGCAAGTAACTTGAGTCTGAAGAGCTTCGCAGGCGTTGAGTTGGTAAATAAAATTTAATAAGAACGCTGTTTTCCCTGATTGCCTTGGTCCTAGGATTGTCCAAAAAGGTAATTCATTTAACGGATCGATAAACACGGGATCAAAATTGTCAAATGCTAATCCTAATGGAATCTTAGTTTCATCTCCTAACTCATTATTGATACTGAGATATTTATTGAAATCCTCCACAGTCAGCACATCTTTCATTGCCTCAATCTTCTTAGGAAGATTTTGGTCCTTACTAATTGACATCATGCGGTTACCAAGTTCCTGCACCACCTTTTTAACTTCCAGGAGGTCTTTTTCACTGTTCTGTACACTCAAGCTCATTTCATTAAGGCTAAAATCTTGACCACTTAGCGCTTTATTAGGGAACGCGACCTGGCATTCTGCAATTCCATCAGACAAATAAAAACCGCGGCCTTCAGTTCTGAGTGATAATGGTGGGACAATTGTATTTAATACATCGGTATAGTCTTGTTTTTCTGCCATTTGAAGAGCAATTCTTAGCGGAATATTCCCTCCTAACGTACGCGGCAATTCAGAGCCACGATTACTCGAGATAATTACATGAATACCAACAGAGCCGCCAAAGCGAATAAACCGACCCAACTCATCGGATTGATCGGGATATTGTTGGCGGAAATCAGCCACATTATTGATAAATATGTATATATCTGGCAGCCCTTTAATTCTCCAATCGGTTTCCGTTCTGGTCTTAATCTCTTCACCTAAAAATCTAAATAACCGATCTATTTTTTCGCTTTCATCAGGTTTAATGACTGCTCCAGTATGAGGCAGCGCTTCTAAGCAAGACAATGCACCCGTGCCAAATTCTAAAACATAGAAATGTGCCAATTCCGGAGAATGCGTAAGCGCTATAGAAGTTGCGATTGTAATTAACGTGAAAGATTTACCACTGCCAGGAGAACCAACAACCCATAATGAACCCCCACTTTCATTAAAGTTAATGCTAAAAGCACGTTGCTGACATCGAGACGGGATGTCCAGAAAGCCTGTGGGGATGATATTACGCTCTCCCTTTCCTCTTACCCAATCATTGCCATCGAATATACTATAATAATCTGTTGAAGCTAACACGCGTGAAAGGGGAATAGCTACAGGCATCGGCTCCAAGTAAATTGGATTTGCTTTCGGATATCCCAAGCGTGAAGCTGCATCTTTAATTAGAGCCATAAGAGCATCAAGCTCAGTAACAAATACAGAATCACTACCTGTTTTTTGTTTAGGGTCATAACGAAACAGGGGTTTCTTCATGCCATCCGGAGTGAAAATAGAAATCGAATAGTCTCCGACTTCATTTTCATCTTGATTACCGGCATTAGCCGGTAAGCCTGCATAGGCACCTCTAATGGTCGTAACCTCATTTTTAACTTTTACATATCCGTGACCTCTGCCCAGTGGCACAGGGTAATTCCGGCCTATCAAACTCATTTCTTCTTGTCGGTTCACCTTTAATAAAACATACCAGCCGACATTAGCCTTTAATGAATCAACAGCAGAATTGACTTCTTGGTTAGCAAGAAAAAAATACATTCCAAACGCTCGGCCCTGCCGCCCTAATTCACGTAACCGATCTACTAGGTTAGGCAATATATTGATACCTTCAGCAAATTCATCAATTACCACGAGCAAATGAGGTATCGCTTCATCTGGGAAGCGACGATTATATTCCCAAATATCCGAAATTTTTCCTGCAGAATCAAAAATAATCTTTCTTCTGGAGAGTTCATTCTCAAGCGCTTTAAGCGCTCGTTCGGCTAAGGCAGGTGAAAGATCGGTAATCATTCCTACTGAATGTGGCAAATCGCTGACTTTTTTGAGCTCAGCCGCACCCGCCTTAAAGTCCATGAATAAAAAGTTTATTTGACGTGGAGAATACCGATGTGCAGCCGCTAGCACCATGGACTGCATAAAAATGCTTTTTCCTGACCCCGTCGTACCAATCATCATTGCGTGATAAGCACCTTTTCCCCCCAATGTTTCAGGACGAAAATCTATTTCATAAGTCGACAGACCTGTTCTATCAACATACTGCCCAACCGGGAGTAACATTTGATCATTGTCATGGGTATTTACACGCCAGTTGGAAATAATGGTATCAATATTGAGTGGATCTTCATTTAAGATTGATGTAATCCTAACAGTGGAGGGCAAGACAACACTTCTTTCGCCACCAGCAACAACTAACCCAGCAAGTTTCCGGGAAAGTTTTAATGCATCTTTGCCTTTAAATATCTCGGGAACCCCATGAAAAATGTTGCCTGATCCGGTTGATTCAATTGATTCGATATAATGAAGTTTATTCTTTTGATCAACCTCGGCACGGGCTCGACAGGTCCGAGGAACTTTTTCATCTGAGATAAAAATTAGAAAAATCCCAACCTGAAATCCTTCGGCAGCAATCCGCGCTATATCAGGAGTCTGACGTACAGCTCCTAAATCGTCTAAAATGACAATAATAATAGGCCGCGGCAAAGTAGATACATTTGAACTATAACTGCGAACGGTTTCTAACCTTTGGAAAAATATATTTTTTAAGTTATCCACAAAATTGTTAATACGATCATTTTCAAATAGAAGATGAGGTATTTCATTTCCCGGATCAACAGCGCGTGTATGTGGGAGCCAGCGCATCCATTCCCAGTCATCCGCTGCTTTTGGATGATCTGAAACTACAAATATTTCAACGTCCTCCGGGGAATGGTGTACAACCACATCTGCCAACAACCTTCTCACCAATTCCAGTCGATTATCTTGGTCCGCAGAGCAAACCGCAAGACTACCGACACGTTTTAAGTCCACTAAGAACGGTAAATCGTCTATTTTTTTGTATCGCTCAAGCAATTTAGAGGAATATTCATCCAACGGATCTGGATTAGATGCAAAGTTGGAAGCTTCTATTTTAAATGAAGGACTGCCCTTACCGCGGCCTAATCGAATTGTAAGAAAGTCTGCATCATCAGGTCGTCGCCACCACAATCTTTTATCTTTTCCTGCAGCCACGCCAATGGAGTAAGTAACTCTAATATCTGGGAATTGTCTGTCAAGAGCATTGCGCTGTGACCTAACCAGCTCTTCGAGATAGGACTGAATCTGTGCAATGGTTTGTTTATATTTTTCTTCTCTTTCAATAAGAGCTTTTTTATATTTTTTCTTCTGACTGTTTATATTAATAAGATTAGCTAAAGGAAGACCCAAACCCATCATCAAAGATGGAATTAAGATCACAGGATTAAAACCACCTGATGATATTAAACCAGCAATAACATTGCCTAAAATCATTACTGAAGGGGGAAGGATGAACATCAGCATGTTCGGGCTTGCTGGTGGACTGGGTTGTTGAGGGGGCGGTGGAATCTTAATGACTTCATCAGGAAGATGGTATGGCTCTCGCATCGCAATGTTATGTAGTATTCTTCCATTTTGTGGGGATTGCTTGTTTGCCATTTTAATTTTCCTAATAATTCGCCCTTATAATTCGATAATTCGAAGGAACAAATAATAACGGATTAGGTATTATTCAATACAATTGTGAAGCTGCTATATAAGTTCGTCATAGCTCCTTTTTTCTTATATAGCACTCAAACCAATATTATAATAATTGTTCCCCTCGACTAGAGTTTTTTTGTTGGTACCAATTAGTTATAGTATAATGTACTTTCATGCAAAATGTTATCGATCAATTCTATTCTATAGCCGGATTGGAGGTGAATGCTAATGGCAAGTGTAACATTGAGATCCAATGAATCTCAGGATTCCTTGGTGAAGCGCTTTCGTAAGAAAGTGGTAAAGAGTGGTGTGCTCAGCACCGTACGGCGAAAACGCTGGTTCATCTCCAAAGGCGAACAAAAACGCATGGATAAGAAAAAGGCGATGCGCCGCTCTTATCGTAATAAGTCGTACCCAAGTTAGCCCACAGTTAGAAAGAGGTTTTATGGCGAAAGAGGAAGAGAAGATCCTCGTCGACGGGACAATCATAGAAGCTTTACCCGGAACCCAGTTCCGTGTGCGCCTGGATAATGGCCACGAAATTATTGCCTACCTCTCTGGCAGGATGCGCCGATACTATATCCGCATCTTGTTGGGGGATGCAGTCAGAGTGGAAATGTCCCCTTATGATATGAACCGCGGCCGTATCGTTTACCGTCAACGCCGCGAAGGATCTTCCAATTTGGAAGAAGCTTAATAGCATCAACCGTTATAGCCCCCTATTTTTAGGGGGCTATTTTCTGTATCTCATTCAATTCATTCTATGCCGTCTCCTACCTCACTGAATCAATCTGAACATATCCGTCGCGTTGAATCTCCTGCGGATCTCCTGGCTGTCGCCGATTTAATCGAAATAGCTTTCGATCTTAAGGATGACCCTGAAGGGCAGGTCGTTATCCGCCAGATGCGCCGGGTTGCTCGCCAACGAACTCCAGCAACCATTCGTGCATTACGCGGTTCTACCGAAGGCTTTGTTTGGGTTGAGAATGATGAAATCGTCGGCAACATCACCTTGATGCACTTTCATAAATCAAGCAAGCCGCGTACCTTAATTGCCAATGTTGCTGTTGCGCCAGCTTATCAAGGGTTGGGCATTGCAACTGCCCTCACCGATTACGTTATGCGCTATCTGCATAACAAGCCAAAAGCCGAAATTTGGCTGCAAGTCCGCTCAGATAATGCCCAAGCAATCCACATTTATTCCAAGTATGGATTTAAGTTTGAGCATGCCATCGCCCAGTGGCGATACTCTCCAACAATGAATGCCGTATTCAGTGAAAGCACAGAGGCTACATCCTTCCACCACGTTTCCCGACGACGAATTTCAGATTGGGCAGAGCAGTCAGCTTGGTTAAATGTCATTTACCCAGAAAGCACGCGTTGGTATCAAAATTTAAACTTTGCAGCTTTTTCACCTTGGGCATGGCTCAATCTAGTAAACTGGATTGAATTACCCAATCTTCAACACATCGCCTTACGTCCCAAGGGTTACTTGGCAGGTGTGCTCACTTGGCAACAAACTGCCACAAGCGCTGACCAAATCTTGTTAGCCTTACCCAAAAGCACCAACGAAGACGATTCAGCTGAGGTTCTACTTTGTTATCTTATCGAACATCTCAAACCAACGCGCGATCTTCACTTAGAATACCCGGCTGGGCGTGCGACTCGCGGGATTCAAAACGCTGGTTTTGTACTTGGTCACAATCTGGACTGGATGCGGTTTGAAAAGCTGTAACCATAATGCCAGCTGAATAACAAACTTGCCATTCCAGATAAAAAAAGAGGACTGCGCTCTGTGGGGCAGTCCTTCTTCAATAAACGCCTAAAGCTCTTCGTCCACAATCGTCTCAATCAGGTCAAGAAATTCCTGCCATTCTTCTTTGAAGAAATGCAGTGTGACGTTGTTGAGCTCTAAGTGATAGGTGGATTCACCATCTGGTTCATCCGCCCGCCATGCCAAATAGTTCTCAGTTTCAGCAATCGTTGTAGTTATAGGTTCTCTTTCGTCATCCATAGTTGGCTCCTTAATTTTCTGTTTTGATTATCTCATAAAGTTCAATAGAAATACAACTTTATCCCTCATGCCTTTGGATGCTAGTAATTGATCGCTGGATCCAAGCCTGTACTGGCTGCCAAATTTTCTTGCCCCACTCAGAGAGGGTTTTGCCCAGGCTGCGAAGCCATTTTGTCAGAAAGTTTTCTTTATTCGAGGATTGATATTTAATCCCTTGCCATGGATCTTGATCGGTCAGCTTGGAAAGCACATAATGAAAAATCAGCTTGAGCGTGGCTAGGAACGGCGCTGCGATCATAATTCCAATCAGGCCGAACAGTTGGGACCCAATCAACGCCATGACCAGCACGCCAGCGGGATGAACCCGTAAGGCGTTCCCCATCACTTTGGGGGTCAGAATGTTGTCCAAGATGTTATCGATAACCAGCGCAAACGCAATAATGATGCCAACATAAGCCAGAGGAAGCAGACCAAACGGAGTGGGGCGGATAATGAGCCCCACAATGCCCGTCGTGATCCACCCTACCCAAGCACCGACATATGGAACAAAGCGGCCCAATGCGATAATAATAGCCAAGCCCAAGGAAAACGGCAGCCCCATAATGGAAAGAAAAATGGAATAAATTACAAAGGCGGTAAAAACCACTAAGAATTGACCCCGTAAGAAAGCGCTCCAAATATTGGCAACTTCCTTCTTCATACGTGCAATATCTTGCTCGTACCCTTTTAAGGTGAGCAGGGGTTGATCCTCTGCCCGAGTAGATTCCGCTGTAATGAAGAAGGAAATCAAGTACATCATAAATAGGCGGAAAAGCAGGTTTGCTCCACCAGCGACCGCTGTGGCAATCAATCCGCCTGCGCCTTCTAGGATGGGTTGAACCTGACCAATCAGCAAATCGCTCAAATACTTTGTGGTGAGCTCAGGAACCTGGAAGCTGAACGGCCCCACAGTAACCACTTGATTGGACCATTTCGAAAGGGTGGCAATGAGATTATTGACCGAAGAGCTCAAAAGAGTAATTAAGTTTTGGAGCTGCCCAAAAAGGGCAATTCCACCCCAGGTAAGCAAGCCTATCAGCACCAAAGCTGCCACAAGGTAGACGATGACAGCTGAAATCCCCCATTTGATTTTGAGGCGCTCACTCAGCCACCTCACCAAAGGCCTGAGCAAAACAGTAAAAACCAGTGAGATCAAAATAAGGCTGAAATAACCTTGAAATTTCGCCAGCAACCACAGCAGGATGGCAACCAGTGCCAGGCTCACCACAAGCTTAGTAGTCCCAGACCAACGCGGAACACTTGCCGTTTCTGGGGTATTCTGTGCAGGGGCGTTTTGAGCAGGAATATTTTCCTTTTGCATAAAGTTAATTTTAGCTCTAAATGGAATAAGGTGCAAAAGTCAAACTTGAACCAAAATAGATGCAGAATATTGTTGATTCCTATTGACACACGGTAAGACTCTCGTATAATATAGACGTCTATACAACCAAGGAGAGAAAGCTTGGAAAGGGCAGATGAATGGACGATCTCACCAAATTAGATGGCGTCCCGCTTTATGTCAAAATCAGACAAAGCCTCCGCGAGAATATTCTTAATGGCTCCTATAAACGAGGCGAGAAAATCCCCTCCGAAGAAGAATTATCCGCACAGTATGGCGTCAGCCGTATGACTTTACGCCACAGCATCAACGACCTTATTGATGAAGGGCTGCTCTACCGACGCCAAGGTGTAGGCACTTTCGTTGCCCATCATCATTTGGCAAGAGACCATAGCAGATTAACCAATTTTTTCGAAAATTCCCGCATGGACGGTTTGCAGGTCAGCGAAAAAGTGCTTGACTTTAGACAGATCCCAGCTAAATATCAAGTGGCTAAAGCCCTCAATCTCAAAGAGGGCGATCCGGTCATTTGCATTAAAACTTTGCGCTTTATTGAAACAGAACCTGTTACTGTGCACGAAGCTTATATTCCTATGGCTCTATTTAGTGACCTGCTCAATATGGATATCGAGAGCCAATCCCAAGATTTGTGGGGCTTTTATGAACGCTGCGGTTACAAAGTCAAGCGCGGTGTACAGCGCTTAGAAGCCCGACAAGCAGATGAAGACCTGGCGGATATGCTTTCCATGCAAGTTGGTGCTCCTATTCTATACAAGGAGCGCACCTTATTTTCCGAAGATGGCACCCCGATTGAGTTTCTCTATTGCTTCAATCGGGGTGATATGTATTCCATCACTGTTTCTTTATTAAGGTAATAAGCGATGTTTGAAAACAAGCAATCGGAAAGGAGCAGTTTAATATAAAAACACTAAAACACTTACTGTTCAGTCATATTGAGATATCTTTTTCAACCTGTCACAAATTGTATTTTTGATAGAACCAAATTGTATTTCTTAGGGAGCAAATAATTATGAGTGAAAGCCCAATCGAGCGCTTGATAAAAACTAATCCAGATATGGAGATTTGGTGGGATTCTTCCCCCTTAATGTTTGAACCTTGGGTTCAAAAAATGCTGCAGAATGCCGACCCTGCTGAACGCGACGAGCTCGAACAACAGCTTCGCCGGCTTTACAATGCCCAAGACCCAGCCAAAAGTCTTTTCCGTGGGTGCACGACCAACCCTCCACTCTCTTGGGAAGCCGTCCGCGGCGATATCCCAACTTGGAGTGCCTATGTTGATCAACTCATCGAAGAAAATCCAGATTTAGACAATCAGAAAATTGCCTGGCTGACCTACAAGGAAGTTATCCGCCGTGGTGCAGAGATGATGATGCCCATTTATGAGGCTTCTAAACACCGCTTCGGCTGGATTTCCGGGCAGCTTAACCCCCGCCTGTTCACTGAAACTGAACAGATGATCACCGACGCAGATGAGCTCAAAGCGATTAGCCCCAATGTGATGATTAAAGTGCCGGCTAGCACACAAGGTATTGAAGTCCTCAAAGTTCTCGCGTCCAAAGGCATCAGTACCAACACAACAACCTGCTTTACCCTGCCTCAAATCAAAGCTTCAGCTGATGCTACTTTAGAAGGCATGGAAATCGCTAAGAAGAATGGTACGGATCTTTCTAACTGGCGCGCAGTCATTACAATGATGATTGGACGCCTCACAGAAAACCCGGTGCTCGTTCAACAAGCGGAACGCCGTGGAATTCATCTCACCTGGCAAGATAAACATTGGTGGGGGATCGGCGTTTTCCACCGAGCTTATAAGCTGCTTAAAGAAGAAGGATACCCAAGCAAGATGTTAGCTTGCTCCCTACGTGAAGGACCCTTAGTCGCCGGGAGACCTCGCTTTTGGGATATCGAATACTTAGCGGGCGGGGATATCGTCTATACGATGCCACCTTATGCCCTCACACCACTCTTCGAGATTGGAGATATTCGTTTCGAAAATAAAATCGAGGAAGATATTCCAGCGTCCGTGTGGGACAAAATAATGAAAATCCCATACGGGATTCAGGCTTCTGATCCAAATGGTATGGAAATTGATCAATTCAATCTTCATCCAGCTACCATTGATACTGTAAATGCTTTCTCAAAGGCATTTACTGGTCTCGAAGGTTTTGTCCAGGAAAGAATGGACCTCAAATCCAAAAAAGTGCATAGCTGATCCCTTCCTGTGAACAGAAAAGTATAATGATTGTTCATTATGCAGCATCAGAAAATAAGACGAGGAGGTGTCAAATACAGAGAAATACAAAGAAAATGGCACTGAGCAGCTTTTATTGTTATGTGTATAGCAAGGTACAAATTATCCATTGTTGAGCCCATAGCTCGATTAGGGATAATGCGTACATTCGGTTTCAGCTCGATGCAGGTGCGAGGAAAAATCCATTAATAACAGCATATTCCACAATGCTACCTGCAAAGAGAATGGTTCATCGTGAAGAAAGAAGTGATTATGGCGAAAGATATTGAATTTGTCGTCAAGCAAATTGCAGATACTGTCCTAAAGAATGAGGCTTATTTTAGTGAGCTGGATGGGGTTTGCGGTGATGGTGATTTTGGTTATTCCTTAGCTCGGGGTTTCGAAAAGGTCCTGGCTGAATGGGATAATATGGATCACAGCACTCCAGGGAATTTTTTGAAAAAGGTGGCTCAAGTCATTATGAGCGCAGTCGGAGGCGTCTCTGGCACTATCTGGGGAACGATGTTTTTGCGAGTTGGTGTAAAGCTCGGGAATAAGACCGAAATCACTCGGGAAGACGCCATCGAATTATTACATGTTGCCATCGATGCAATCAAGCAGCGTGGCAGCTGTGATTTGGGCGATAAGACCTACCTGGATGCCTTAATTCCAACCGTCGATGCTCTCGAAAAAGCCTTCGCGGAAGGCAAAGATACTGCCGAAGCCTTAGAAATTGCTGCTAAAGTGGCGGCTGAAAGCGCAGAAGCCACACGCTCCTTAGTTGCAAAGAAAGGTCGAGCAGCCTACACTGGTGAACGCAGTATTGGCACCTTAGATGCTGGTTCTGTAGCCGTAGCGAAGATTTTTGAGGATCTCGCTATAGCTTGGAAAGAAAACTAAAACCAAATTAATATTAAAAAAGGAGAAAATATGAAAAAGTTTTGTAATGACCCCAAGAATTATGTGCCTGACATGCTGAAAGGCATCGCCTTGGCAAATCAGGACAAGCTGAAATATATCCCCGACTATAACCTGATTATGCGTGCGGATATTCCTCAGCCCAATAAAGTCTCGATTATGCAAGGTTCTGGCTCTGGCCACGAACCTGCCCATGTCATGATCGTTGGTAAGGGCATGCTCGATGCTGCCTGCCCTGGTAACGTGTTCGCTGCGCCACCCCCAGATTACGTCTACCAAACCACAAAATTGATTGCTGGCCCAATGGGCGTATTGCACCTGCTGAATAACTACACTGGCGATACAATGTCCTTCGATACTGGGCGTGAATTAGCCGAAGCTGAAGGCATTGAAGTGCGCACGGTAGTGATCAATGATGACGTGGCTGTAAAAGACTCCACCTACACCGTAGGGCGCCGCGGTGTAGCAGGCAATTTCTTCGTAATTAAAGCAGTGGGTGCCGCATCAGAGCGCGGAGCGACGTTGGAAGAGCTCGAAAAACTCGGCAACCGTGTTGTTTCCGTCACCCGCACATTTGGTGTAGCGCTTACTGGCTGCACGCCGCCCGCCAAAGGCACGCCCATCTTTACCTTAGAAGAAGATGAGATGGAAATGGGCATTGGCATTCATGGTGAACCGGGTCGCAAACGCGTCAAGATCCAACCTGCAGATAAGATCATCGATGAAGTTTTTGCGATCGTCGCTGACGATCTGCCTTACAAGGCTGGAGACGAAGTAGCCCTGATGATCAACGGCATGGGTGGCACCCCCATTTCAGAGTTATATATCCTCTATGGGCATGCGCATGAATTGGCGGAAAAGCGTGGCTTAAAGATCAAGCGCCACTATGTAGGTGAGTACTGCACCTCGCTTGAGATGGCTGGCTTCTCCCTGACTCTCGTCAAACTTGATCCAGAATTAGAAGATTTACTGGCTGCCCCAGCTGAGGCTGCGATTCATATCTTCTAAACCCTACAAATCTTTACACCACCTCGATATTCAGGCAGGCTACCCAGCCTGCCTGATGTTTTTAGAGGCATAAACCAGACGTCTGAGATTCGAAACGCTCAAAATAACTCACTTATGCTGCATTAATCTATTCCCAGCGCCAGAAGTGGGCTGCTAAGGCTGTGTAAACGAGCGCAATTCCCAATAGAACACCCACGCTTAACCCCTGCCCTCCCCAGCTGTCTTGCAACCAAGAAGATTCGTGCATGCTGCCTCCGTTTTTTGTTAGGGTTGAATAGGAAACAAATTGTTTACATAATAACGGGGGAGAAAGGATATAACAGTGGATAATTATGGGATTGGATGATAAAGTGACTAATCGCCATATTCTTTCGGTTTTCACGGTAAAATCTTAGCTATCATAGATAAAGGATTTTAGAATAACTCCCATGCAATATAGAACCTTCAGAAAAACTGGTGTAGAAGTCTCCGCACTCGGTTTTGGCATGATGCGCCTGCCCATTTTAGGTGAGGATAGCGCTGCGATTGATGAGGAACTTGCAACCACAATGCTTCACCGAGCGATTGATGCGGGTTTGAATTATGTGGACACCGCTTGGTCTTACCACCGCGAACAAGGCGAGCCTTTTGTTGGTAGAGCCTTAGCTGGCGGCTACCGGGAGAAAGTCTA
>DICP01000119.1:65934-66203 GCA_002417685.1 Candidatus Mesolinea sp. UBA5823
ATGAATGCCGAGAAGTGGGAGAACCTGACCCGCCTCAAGGTCTTCGATTGGGCTGAGCGCAAACGTGCGGAGGGCAAATTCCGCTACTTCGGCTTTTCCTTTCATGATGACTTTGAGGTGTTCGAGCAAATTCTGAACGGCTACGATGCCTGGGATTTCTGCCAAATCCAATACAACTACATGGACGTAGAATATCAAGCCACCAGGAAAGGCTTACAGGAAGCCGCTCAAAAGGGGCTTGGCGTGGTAATCATGGAGCCTTTGCGCGG
>DICP01000078.1:0-4399 GCA_002417685.1 Candidatus Mesolinea sp. UBA5823
CACGCCTCTCCGGCGCTAAGATTATCCGCTTTTCTCACTGCGATCCTGCCGATCTGGAGCAGAAAATCCAGGAGGCAGCCGGCAGCTACCGGCGCGGCATTGTCATTAGCGATGGCGTCTTCTCCATGGATGGCGATATCGCGCCGCTAGATAAGCTGGTGGAAATTGCCAAAAAGTATGACTTGATGACTTTGGTGGATGACGCTCATGGCGAAGGCGTTTTGGGCGAGGGAGGACGCGGCATCGTGGATCATTTTCATCTGCATGGCAAGGTAGACGTGGAAGTGGGCACCTTCTCCAAGGCTTTTGGCGTGGTGGGCGGAGCAGTAGCCGGGGATGCCCGTGTGGCAGAATGGCTGCGCCAACGCGGCCGGCCATTCCTGTTCTCTTCCGCTGTCACTGTGCCGGATACGGCCGCCACTTTGGCTGCCATCGACCTGCTGGAAGAATCCACTCAGCTGGTGGACCGCCTTTGGGAGAATGCGCGCACATTCCAGCAAGAAATGCGCAACCTGGGCTTCGATACAGGCAAGACTCAAACACCCATCACCCCAGTGATGCTGGGCGATGTGCAATTGGCACGCGAATTCAGCCGGCGGTTGTTTGAAGAAGGCGTCTTTGCCCAGGCTATCGGCTATCCAACCGTTCCGCAGGGTAAGGCGCGCATCCGCGTGATGCTTTCCGCCACTCACAGCCAGCAAGACTTAGACCAAGCCTTAGAGATTTTCCATCAGGTGGGCAAGCAACTCGGCGTTTTGCAGGGCTAACCATCAGTTTATAGGATAAGGAATGCAAAAGCTCCCCAATTCTGGGGAGCTTTTTGTGCCGAAGGTGGGAATCGAACCCACATACCCGAGGGTACACGATTTTGAGTCGTGCGCGTCTGCCTATTCCGCCACTTCGGCCGGCAAATTAAGTATACCAAAGCCTGCGTGGGGGTCAAGGAAATGGCAGGTGTTGGCGCACATGTTCTTTCATGGTACCCTACGGGCAGGCTATGCACTCTCCTGACCGTGAAAGGCATATGACCGTTAGGTCTCCTAGAAAGTGGGCTGGCTTATGATGCTCATCGGGGAGCATAATGCTTGGATTGATGGAGACCTCCGGTCAGAACCCCTCGCACGGTTCCCTACGGGCAGGCTGCGCACTCTGGAGACCGGCGAGAACAACAAGAGCAAGAGATAACGCCCCCGTCATCTCTAAGCGGGTATAATTCGCTTAGGATAATAAACTTTTAGGAGCACAGCATGCAGTTAGGAATCATCGGCTTGCCGCAATCGGGCAAAACCACGCTCTTCAAGGCTCTCACGCACGTGGACGTGCCCACGGAAATCTCTTCCGGGCAGTTAGAGGTGCATACCGCCGTAGTAGATGTGCCCGACCCGCGGGTAGACCAGCTCGTGGAGCTCTACAAGCCCAAAAAAATTGTGCGCGCTAAGGTAACTTATGCCGATATCGCCGGTTTGGATGGCAGCGCGGGCAAGAATGGCTTATCCGGTGCGCTCTTTAACCAATTGGCGCAAATGGATGGCTTTGTGCATGTGGTGCGTCAGTTCGAAAACCCTAGTGTTCCGCATCAAGCTGGGAGCATCGACCCGGTACGCGATATTCAAACCATGGATACTGAGTTTATCCTCAATGACTTGGTGATGGTGGAACGCCGGCTGGAGCGCCTGAGGGAAGAGTACCGCCGTGGCGTGACGCGCGACCGTGCCCTCATCCAGCAGGATATCGACCTCTTTGAGCGCCTCCAGGCTGTCTTGGAGCGGGAGCTGCCCTTGCGTCATTATGACTTCACACCAGAAGAAGATAAAACCTTAGCCAGTTTTCAATTCCTCAGCCGCAAGCCGCAAATTGTAGTCTTCAACCAGTCTGAGGATCAGCCTGTCATCCCGTACGAAAGCCCGCATCCGCACACGCGCGTCATCAGCCTGCCAGCCAAGCTGGAAATGGAAATTGCTGAGCTGGATCCGGAAGATGCGGCACTCTTTATGCAGGAATATGGCATCAGCGAGCCGAGCCTATCGCGCCTGATCCGCCTTTCCTATGACCTTTTGGGGTTGCAGTCATTTTTCACCG
The DNA here is from genome assembly GCA_002417685.1 of Candidatus Mesolinea sp. UBA5823. Taxonomy (GTDB): domain Bacteria; phylum Chloroflexota; class Anaerolineae; order Anaerolineales; family Anaerolineaceae; genus Mesolinea. The sequence goes on from DICP01000078.1 coordinate 2,080, forward strand.
CGGGCGAAAAAGAAGTGCACGCCTGGACGCTGCGCAAGGGCTCCAATGCGCGCGAAGCCGCCGGCGTGATCCACACTGATATGGAAAAGGGCTTTATCCGCGCGGAGGTGGTCTCCTTTGAGGATATTATCACCTATGGCAGCACGGCTGAAGCGCGCGCCAAGGGCCGCCTGCGCGTGGAAGGGAAAAACTACATCGTCCAGGATGGCGACATTCTGGAGATTCGCTTTAATATTTAGGATTTAGATTAGTGCAAACATTATAGATCAGAGGAATAGGCAAGCATCTTTTAATATAGCCTAAAGTAATTTATAAGAGCAAAGAGATAACGTCCAAACTTAAAAAATTAATAATTTCCTAATTAAAATTAGAAATCTATGTTCATGCATGGTACCCTTCAGGCAGGCTTCGCAATCCCCTGACCATGAGAAGCCTATGGCTTTAAGTTTTAGAAGTTCTTACGATCCTGTGATGACAAGTATAAACAAAAATACCCGGGATTCGGAGACCTACGGTCAACCCCCTCGCTCGGTCGGGAGACCGGCGAGAACAAGGAGGTCGTATTTTATCGGGGATTGCGAATTATTGGCTTAAGAGTTTGCCTAACTCATCCAAATCAACGCGCGAAGTTAGGTCAAAACTGAGTGGGGTTACCGAAACTTTATGATCAAAAACGACAGCATGCAGGTCACTATCTTCCTCCGGAGCACCTTCTTCCAAGTTAATCGTATAGCTGATCCTACGGGCACCGTCCGCCGCATCTGTCTCAACGGGCATAGGGAAATAGTAGCGTAAACGCGATTGGCGCGTCACCACCCAAGGTGTTTGCGGCGTGGCATCATGAGGAACATCCACTTTGAGCACGCTCACGTCAAAGGGCAGCTCTAACCGCAGCATGCGTTCGGCAAAATAGCGGGTGAAGTACGCCGCTGCTGAAAAATCAACCTCCGGAGAAAGGTCCAAATGCTGCTGAACTGGGGTTTGCAATGAAACCGCCAACGCTGGGATGCCAAAGGTAGCCGCTTCAAGCGCAGCACCCACTGTTCCGCTGATCGTTACACCCGAAGCCACGTTTTCGCCATAGTTGATGCCAGATACAACTAAATCCGGTTTGAAACCCAACACTTCGTAGTAGCCATGCAAAAAAGCTTGAGCCGGCGAGCCACCCACAGCATAAACCTGCCACTCCTGCCCGCGCACCGTCATGGTGCGTGGTTCAATGTGACCGTCGGATTCGCGCGGGAGCGCCCTCCCCATCGAAGTCTGTTGCACGCGTGGCGCCACCACATGCACAAAGCCGATTGGCGCTAAGGCTTCCGCCGCCGCCCATAAGCCCGGCGAGTCAATGCTATCGTCGTTGGTGAGCAAGATTTGAGGTTTGTTATTCGGTTTCATCGGCTTTATTGTACTCAGGAGCTTAGCGTGATGCAACGCCGTTGTGCAGATCTGACGGATACACTAAGAATCCGGGGTGCCCGGTCGGTCACATCTTTTCTGGGTAGTTTTTAAGCAGCTCCTGCCCGGGCATGAGGATAGCTTTGGGTTCACATACGCTTTTGCAGAAGCAGCAACCTACCAAGCAGAGGAACGGCTCTGCCACCCAAACTCTGCCATTCTCATCGCGTTCATACACTTCGCGGGCACAGATTTCCAGGCAGGCTCCACAGTTATTACAGAGTTCCTCAGAAATAGTGGGGAACCAAGGGATTTGTTCCCTAGGGTACCCGCGCCAGGTACCGTAGTCCCGCGCTACAATGGCTTTGCCTTGCTGCTTGCGCCTGTAGTAGCGGGTGTATTCCATGCGCAACGCGCTGGCATAGTCCTTCTCAGCTACTTTTGGGACGTAATTATGCTTGCGCACACCCGCGAGCAGTAAATCAGCTAATTTCTCATCGGTGGGTGTGACGCCCTGGGCAAAAAGCTCGGCAAACAGCTCTTCCAAGCCCAGCAGCCCGGCTGGCGCTGAGCCGATATTGAGCATCCGATAGCTAAGTTCTGGCATGCTGCCTCACTTTTTAAGCCTTTGCCTTGGCACATTCAGCTGCTGCAGCTTTCAAATGGGCAACCATTGCGGTCAAGCCGTTGCTGCGCTGCGATGAAAGATGGCGCCAGAACCCTAAGGTTTCGAAAAGGTTCAGGTTCAGGTCAGCAAATGCCTCAGCTGGCTGCCCGTTTAGCAGCTGATGCAGGATGGCAACCAGCCCTTTCACAATCAACGAGTCGCTATCCGCATCAAAATAGAGCTTGCCATCTTGGCAGGTGATATCAAACCACACGCTGGATTGACAGCCCTTCACGCGATTTTCTTCAGTCTTTTGGG
>DICP01000078.1:4498-12794 GCA_002417685.1 Candidatus Mesolinea sp. UBA5823
GTACCAGATATGTGAAGTGCGTCCATAATAGGCTGGGTGCAGTGCTGCCCCGTGCGCACGGCAACGCCATAATTATCAAGGAGGATACCCATATCATAATGTTGGATGCCTTCCACATTGAAAGGCAAGATGCTTGAGCGCTTACGCGGATTACCATAAAGCGTCAACCCCGGGATAGTGCTTAGCTGCTCCACCCCGTAGTCGAGCAGCTGCTCCTCATAGGCTTCCAGCTCGTAGGGGTCGAACTGGCTCAGATAATCGATCGCAACGCCCAAGCCAATCGCATCGGCAACGTTAGGCGTGCCAGCTTCGAACTTATAAGGCAGCGCAGCAAAGGTAATGCGATGGCTCGTCACCTGATCGATCATTTCTCCGCCGGATTGATAAGGCGGCATTTGCTCTAACCACTTTTCCTTGCCATAGAGCACGCCAATGCCCATCGGAGCGTACATTTTATGCCCGGAAAAGACGTAGAAATCGGCATCCAGCGCCTGAACATCATGCTCTGGCAGGTGCTGCACGGCTTGGGCAGCATCCACCAGCACCGGTACGCCAGCAGCATGCACCAATGGGATAATTTCATCCAGCGGGTTGACTGTGCCCAAAGAATTGGAAACTTGGTTGAGCGCTACCAAGCGGGTTTTTTCGTTGAGCATCCCTTTCAGAGCTTCCAAGTCCAGCTCGCCATTGGCATCGAAGGGCACCACGCGAAAGTGCGCCCCTTTGCGTTGGCAGAGTTGATACCATGGCACATAATTGCTATGGTGTTCCAGCTCTGTGACGATAATTTCATCGCCGGCGTGTACAAAGGCTTCGCCAAAAGAGAAAGCCACCAGATTGATCGACTCGGTGGTGCCACGCGTGAAAATAACCTCGTAGGTATTGGCAGCATTGATATAGTGCGCCACTTTGCTGCGCGCTTCTTCGAACGCATCCGTGGCACGCACAGCCAGAGTGTGGTTACCGCGATGCACATTGCTGTTTAGGTTAATGTAATAGTTAGCTAAGGCTTCCAAAACTACCTGCGGCTTCTGCGTGGTAGCGGCGTTATCCAAATAAATTAATGGATGATCATTTATCTTGGAGGAAAGTATGGGGAAGTCATCACGAGCAGAGATAATTGATTTTGACATAAAGCCCTTTCAACTGTTAACGCTAACATTTTACCATCAGGTGACTGACTATCAGAACCTTGCACAAGTCCAAGAGCCGTTGTACAAAAAGCTGCGCAGCGAATTTATTGTAGGTTACAATTGTTAACAAATAGGATAAAGCATAAATATTTTAGATTAGTGGTCTTTTCTTTTTGCATTTTGGATTGGAGGATGCGTGGCGGAAAAAATTTTAGTGGTCGACGATGAAATTTCCCTGCAAGAAACTTTAGCTTATAACCTTAGCAAAGAAGGTTACACCGTTGAGGTCGCGGGAGATGGCAATCAGGCTTTGGAATTGGCGCGCAGTTCAAAGCCGGATTTAGTGATCTTAGATGTGATGCTCCCCGGCTTGGATGGCTTTGAGGTCTGCCGTATTCTGCGCCAAGAGGCTAATATTCCGGTGTTAATGCTCACCGCTCGGGATGATGAAATTGACCGCGTGGTCGGTTTGGAAGTGGGCGCGGATGACTACTTGGTTAAACCTTTCAGCATGCGCGAGTTGAATGCACGCATCAAAGCTTTGTTGCGTCGTGTGCGCCTTATCCGCGAGGAAGTGGAATCCAGCGCGCTAGAAAGCGCACAACCTAAACTGCTCACCTTCAATGACCTGGTGATTGATATGACGCGCCGCGAAGTGCGGCTGGGCAACGATGTCTTGCAGCTTAAGCCCAAGGAATACGAATTGCTGCTGTATATGGGGCAGCACAAGGGTCAGGTGCTGACGCGAGAAGTGATTCTCGAGCACGTCTGGGGCTGGGATTTTGTTGGAGATTCGCGTACAGTGGATGTGCACATCCGTTGGCTGCGCGAGAAAATCGAACAGAACCCAGAAAGCCCGCAGCGCATCATAACTGTAAGAGGTGCTGGCTATCGCTTTGAAGGATAGAGCACTATGAAGTTCCGCTTCGATTGGAAAGCTGACCTGCCGTATGTGCTTGTTCTGCTTTTCAGCTTAACTTTTCTTTTATTTTTTATCCCCTATCAAGTCCAGCAAGCTTATCAAGCCTCAGCCCAGAGCGGCTTGCCCGTGGACCTAACTTGGGTTTATCTTTCTATCGTACTTGCTGGGCTGCTAATCATTGCCATTTTTATCGTTTCGCGCTGGCGATATGCCGAAAGGATTGCCGCGGCGCTTAAGCAGCTCACCCGAGCCACACGCCAGTTAGGTGAAGGCCGCTATGAAGGTGTTGAGGTGCCCAGCCGTCTGGAAAAGGTTCCCGAAATGCAAGAGCTCAGCCAAGCTTTGGAAGAGACCGCACATCAAATCGACGAACAGATTTCCGCACTTTCAAAAGAGCGTGCCATGCTCTCTACCGTGCTGAGCCAAATGACGGATGGCGTCTTGATTGCCGATTCCGAAGGGCACGTGCAGCTGCTGAACGCCGCCGCAGAACGTCTGTTTAAAATTAAGGCGCAAAAAGCATTGGGGCGCTCCGTCGTGGAGGTCATGCGCCATCATGCATTAATAGATTTGTGGTCAAAGACGCGCGATGCAGAACCAGCGACTATTACATTAGAAATGGGTGCTGAGCATAAATTCTTGCAAGTGGTGGGCATTCCTTTAGGTGCAGAACTACCTGGCCGGTCCATGCTGCTTTTCCAAGACCTCACGCAGGTACATCACCTGGAAACTGTACGTAAAGACTTTATCTCCAATATCTCTCATGAGTTGCGCACTCCGATGGCTAGCCTGAAAGCAATCAGTGAAACCCTGCTGGATGGCGCCTTGGAAGACCCTCCAGCGGCGCGGCGCTTTGTGGTACGCATGGATACTGAGGTGGATAACCTGACTTTGCTGGTGAATGAACTTTTGGAGCTTTCGCGCATTGAAAGCGGTCGCACCAATTTCGAATTTCAACGCGTTACGCCTCTCCAGCTCCTTTCCAAACCTTGCGAACGCATGTCTCTCCAAGCGGAGCGTGTAGGCCTCAGCTTGAGCTTAGATTGCCCACCCGATCTGCCGGCTGTATTTGCCGATCCAGACCGCATTTCCCAGGTGGTGATCAACCTGCTACATAATGCCATCAAATTCACCCCGCCAGGCGGGCATATCCAGGTGAGTGCCTGGACACACGAAAACAGTGTCGTCTTTATGGTGCGCGATAATGGCGTAGGCATAGCCCAAAAAGACTTAACACGCATCTTTGAGCGCTTTTACAAAGCTGACCGTGCGCGCACAGGCGGAGGCACAGGGTTAGGTTTGTCTATCTCCAAACACATGGTGGAAGCACATGGCGGAAAAATCTGGGCTGAAAGTGAGGAAGGGAACGGCAGTAGTTTCTTTTTCACTATCCCAATCGCATCAAAATGATTGCACTTAAACAGACCTTTACGCCGCTTCACATAGGCTTAACTAATATGAATTAGTGATTTAATCCGAATGTGATATAGTCATATAAAGCGAATTGGACTTTCACCACTCTTTTTGCTTTTACACAGAGACCAAAACGCACATATTCAGCCTCTGGACGATTAAGCACGGTAGTGATATTATCTGACCAATTCAAAGGAACTAACATGCCCCGTCTGGCACTTGACCGTGAAATACGCCAAATTCAAGATGAAATCCTGCTCTTAGGCAGTTTAGTAGAGCAGGCGATTCTCAATGCCGTAGAAGCACTCAAAACTCGTGACGTTCAGGCTGCTGAGGCAGTAATCCGTGATGACCGCTACATCAACGATAAACGTTTCGCCATCGAAAACCGCATCTTGATTCTCTTCGCAACCCAATCTCCCATGGCACATGACCTGCGCTTATTGGCTGCAGATCTGGAAGTTATTACCGAGTTGGAACGAATTGGCGACTATGCCAAGGGAATAGCCAAAGTGGCAATGCAAGTTGCCAATGACGAAATCCCCATCCCAATCCGAGAGATAACCATGATGGCAGATATGGCTGTCTCGATGCTGCACCGCGCCTTGGGGGCATTCATCGCTGAAGATGTCAGCGTTGCCCGTAGCCTGCCCGAAGAAGATGACCAGGTGGATGAGCTCTATAATCTTGTCTACCGCAAAATTGTGCAAAATATGATCGCTAACCCGGAAGTAATCGACCTGTCGAATCAAGTTTTCTGGGTAATCCACAACCTCGAGCGAACTGCGGATCGCGTGACCAACATTTGCGAACGCATTCTCTTCATTGCTACTGGTGAGCTCGTCGAGATGGACACCACCGACGATGAGTTGGAAGAGGGATAAGGTTTAGTCGATTCGTCTCTATACACCCATAAGTGCGATTTCCTTAGTTTTCAATTACAAATTTAGAATTATGATGTCAAGATAAATTAGAAATGTCCTAATCAGTGGATTAAGTCATCAGTATGAGTTTTTTCGCATACTTCAACACCTTATTTCTTCTCGTCTATAATGGTTCTCAGTTGCCCTCACCCTGCCCTCTCCCAGCTCCAAATCACGTTCGTTTTTTAGCGTCAATCTGCTGGGAGAGGGTGGTTCTTTTGCTGGCGGGGGCGGCTGCCCCCCCGCCTGCAAACATCTTTCCCCTCACCAGCATCGGGCTGAAAGTTTTACACTGAAACGAGACACTGGGGAGGGGAATCAAAGAATTGGGGGGTATGAACATATTGCGATCTTCTTGAACTTGGTTTCAAGTTTTTAGTGCAACAAGTTGATTAATGACCTCATCAGGCTTCAAATAACCTAAGGCTCTACGTGGACGATCATTGAGTTTCCTTTGAACTTCGAGGATCTGTTCTTTGCTAACCTGAGTGAAATCGGTACCTTTCGGAAAATATTGCCTGATCAAACCGTTGGTATTCTCATTAGTCCCCCGCTCCCAAGGAGAACCAGGATGGGCAAAATAGACTTGAATACCGGTGTCAATGGTGACTTGCTCGTGTTCGCTCATTTCCTTGCCCTGGTCATAGGTCAAACTCTTCTTGAGCTCTGCTGGCAAGCTTTTGAAAGCCTCAGCATAAGCTTCCCTGACACTTGCAGCATCTTTATGCTCCCCTAAAGAAACAAGGATGGTGTATCGGGTAGTACGCTCAACCAAGGTTCCTAAAGCACTGTGTTTGTATTTCCCTAAGATCAAATCCCCTTCCCAATGCCCGGGCACACTGCGCTCAGCAACTTCAGCTGGCCGTTCTTCTATAGAGAGCATATTGGCAATCTTGCCCCGAGTTTCAGTGGCATCCCCTCTTTTTTGGGGCCGACGATGCTTGCGTTCTTGACTCAAACCTTTGATTAAGAGCTGTTTTAGCTCTCCGCGGGGAAGCACATAGATGTATTGGTAAATGGCTTCATGAGAGACTTGCATGTTCATATCCCAAGCATACTCTATCTTGAGCCGTTTTGAAATCTCCTGAGGTGACCATTCCCTTTGAAGTTTCTCCATTACATAGCTCAATAAGCCTTCTTGCTTCTCTATCTTCCGCTTTCCTCGCTTTCGTGATGAGGCTGCGGCTTTGGCACGTCTGCTGGCTGAAAAGGCACGATAGCCGCTTTTGCCTCTGCTACGCCTAATCTCACGAGATATAGTGCTCGGAGAACGCCCTAACTCTCTTGCCAGTTGCCGAATGGATTTGTGTTGAGCTAATCCGCGGCTGATACTTTCTCGTTCTTGATCTGCTAATCGTGTGTATCTCTTATTCTGCATACGAATGATTTTATCTCCTCATCCGTTGCACTAAATCCTTGAGACTAGGCTTTTTTAATGTTCTGGACATTTTCAACGCCCTCCATACTTATGAGTCGCAATTTGATGGCGATTCCTTTATAATAACCTCAGAGTGATATTTTAAAGAGAAAAATCTTTTTTACGCTCATCTTTTGCATACGTGAATGCATTGTCGATAAGTGAGGCTCTCGTGTTAAAAGAAAATACGACCAAAGGCAAATTGATTGTCGTCGAAGGCATCGACGGCTCTGGTAAGTCAACACAAATAGACCTGCTCTACAAGTGGCTGCAATCGCAAGGGTATTCAGTCTTCTTCAGCGAATGGAACAGCTCTCCTTTAGTCAAGACAACCACTAAAACCGCCAAGAAAAGCAAATCCTTCACCCCCACCACCTTTAGTATCCTGCATTGCACTGATTTTGCAGACCGCTGGGAAAATAGCATCTACCCCCTGCTCAAAGCCGGAGCAATTGTTTTAGCAGACCGTTACGTTTATACCGCCTTTGCCCGCGACGTAGCTCGCGGAGTAGACCCAGAATGGGTACGCAACATGTACTCCTTCGCTATCAAGCCAGACGTAGCTTTTTACTTCCGTGTGCCATTAGATATAGCTGTTGAGCGCATTACCGCTGCCAGGGCTAAGCTTAAGTATTACGAAGCTGGCATGGACTTGAACCTCTCGGAAAATATTAACGAGAGCTTCAAACTTTTCCAGGGGCGTATTCTGAATGAATATGACAAGATGGTAGATGAGTTTGGACTCACACTTATGGACGGCACGCAATTAGTGAAAGAACAACAAAAACAGGTACGCAATATCGTCAAGCGGGTTTTACGTGGATGGGAAGGCTTACCCAACCCCAACATGCCCCCAAAAGAGCATAGTAAAGCCAAAGCAAAAGCAAGAAACACGGGAGGTGAGGCATGAAACAACCATTTTTTTATGGGGCAGGTTTCCCTTATCGGGAATTTGGACCTCTCACCGGAAAATTGATTGTCTTGGAAGGCAACGATGGCGTAGGCCGATCCACGCAAATTAAAATGCTGCGGCGTTGGTTGGAATCGGAAGGTTATGCCGTCTCCGATACCGGCTTGACGCGGTCCACCCTCACAGCCAAAGGTATTGAGGAAGCCAAAAGTGGCCATACGCTTGGCCCGCTAACACTCAGCCTCTTTTATTTAGCTGATTTCGCTGACCGGTTGGAAAACCAGATCATCCCCGCACTACAAGCCGGCTTTATTGTGCTTTCGGATCGCTATTTTTATTCCGTTATTGCACGCGATGCCAACCGCGGGGTGGATAAAGAATGGTCCCGAAAACTGTACGGCATTGCACTGAAGCCGGATCTGATCCTTTATATGAAAGCCAGTGTATCCACTCTTGTACAGCGCCTGATCCATGGGCGCGGACTCAACTACTGGGAAGCTGGCATGGACCTGCACTTAGCGGATAACCTTTATGACAGCTTTATCGCCTATCAGACTTTACTCTCCAAGCAGTTTGACGAGCTTTCTGAAATTTACAATTTTGTGCCAGTGGATGCAGATCAAGCCATCGAGCCAATTTTCGAGGAAATAAAGACCTCCATCCTGGAGCTGCTGCACAACCAACTGCCGAAGAGTAAGATGCCAAAATAAGGCTATCTTTGGCTCAGGCTCTGAAATCGAAATAAAGTAGAGGGAGAAGAAAAATGAACGCTACGGCAGAAGCAACCTGCGTCTATGGGGCAAAAATTATCCAGCGGTACTTGGCGGCAATGGCTGCCGAGGTGGAAGGTGTGCGCGCAGCTGCAGATATTGAGTATGTTCATCGGATGCGCGTGGCAACGCGGCGCATGCGCACCGCTCTCGCGCTTTTCTCAGTTTGTTTTCCCAAGCAGGATTACAAGAAAATTCAAAAAGATGTGCGCAAAGTGACCCGCGCTTTAGGTGAGGCGCGCGATTTAGACGTCCAGTTAATAGTAATCGAGGCAGCCTTAGCAGAGTTTGCAGATCCTGTATTCCAACCTGGCATTAAACGGCTAAAGCTTCGCCTTACCCAACGCCGAGCAGAAGTTCAGCAGCACGTTGATGCAGCCATGGATAAAATGGTGGCGGATCAACTCATTGAGCGGCTGGAGAACTGGGTTAAACCACTCTTGGAGCAATCCAAAACTGTTTACCTCTACACACCTGCATTGTATCAGTTAGCGTTCCAGGGCATCCAGGTGCGTATCGAAGAGCTGCTCTCCCACGTTCCGTATATTTCTGATCCGCAAAATGTGCTGGAGCTGCATGCCATGCGCATTAGCGCTAAGCGCTTACGCTATGCTATGGAGACCTTCGAGGAGCTCTATGGCGGGCAGCTCAAACCTTATATTACGACGGCACGTAAGCTCCAGGATCAGCTTGGCGCTATCCATGACTTGGATGTGTGGATTGCATTTATCCCTCAGTTTATCGAAGAAGAAAAAGCGCGCATTGTGGATTACTTTGGCAACCCTCGTCCGCTGCGCCGGCTGCTGCC
>DICP01000078.1:12848-14130 GCA_002417685.1 Candidatus Mesolinea sp. UBA5823
GAGTGGGCAAAGATCGAAGACGACCAGACATGGGATAAACTCCTGAAGTTGATTAACACCCCAATGGATCTAGAGGCGGCAGTGCAGGCGCGTAAAGCTGAGGAAAAACCCCAAGACAACTCCTTAGAGGAATAAAACTTTATCCTTAGGGTGGAGCTTACTTCTTAATTTGAAGCTTTTTAACATCCTCGTTTGCGTCTCGTTCCATACGCAATAACAAACGATAATTGATCAACCCTATCACTGCCATGCCTACCAGGAGCACAAAGTAAGCGATTCCCCAATTCTCCTGCCCCACCATCATGGTAAATTCGGACATGCCGCCAATGCCAGCAATCAAGGTGAGCGGCATAAAAATCGTGGTAATCAGCGTCAGCCGGCGCATGATAGCATTCGTGCGGTTGGCTGTTTCCGCCATGGAATTATTGATCAAGGACAGGTGGATTTCCATCAAATCTGTCACTTGTTCCCGCGAGGCTTCAGCCACCTCGTAATACTTGGAAAGATGATCGTAGATATCTCGGAAGTAGACCAGAGCTTTCTCGGTAATGAATGGGCTGTCTCTACGGATGAGTTTATTCACCACTTCGCGTTCATGGAAGAGCGAGCGGCGCATGACCTGCAAAGCCCGGCGGGACTGCATGAGGGAGCTGTAGTCAAATTCCAGCGGCTCTGCTAAGATGGCGTCTTCGTTGGCTTCCAGCGCTTCCTCGATATTTTCGATTACTCCCAGCTTGTCATCAACGGTCTTATCCAACACTTGGTGAAGCAAATAGGAAGGACCCTGCCTCACAACCTCCCGCTGGCGCTCCAAGAGCTCTCGCAAGCCAGTTAGTAAAGGTTGGTTATCTTTCCTGCGGAAACCTGCGGTAACCACAAAATTTTCACCAATGAACAAATCCAACTCATGTGAGAGCAGCTCTTCAGGGGTTTCTTCGAAGGTGTTGAAGATGAGGAACGAATAATTGGGGAAGAGATCCAGTTTGGGCAGCTGATCTCTATTGATGCAGTCTTCAATGGAGAGGGGATGGATGCCGAGGGCAGGCATGAGCTCTTCCAGGAGCTCGGCCGTTGGGTCCACATAATCCGCCCAGATATAACCATTTTGGGAGGTGGTGTATGCTAGCGTCTCCTTGAGCGTGGGCATCTCTTCAAACCCGCCAGAAGGCGTAATAATGGTATAGTGGGCTTCGGGTTGTTTCATGGCTCCTCATTAAAATTAAAATGAAATATACATTATTTCCAATTCTAACTTAACAGCCTTTTCTAAGGTGAAGTCTAG
>DICP01000078.1:14155-18064 GCA_002417685.1 Candidatus Mesolinea sp. UBA5823
GGCATATCTTTTATAAACGTCCAGACCAAGTTGCGATGCCCATAGAAGATAACCAGGTCGCTGCGCGGTGCAGTGCTGCCGGAGCCGGCATGCCGTACTACGGCTTTGGGTAGGTAGTAACAAGGATAGCCTAACAGCTGCAAGCGAAAATCGAGGTCGACGTCTTCCATATAGGCAAAGAAGTCCTCATCAAATCCACCAGCAGCTTCGAATGCCGCACGCGGATAAACGCCAGCCGCAGCGCATGCGCTCAGGACGGCTCGCTCCTGCGGCCAAGCAGCCGAAAGCGGGCGCCCATGCGCGCGGCGCCACACTAAGCCGGTCGCATGCACTACATTCCATTCCCCATCCAACCGTTGAGAGTCATCTGCTATGAGCAAGCGTGAGGCGAAAAAGGCATTCGGGTGCCGCTGAATGCCAGCATATACTTGCTCTAACCAATCCGGCTGCGCGAAAGCATCCACATTAAGCAAGACTAAATATTCCCCCTGGGCTGAACCTGCTGCCAAGTTATTGCCAGCGGCAAAGCCTAAGTTCTTCTTTGAGGTAATCAGCCTGAGCGGCAATTCAGGGAACTGCGCCAGGACTTTTGGGTCTGGCGGCTGCTGCGAGCCGTTATCCAAAAGGATGACTTCGAAATCTTGCCAAGTTTGCCCAGCTAATGCGCTTAGGTTTTCTGCAAGATACTTTGCACTGTTCCAATAGAGCACGATGATGGAAAAAAAAGGTGGGGTCATGATATACCTGGTGTTGAGCATTCTATGGGCTTTATTGGCACTTATTTCCTGCTATGATAATATTATAATTTAGGAAATTTGAAGCTAACAAGGAAACAGCTTGAATACCATCACCAAACCTGTGTATGACTCTGCCGCAAACGCATCGCCGGCTCTGACTGAGATTCAGGAACTTAAACATTACCGCTACCTGCTCAAGCAGCTCGTGCGGCGGGATATCGTAGCGCGGTACAAGCGCTCAGCGCTGGGCGTGGCTTGGACGATGCTCAACCCCTTGGGCACAATGCTCATCATGACCTTTGTCTTTTCCAACCTGTTTAAATCGGTTCAGTCTTATCCGGTTTACATTCTGAGCGGATTGATTGCCTGGAACTTTTTTGCCCAGGGTACCAACGCTGCCATGAGCGGATTGGTGTGGGGCGGCAGCCTGATGCAGCGCATTTACTTGCCGCGCACCATCTTCGGCGTCTCTGCTATTGGCACGGCGCTGGTGAATCTGCTGCTCTCGATAATCCCGCTGCTCCTGGTCATGGTGATCACGCAGACAACCATTCACTTGACATTTCTTTTTCTTCCTATTTCAATTTTACTGCTCACCGCTTTTGCACTCGGGTTCGGGTTGCTGCTTTCAGCTTTGGCGATATTCTTCCCAGATGTGGCTGAAATGTATCAGATCCTGCTGATGGCATGGATGTACCTCACACCGGTGATTTACCCAGAGGAGATCATCCCAGCGCAATTTATGACCATCTACCGGATCAACCCAATGTATTGGATGCTCAAAATGTTCCGCATGCCCGTTTATGAAGGGGTTATACCAACTTTGCAGGACCTTTGGCCAGCGTTAGCTTGGTCAGTGGGTATGCTGATTGTAGGTTGGATATTTTTCACCTCGAGATCGGATGAATATGCTTATCGAGTCTAAACCATTGCTGAGCCAAGAAACCAAACTGAACAACGAACCCATCATCACACTGCAGGATGTCTCGGTTGCATACCGTGTTCCTAAAGAACGCATTGGAACTTTCAAAGAATATGCCATCCGCACACTGCAACGCAAGGTTCAATTCAACAAGTTTTTAGCGCTCAAAGACGTCAGCGTGACAATTAACCGTGGAGAGGTCTTTGGCATCATCGGTAATAACGGCGCCGGAAAAAGCACCATGCTGAAAGTGATCTCACGCGTCTTACGCCCCACCAAGGGACGCGTGCTGCTTTATGGCACCATCGCACCCCTACTGGAATTGGGTGCCGGCTTTCACCCCGAGCTCACCGGGCGGGAAAATGTTTATCTGAATGGGGCTCTGCTGGGTTACGACCAGGATGAGATGGACGCCGTGTTTGAAGAAATTGTTGAATTTTCAGAGCTACGGGAGTTTATTGACGCTCCATTGCGCACCTATTCATCAGGTATGTATGCACGCTTGGGCTTTGCTGTGGCAACAGCGCATGTGCCCGAAATCCTGATTGTGGATGAGATCCTCAGTGTTGGAGACGAAGCCTTTCAACGGAAGTGCAATGAGCGCATGCAAAGTTATCAAGAACAAGGCAGCACGGTTTTAATTGTTTCCCATGGCTTGGCTAAGATTCAGGATATGTGTAACCGTGTTCTCTGGCTGGATCACGGGCAAGTGCAGATGATTGGCGATCCAACTGAAGTCATTGAAGCTTACCGCAGGAGCAACCAATAAGATGGAATTTATCCCTACCGCGATCCCGGATGTTGTTCTGATTATTCCCCGTATCTTTGGGGATGAACGGGGCTTTTTCTTAGAGACGTATCGGCAGGATGTTTTTGAGTCTGCCTGCGGTTCGATTAACTTCGTGCAAGATAATCATTCGGGTTCAAGGCAGGGCACTCTGCGTGGGCTGCACTACCAACTGCACCAAGCCCAGGGTAAACTGGTACGCGCCGTGGTGGGAGAGATCTTCGACGTCGCCGTCGATATCCGCCAGGGCTCGCAAACCTTTGGACAATGGGTCGGGGCGCGNNCCTGGCTGGCAGCCAGAGCAAGAGGAGGAATAATTATGCGGCATATATTGGTTACAGGCGGGGCTGGCTTTATCGGCTCAAATTTTGTGCATTACTTGCTGCGCAGTGAACCGGATGTGCAGATCATCAACTTAGATGCACTCACCTATGCTGGCAGCCTGGAGAACCTCAAGGATCTGCCCGACCCGAGCCGGCATGTATTTATCCACGGGGATATCGCGAATCGCGAGTTGGTTGACCGCATCTTTGCAGAATACGAGATTGATACTGTGGTGCACTTTGCAGCAGAATCACACGTGGACCGCTCAATCCTCGACCCGGGCGCCTTTGTGCAAACCAACGTCATTGGCACCTTTACGCTACTGGAAGCTGCGCGCAAAGCCTGGCTAGTGGATAAAACTGTTCCGCGTGACGCAGTGCGCTTTCATCACGTCTCCACTGATGAGGTCTTTGGCACACTCAGCAAAGCAGATCCGCCCTTCAGGGAGGAAACAGCTTACCAACCTCGCTCGCCTTATGCGGCTTCCAAGGCTGCGAGTGATCACTTTGTCCGTGCTTACTATACGACTTATGGCTTACCCATTAGCATCAGCAACTGCTCCAATAACTACGGACCGCGCCAATTCCCCGAAAAGCTCATCCCACTGATGATCTTAAACGCCACCAGCGGGAAACCCCTACCTATTTATGGAGATGGCCTGCAGATCCGTGATTGGCTATATGTGGACGATCACTGCGAAGCGGTGTGGAAAGTGGCTACGCAAGGCCGCGTGGGAGAGACCTACTGCATCGGCGGGGATAACCAGCCCGCCAATATCGAGATCGTGCGCACCATTTGCCAAATCTTAGATGAACTGCAGCCTAATTCGCCTTTCACGCCGCATGAGCAATTGATGACTTTTGTGCCCGATCGCCCTGGGCATGACCGGCGCTACGATATTGATATAAGCAAAATAAACCGCGAACTCGGTTGGCAGCCACGCCATGATTTACAGCAAGGCTTGCTCGCTACCGTGCGCTGGTACTTGGAACACCCAGAATGGGTGGCAGCCATTACCCAGCAATCGGATTACAATGGCTGGATGCAGAAAAACTACGCGAATCGCAAGGAGGGAGCATGAAAGGCATTATCTTAGCTGGCGGCAAAGGCACCCGGCTTTATCCGCTCACCATCGCTAT
>DICP01000078.1:18130-18445 GCA_002417685.1 Candidatus Mesolinea sp. UBA5823
ATCACCACACCAGAAGATCAAGCGCTCTATCAGCGCCTGCTGCAAGATGGCACGCAGTGGGGGCTGAAATTTGCTTACGCCGTGCAACCCGAGCCGCGCGGCTTGGCGGATGCTTTCTTGGTGGGCAAAGACTTTTTGGCAGGTTCGCCAGCCTGCCTAATCTTGGGAGACAATATCTTTTTTGGGCATGGGCTGCCGACCGTTCTGCGCAGTGCTGCTGAGCTCAAAGAGGGCGCAGTCATCTTTGCTTATTCCGTCCGTGACCCGGAGCGCTACGGCGTGGTGGAAATTGATGCGAATGGTCTAGCGCTTAGC
>DICP01000078.1:18454-31858 GCA_002417685.1 Candidatus Mesolinea sp. UBA5823
AGCAGCTCCAGCCCTCGGCACGCGGTGAGCTGGAAATTACCGACCTCAACCGGCGCTATATGGAACAAGGCCAGCTGCAGGTGAAGGTGCTCGGGCGCGGCGTGGCTTGGCTGGACGCCGGCACACACGAGTCGCTACTGCAAGCCGCGACTTTTATCCAAGCTGTTGAAGAGCGGCAAGGCATGATGATTTCCTCCGTGGAGGAGATCGCCTACCGCATGGGTTACATCGACCGCGAGCAGCTGCTCTCACTGGCAGACGGGCTCAACGCGACCAGTTATGGCGCCTATCTCAGGAACTTGGCAGGGGGCTAAAGATGCTGCGTATCTTGTTAATTGGCAGATCTGGGCAGCTTGGCTGGGAATTACAGAGCAGCTATATCTCAATTTAGTATCTAACTATAGTATTCATCGTTGCCTCAAAAAAACTAACCGATCAATTTTCAAGATTTGTATTCTTGGGATAAGAATTGAATTTCACAGCAGTGCGCGGCGATCAGCGCATATCATACAGTTTATGAATAGGAACGACACTAAATAATCTGGGGTAAAAGTCTAGGTTTAGGGGAATGTAACGCCAATATTTGGAAGCATATCTGCAGGCAGACTATCATCCTATGAGCTCAAAACGGCGAACTTTCACCTTTTCCCCATTATTGGGCTGGTTTATGGATTGGTCGGGTATACCCAGAGCCAAATCAAAAACCAGACCCTGCAATTGGTGGTGCTCGCGATAACTTTACTTTTGTTCTTTGTGGGTGGACCGATTAAATTCTTAACGAGTTATGAAGACGTGTTTTCCACCTGGTTCCTTCCCCATTAGGATCAAAAATCTATCCCTGACCCTCTGTTGTCGATTCATCTGGCAGCGTCGGCTCTGAAGGTGTATTAGCTAGGCGCTTCCTCCGGGCTGAGCGCAATGCCAAATATCCGCCGCCCGCCAAAATAATGACCACAGGGATCAGCCAGAAGGGATTGAAGCCCGCGCCAAGCCCAAGCAGGGTCGGCTCAGGGGTGGCTGTGCTGGTAGGGCTGGGCAGCAGCGTGGGGGTAGGGGTGCTCGTCAAAGTCGGACTGGGAATTGTCGTTGGGGTGACTGGTGTGGGTGTGGGCGTAACCGTTGCCGGTGGCGTTACCTTGAGCAGCAGCCGGTCCCCCGGCCAAAGGGTGGAGTTTTCTGTCATGTTATTCCAGGCGAGCAAATCTGCCAGGGGAATTCCATAGTAACCCGCAATCCACGAGAAGTTCTGCCCTTCCTTTACGATGTGATAATAGTTCCCATCTGCGGCTGGCGTGAGCATTTCGATCGGGGTCAGCGGGCGAGGTGTGGGTGTTGGGGTCACATTGCCGGGATAAATCAACAGCTTTTGGCCGATCTGTAAGGGCATATCTATCGTCAAGCTATTAAGCTCAAGAATGCGCTCGATAGGAACACCGTATACCTCACTAATTATGGACAAGTTTTGATAGGCTTGCACGGTATGCACAATTTTCCCATCCGCATCCGGCGGGCTGGCTGTGAAGTAACCAAAAGGCGTGGGGGTCATATATCCCTCAGCTTTCGGGTTGGGGATTACCAGCTCTTGCCCTATTTGCAACACCGTTCCTTCAGGTAGGTTGTTCCAACGCAGGATTTCTTTAATTGTTGTTTGATATGCGACGGCAATAGCCCAGAAAGATTGTCCAGATTGGACGACATGCACAATCTTGCCTGTAGCATCCGGCGTCGCAATCTTGACTGGAACAATGATACCGAAGCCCCCGCCTTCCACTGGGCCGCCTGGAGAAGTATTGGAGTCGCAAGCCTGTCCAGATACATAAGCTGCCTGCAACACGTAATATGTGGAGCCATTGGAAGCCTGGGCTGTGCCAGCGCCAATGTTGCAGTAATAAGGTTTCACCGCGGGCAGCATGTGCGATTCATCGGACCACATGACCATGATTTCATCAATGCTGGCGTCATAGCCTATGGCAAAGTTTTCAGTTGCCCAAACCTTGTTGCCCCCGCCATAGCCAGCGGCTGCCAGCCTGCCAGCCACGTCGCCAATATGCCAGGAAAGCAGGTTATCAGCCATATATTGAGCAGTGTTCTGCGCCACCGTATTGATAGTGGGGTCTTCGATTAGGGCTTGCAGCCCATAAGATGTGCGTAAGACATTCATGGCTGAAATGAGGTCAGCAGCGGTAACTTGTGAAAAGTCATAGTGTAAGGGTTCAGCCGGCTCGGCGAACGCAAGCGTCGGCGGGAATAAGGCATACGCCACGAGTAAAATACAGGCGATTAAGCGCATTTTGGTCTTCAGGTTGAGCATAAGCTATATATATCACATTTTTGCGGTGAGGATTTTACCTGCAAATCTCGGGCTGGCATCCACAAAAGCGGAAAACCCTGTTAAAATAGGGCAACAGTAAAGAGCAGAAAGCGCCCGAGTGAAAAAGCTGATCATCCAAATCCCTGCTTATAACGAAGCAGAAACCCTGCCGAAAGTGCTGGATGACCTACCGCGGCAGTTGGAAGGCGTCGAAAGTATTCAAATTATTGTAATTGATGACGGCTCGACCGATAACACTGCACAAGTGGCGCTGGAACACGGCGCAGACTTTGTGCTTCGGCATCGCAATAACCTTGGGCTTTCCAGAGCTTTTATTTCTGGCATACAGTTTGCCCTGGCATTAGGCGCCGATATTATCGTCAATACGGATGCCGACCATCAATACCCCGGCAGTGAAATCCAAGCCCTGATCCAACCCATTTTGGCAGGAAGCGCAGATCTGGCAATTGGCGACCGGCAGCCACAAAGCAATCGCAATTTTTCGCCCGTCAAGCGTTGGTTGGAATCCCTCGGCAGTGCAATTTCACGCAAAGTTTCCGATACCGATACTCCCGATGCAGTTAGCGGTTTTCGCGCATATTCCCGCTATGCTGCGCTCCCGCTTCAAGTCTATAACCCATATTCGTATACTCTGGAAACCCTCGTGCAGGCCGGTAAGAGCCGCATGAAAATTGCGCATATTCCCATCCGAACGAATCCTCAGCAGAGGGAATCCCGTTTACACCGAGGCACGTTTGATTTCATCTGGCGCCAGAGCGGCGTAATTATCCGCTCCTATGTGCTTTACCAGCCCTTGCGTACTTTTGTGTCCATCGGTATGCTCTTCCTCGTGCTGGGTTTGGCACTTTTAATCCGCTTTTTAGTGCTGTATTTTACAATCAACACTGCCGGCCGCTTTTTACAATCTGTCTCGATTGGCGGAACCCTCACAATTGCCGGGATCATCCTCATCATTATCGGTTTTATTGGTGATTCCATCCGCGCTAATAGGCAAATCTCTGAGGAACTCCTGGTTAAAATGCGTAACGCTGTCAAAATTACGGATCCGGACAACTTGACCGAATTTGAAGGGCATCCGATCTACACCCGAAAACACCCCTTTATGCCTTCCTCAACAAGCTGAAGACAAGCCTTAAAATTCCCGATACTTTAACCTCAAAGCCGCATTTTTGAGATGGGCTTATGCTATACTAAGTTTAGTTTGGAGAGTAATCGGCTCAGCTCTCAATAACTTAGGGAAGCGGAATCATAATTTCATTAGGGAAGTAAGCTTGATATGTCTTTCGTTCATCTACATGTGCATTCGTCGTACTCTATTTTAGATGGTTTTGGCAAACCAGCTGACTTAGTGACGCGCGTAAAGCAGTTAGGGATGCCTGCTGTTGCCCTCACCGACCACGGCACTATGTTTGGGACGCTTGACTTTTATCAAGCAGCAACCGCCGCTGGAATCAAGCCGATCATTGGCTTGGAGACGTATTTAGCACCCCGTTCTATGACCGATCGTGATGTTAGTCGGGACGCCAGACCGTTTCATTTAGTTCTACTCGCTGAAAACATGCAGGGTTATCTTAACCTTTTGCAAATTGCTACGGCCAGCCAGCTGGAAGGCTTTTATTACCACCCACGTATTGATAAATCCTACTTGAGCAGTCATTCCGAAGGGTTGATTGCCAGCTCTGCGTGCCTCTCGGGTGAAATCCCGCGGGCGCTTTTAGCCCATGATACTGAACGAGCAGAACAAGCCCTGAGTTGGTACCTGGACGTGTTTGGGCCTGAGCATTTTTATTTAGAGGTTCAGCAGCATAACATCCCAGAGCTGGATATGGTCAACCGTGGGATAGTCGAGTTAGCCCAAAAATTCCAGGTAGGCTTGATTGCCACCAATGACGTGCACTATATTCGGCGGGAAGATGCCGAGCTTCAAGATATCCTCTTGGCCGTGCAGACCGGCAAGCTGCTCTCAGATAAAAACCGAATGACCATGGCGGATGATTCTTATTATTTACGCAGCCCCGAGGAAATGCAAGAGCTATTTTCCGAGGTGCCAGAAGCCATCACCAACACCTTAGCCATTGCTGAGCGTTGTGAAGTTGACCTGCGGCGTAAAGAATATCACCTGCCCAAATTTGAGCTGCCGGAAGGCGTTCAGCCCAAAAGCTACCTGCGTGAACTCTGCCAGCGCGGACTGGAAGAACGCATGAGAGAGCAAGCGCAAACCCCAGAGGTGCAGCAACGTTTGGATTACGAGTTAGGCGTGATCCATAAAATGGGCTTCGATGAATACTTCCTGATTGTGTGGGACCTTTGCCGTTACGCGAGAGAGAAAAACATCTGGTATAACGCCCGAGGCTCAGCAGCAGGCTCACTCGTCGCATATGCGCTCAATATCACCTCGGTGGACCCGCTGCGATTTAACCTCCTTTTTGAGCGCTTTTTAAACCCTGGGCGCGTGACTATGCCGGATATCGACCTGGACTTCCAGGATGACCGCCGTGCGGAGATGATGGAATATTGCAACCAGAAATACGGCGCGGATAAAGTTGCCCAAATTATCACTTACAGCACCATTGCGGCGCGTGGAGCCATCCGTGATGTGGGCCGCGTGATGAACATCCCGTTGGCGGAAGTCGACCGCGTTGCAAAAATGATCCCCGGCTTGCAGCAAGGCAAAAGCCCGACCATCGCTGAAACTTTAGAGAAATCACCCGAGCTGCGCTCTGTTTACGATTCATCTCCCCAAATGAAAAAACTGATTGATACTGCCAGCCGTATGGAAGGTTCCATCCGCAATGTGGGTACTCATGCCGCTGGCGTGATTATCAGCGACCAGCCGATTACCGAGTACCTGCCGCTGCACCGCCCAACCAGCCAGAGCGAAGACTTACCCATCAAGTCCGTATCCCAATACGATATGGACGGTGTCAATTACCTTGGTTTGCTCAAAGTTGATTTTTTGGGTTTGGCTACGCTCACGATTATGGCTAAAGCCTGTGAACTTATTGAGCAGCGCCATGGCGTCCACCTGACCTTGGAGAACATCCCCATTGATGATCCTGAAGTTTTTCGCTACATTAGCGAGGGGCATACGATGGGCACCTTCCAGTTGGAAGGCTCGGGGATGACGCGCTACATCATGCAAATGCAACCCACAGATATTTCACATGTGATTGCAATGATCGCGCTTTTCCGCCCCGGTCCTATGGAAAGCATCCCAGAATACATCGAGCGCATGCACGGCAAGAAAGAGGTCAGGTATCCCCACGAGAAGCTGGTCCCTATCCTCAAAGATACTTACGGACACGCGGTTTACCAAGAACAAATTATGCAAGCCGCGGTAGAGTTGGCTGGCTATACCCCCTCCGAATCTGACGACTTGCGCTCGGCGATCTCCAAGAAAAAAGAAAAGGAGATTGCCAAGCACCACAAGAAATTTGTTGAAGGCGCGGTTAAACAGGGTATTCCCCGGGAAGAAGCCGAAGCCATTTTTAACGATTGGGAAAGCTTTGCCCATTATGGCTTCAATAAGAGCCACGCTGCCGACTACGGCGTCATCGCGGTGCAGACCGCTTACCTGAAGTGCCATTATCCCATTGAATATATGACCGCGCTGCTCTCCGCGTGGAAAAACAATGCCGAGAAATGTTCCTCATACGTGGTAGAAGCGCGTAACTTGGGCATCGAAGTGCTTCCACCAGACGTGAACACCAGTGGTTACGATTTTGTCATAGAAGATCGTTCAGATGGGACTGCCGCAATTCGTTTTGGTTTAGGTGCCATTAAGAACGTGGGGCAAGGCCCAGTCGAAATGATTATTAACGCACGGGGTGACAAGCCCTTTATAGATATCACCGATTTTGTGCGCCGAGTGGATTTGCGCCAGGTGGGCAGGCGCCCATTGGAGTGCCTCATTAAGGTAGGCGCTTTGGATAGCTTTGGTCAACGCCGGGCACTGCTAAGCGCTATCGAGCAGTTGATTGCTGTAAGCGCCAGCCATTTTCATGCAAAGGAATTAGGGCAGTTAGCGCTCTTCGGGATTAATGAGGAAAGTGGCGCTGGCATTCAGCTCAACCCAGCATCTAAAGTGGATTTAAACCAACAATTGGAATGGGAAAAAGAGCTGCTCGGCATGTATGTGACCGATCATCCCCTGCGGAGTGCCATACGCCTGATTGCCGATAAACTCTCGCATACCTCTTATGAGCTCGAGGAACTTGCCGATAAAGAACCTGTGACTGTTGGAGGCATGGTTAAACGCTTGCGGCCGCTCATCACGCGTTCCGAAAAAGAAATGGCTTTCGTGACCATCGAAGACAGCGCTGGAGAAATGGAGCTGACGTTTTTCCCTCGTGCATGGAAGCGCTATCAATCAGACGTTGAGGTGGGCGCGTTGCTTGTGGTCAAGGGTAAAGTTGACCACCGCTCTAACGGCATAAGCATCCTCGTGGATGAGGTTTCCCGTGTGGAAACTGATTCCGTTCAATTGCCTGAAGCTGATAACCGCAATCAAGGGCGCTATTACGAACAAGTTCTTTCCCGATATTTGCCAGATATACACGTGCTTTACCGCTATGCCCACAAGCCTGAAGGTGCAGAGGAACCAGACGAGAGCGCACCCGAAAACGAAACTCGAGAACCTTTTGAAGAGCCAGAATGGGAATTGGGTGAGGACCCCACGGATTATCTTTACGAGGCTGCAGGGGAAAGCATAGAGATTCAAGCAATTCAAGCAAGCCCAAAAGCACAATTCGACAGCCAGGTTGAAACCACAGCCACTGCTACATTTGCTGATGCAGATGAGCATCTCCCCCCACCTGAGGAGGACCTGAGTTATAGTCCCTCCCTTTCACAGCGCGAGCCCGGGATTGAAAACGAGCCGCAGCTTATCGTGACCATACACCCTTGCGGAGAAAAGTCACGCGACTTGCGCCATATCCGGCAGCTACATGGGTTGCTCGTTTCACATCCTGGAAACCATCACTTTGCTTTCGCTGTCTCTGAGGGGGGCGAAAACTACATGATTGAATTCCCCAACGACACAACAGACATCAACGATGAGGTTTTGAAAGACTTGGATCGTACCGTTGGTGCAGAGAACGTCATTATCCGTAGAGAGCAAGATAACTATTTTTAATCTTTTTGGGAATCCATCGTTGGCATTTTCAACGATTAGAAAAAGTTTCAGCACTAAAGTTCTAAGAAAGCAAATGCATGTTCCACATAAAAAGGTTAATATTGACAATAATGAGAGTGCGCATTTATTTCTTTTTTTATATATATATAAATACATAGTTGGTATGACAACATTATTAGCTTATTTTTTTATTATTATGAGTTGTAGATAAAGATGAACTCTTCAAACCGTTGTCGATTTTATTTTGTAGATGAAGCCGGCGATCCTGTCCTATTCGGTAAAAGAGGGCAGGTAATAATTAATACCAATGGCTGTTCTCGTTTTTTTATTTTAGGAATTTTAGATTGTAATCAGCCCGACAAATTGTCAAACGAGTTGGATGAATTAAGGCAAAACCTTTTAGCGGATGAATATTTCAAAAAAGTGCCATCAATGCAACCTGAAGCAAGGAAAACTTATGTTGCATTTCATGCCAAGGATGATATCCCTGAAGTTCGGCATGAAGTTTTTTCAATGCTTAGGAAAGCAGATGTGAAATTCTTAGCTGTAGTCCGCCGAAAGGATAAGGTGTTGGAATATGTTCGGCAACGCAATATGAGTGACCCCCATTATAAATACAACCCCAACGAATTATATGATTACATGGTCCGAGTGCTTTTTAGGAATTTGTTGCACAAGGAAGACCATTACGAAATAACTTTCGCAAAACGAGGTAATCAAGACAGAACAGAAGCATTAAGGAATTCATTAATCCAAGCTCAACGACGATTTGCAGAAAAATGGGGCAGTAGTTATATAAATTCAGAAATTTATATCCATGCTAAATCCTCCTTCCAATCCGGAGGGCTGCAAGCTGTAGATTATTTTCTCTGGTCGTTACAACGTTTTTACGAGCGTCACGAGGACCGTTATTTAGATTACTTGTGGCCGAAATATAGCCTTGTTCACGATTTGGACGATACACGTGAAGCAAAATATGGGGTTTATTACGACAAAAAAAGACCGCTAACATTAGCGGCTTTTGATAATTTCTTGCCAGGGATATAGGGAAGAGTCACCTTAGCAACTTTTCCACACGGCATGTAGCCGAATTTTGTCCTCTGGCTTTTTTAGTATAACATATGTGGAAGAAAAATCCAAATTTATATATAGCATACATCCCCGTAGTTCTGTAAATCTAATAGGTAAAGGTATTGTCGTTTTTCCGACTCTACAAAATGATAAAATAAGGCAGAGCAAACGATAAGGCAATTCCAATGACTCTTCCACAAAGCGGCAGCGACCGTTATTATAGCGTTTATTTGGCACTTTCGCAGTACCCGATTCTTTCAAAGCGCATCCGCGAACTGATGCGTCAAGAGCTCTATAGCCATGGCATCATCGGGCCAGACGACCTTTACTCTGAAGCCGTAGAAGCTGCGGTCCAATCGCAAGAGCGCGAAGGTTTGTTTAATCCATTTAATGAAGAAGATACCGAAACCTGGGAGCGCCGTAAAGCACTGATATTGGATACGCTCACGGACTCGTACTTCGCCAAGTACTTTGATTTCAATCACCTCTCTAAACTAATTCAACAGGCACTCAACGAACGCGGTGTGCAAGTGCCCGAAGGAATCGTCGAGTTCAACCCAGAAACTGCCCCCACGGAGTTGCTCTTTAACCAAGGCATGATGATCGAAAAGCTGCCCCCAGAGCAGCGCGCCCTCTATGCTGCGCGCTTGCAGGAGATAAAGGTTGTGCTTATCCGCAACATGATCAGTGACCAGCTGCGCTACATTAACATCGCCAAGGAATGGTTTACTCTCGCAGACTTGGCTGAGATCCGTAAACATAAGCTTGGGCGGGGACGCATTGGCGGAAAAGCTGCCGGCATGCTCTTAGCAGCACGCATCCTCAAGGAGAAAACCAGCCCAGAGCTGCAAGCCAGCTTGCGCACCCCCACTTCATTTTACATAGGCTCAGATGTTTTTTATACCTTTATTTCCATTAATAATTTATTGCATTGGGGTGATCAAAAATATAAGAACGAAGAGGAAATGCGCAAGGATTATCCGCGCATTTTAGAAGATTTCAGCCAAGGGGAGTTTCCACCAGGTGCAATTCAGCATATGGAGACGATATTAAGCATGGCGGGGCGGAGACCTTTGATTGTGCGCTCATCTAGCTTACTGGAAGATAACTTTGGCACTGCTTTTGCAGGTAAATACGAAAGCATCTATTTGCCCAACCAAGGCGAGCCAGAAGATAACCTACGCGCAATGCAACAAGCCATGGCGCGGATTTACGCCAGCACACTTAACCCCAACGCCTTGCTTTACCGCAAAAGCCGCGGCTTGCTCGATTATGACGAGCGCATGGCGCTGCTCATCCAAGTCGTCGAGGGGCAGCAGGTTGGACAATATTATTTTCCCCAGTTGGCTGGCGTAGGCTATAGCAAAAACCAATACCGCTGGTCGCCNNTACCCGCGTTTAGTAGCTCTCAGCCACCCCACGCTAACGCCATCCAGCTCTTTGCAGTCCATCCGGCACTACTCACAGCAATACATTGACCTCATCGACCTAAAAAGCAACCTCTTTCGGACGTTGCCGGTACATGAGGTCTTAGGACCCCAAGTGCCCGCACTGCGCTACATCGCCCAGATTGATAGCGATGGTTATATTCACACAATGCACGCCAATTTCATCGAAGGAGATCCACATAGCCTTATCCTCACTTTTGATGAATTGCTGCGCCATACTGATTTCCCGGCCTTTATGCGCGAACTCTTGGCTGCTTTGGAAGGTGAATATCACACGCCAGTGGACGTTGAATTTACTGCCAAAGTGGAAGAACACCAAGGTAAGCCGCAAGTACAAATCACCCTAATCCAATGCAGACCGCTTGGGACGATTAAAGAGAGCGTTTACTTGCTGCCTCAAAATGTCCCCTTAAAGGATCAAATCTTTTCAGGTAAAAGCGTAGTTTCGGGTGGGAGTGTGCAAAATGTGCATTATATACTTTACGTACCGCCAGAAGCCTACTTTTCCATCCCTAATAGTGCTGAACGCAACAAATTGGAGCGTGCTATTGGTAAACTCAACGCTGCATTGGCTAACGAAACCTTCATCTGCGTAGGTCCAGGCCGTTGGGGTACTTCTAATCCAGATTTAGGCGTGCATGTGGATTATGGCGATATTTACAATGCCAAAGCCTTGGTGGAGCTTACCGGAGGACCAGTGGGTATTCCTGATGAGCCTTCTTTGGGCACACACTTTTTCCAGGACTTGCTGGAAGGGCAGATTTACCCAATTGCCGTTAATCTTAGTAAGGATAAATTCCAACGCGAATTTTTTGAAGCAAGTCCTAATCATTTATCCGATTGGATCACACCCGAAGCGGGTTTGGAAGCGCGCTTACGGCTAATCCAAGTGAGCGATGCAAGCCCAAACAGCCATTTAGATTTGGTAATTGACGATGCCACTGGCCAAGCCTTAGCCTTTCTTGTGCATGAGCATGAGATTTCTTCGGAGGGCAGGCAGGTTATCGTCCCTTAGGTTTCACGTGAAACAACTCTGGATTAGTACATGGTGTTTCACGTGAAACCTTCTTGCTCTCGCCGGTCTTCAGACCGAGCGATAATCTTGACCGTAGGTCTCACTCATTCCATGTTTTGATGATCAGCGATGGTAATGATAGAAAGTCAGTTTCGTTGAGCTTTATCGGTCAAATGCATTAGATGGTACTCTCCTGGCAGGCTATCCGCTCAGAAGACCCTGCAATAACTCAAGATCAGGGTCTATTATTTGCCCACGGATTTTTTCTTGACCTTATGCCTATTCAGCGATAAAATAATGCCATCACGAAGCATAAGCCCTTGTAGCTTAATGGATAGAGCAACTGCTTGCGGAGCAGTAGGTTGCGCGTTCGAATCGCGCCAAGGGCATTTTCCGTTTATCGCAACATACCAACTCTGTGGAACTATTACTCAATGCCGCGCGTCCATAGTACAATGGCTATAAGGAGTTCCTATGAATAAAACATATCAAACCCTCTTGATTGCACTTATGTTTGGATTGCTTTTGGGTGCTTGTAATTCTCAAACACCAATTTCCTCACCTACTACCTCGTTAGAGACGAGTTATCCTATAGGCGGTCTGCCCTCACCTACTGATGTTACTTATCCCATCGAGACGCCCACAGCCGAGCCTACTGCTTTGCCAACTCACACTCCTACAACGCCTACACCTTCCGTTGGCTTACCCACCTATGGACTGCATATGTTCGCGGATGGCAGCGGTTGGGCTTTCAACAGCAACCAGAGTGTACTTTATCACACCACCGACGGTGGCTTGAGCTGGTTCACGGTTTACCCCCAGGCAGGCGAAACACTTGAAGGAGGTTCTGTTGACGGATTCTTTTTAGATGGCAACACAGCTTGGCTGAGTCTTTCAGATTATGCCACGGAAACCTCATCTATCTTGCATACAACCGATAGCGGCGCAACTTGGTCGGAAACCCCACTTACTTTCTTGGGCGGCACGCTCTTTTTCCTGGATAACAATACAGGCTTTATGCTCAGCCGGCTGGGTGCTGGCGCTGGATCCGAATGGGTGGCAGTCTATACCACCAGCGACGCTGGCCAAACCTGGGAGCAGCGCTTTACGCACACCCCAGGAGGCGAAGAACCCTCTCTACCAGCTGGCGGGATCAAGTCGGGGTTCGCTTTCCTAGACCCGGTTAATGGCTGGATAACAGGCTCAGAACCGGTGAACGACTTTGTCTACTTATACCGCACAACCGATGGCGGTACAACTTGGGCGCACCAACCTTGCGATATCGCCGATGCCGACCCGGACGCGATGTATACCAGCTTCCCACCGATTTTCGTGAGTGAAACTGAGGGCTTCCTACCGCTGCAGACCTATTTAATGGATGGTAACGCGCAGACCATTGTGTGTAAAACCAGTGATGGCGGCCAGACTTGGCAGTCAGTATCCAGCGCGCCTGTCCAGGGCTATGTCTATGACTTTACCGATGGGCAAAACGGCTGGATTTTGGGTGAAACTGCGCTCTTCCGTAGTACGGACGGCGCCACGACGTGGGAAGACCTGAGCAGTTCGCTGCCAGCAGGTTACACAGCACTCAGCGTAGATTTTGTGGACGCGGAGGCTGGTTGGTTGTTGGTATACGATAGTTCTAGCGACAGCTTTGACCAAAATCTTCTTTTTTACAGCCAAAATGGCGGACAAACCTGGGTTCAATTGGATGCCCGTATGGGAGATTAAACAATAAATAACTATGAGAGCCTGCAGAGTAAAAAAACTTTGCAGGCTCCTTGTTTTAAATGGAACTGGCATTGGGCTTGCAACGTATATAATATATGGATGAAGGATATGCTCGCCATGGTAGCCCCTGCAAGTTTGGTCAGTCTCTGATGAAAAAAGGATTGATTGTCGCCTTGCTTTTTGCCCTGCTGGGCGCTATAGCTCAGCCAGTGTTAGCAGTTAGTTCCTATCAGGCCGCACCGCCGGCAAGCCAACCGCAAGATCCCGGCCGCACGCAGCAGTTCACACAGCTCGCCAGCGGCTGGCTGCAGGGATCAACTTATACCGCTGATGAGCAGGAGTTTGCCCAACCTGACCCGGATTTAGTCGTTTATCTGACCTTTGATGATGGCCCCGACCCCAAATGGACGCCACAAGTTCTTGACCTGCTGCAACAATATCACGCCACAGCCACTTTCTATGAAATTGGCCGTAATGCACGCAGCTACCCGGAAACAACCTTGCGGGTTGCGGAAAATGGCAATACTATCGGTCTGCACGGCTATAATCACCTTGACCTCACCAAATTAGGTTATTCTGATTTTTACCTGGAAGTGGTGGATACGCGCGCAGCTATCGCCGATGCACTGGCAGCAAACCCGCAAGTTGAAGGCGCGCTGACCCCTTGCCTGCG
>DICP01000078.1:31902-41534 GCA_002417685.1 Candidatus Mesolinea sp. UBA5823
GACACGCGTGATTGGAGCGGCATCAGCCCTGATGAAATCTTGGACACTGTTTCCGCGAATATTGCGCCTTACAAGGTGATATTAATGCACGATGGTGGGGAAAAACGTGAAAATACCCTGCAGGGATTAGAACTTGTCTTGCACGAGCTGACCCTGCGCGGATATAGTTTTGGGCAGTATTGCACTGCTTATGGCCAGGCCTATACCCCGTAAACTCCTGTTTTTATCCACCACTCTTCGTCCGATTTTGGATTAAGATTAGCCTGCGATGAAATCCACCCCCAACATCTGGTTTATGCAGTGCCAAAACCCCAGCTGCGGGCTGCGCTTTCCATTGGATTTAGCACAGTTCAAAGGGGCTTACTGCCCACTCTGCGGAGGTGAACTGCAGCCCGCAGTTCAGGCTCTTCCGCAAAGCTCAGTAAATCTTGCATCACCACATCACACGTTCCCCATGCTGGCTATTTTGGATAATATTCGCTCAGCGCAAAACGTGGGGGGAATATTTCGTACGGCGGATGGCGCTGGTTTACAAAAGCTATGGTTGTGCGGCATCACCCCAAACCCAGCAGATAATGCTCAGATTGCCAAAACAGCACTGGGTGCTGAGCAAACAGTTCCCTGGGAACATGCCCCCAGTACTATAGCTTTGGTAGAAAAGCTGAAGGCTCAAGACGTTATCATCTTAGCGTTAGAAGCTGCTCCTGGATCCATCTCGCTATTTTCTTACACTTTGCCCAAAGCAGATAGGTCAATTGCGCTTGTGGTAGGAAGCGAGCCAGCAGGTATAGACCCCGCGGTTCTCCTCTTGGCTGATGCGACCCTAAACTTGCCCATGGCTGGCAGCAAAGGTTCGCTCAACGTGGCAGTGGCTTTCGGCATCGCCGTGTACTTTTTGCGCTTTGGCGCATGGGCATAAAAACTCCGGTCGGACCGGAGTTTTAATTTTCCTGATTTTCGAGAGTGAAATTATGGCGCAATCACCGTGCCAGCGGGAATGGTGGTGTGCTTGGGAATGACCACAATGCCATCCCGCACAGCATAGAGCGGGTGATCCACATCGCGATCGATCGGGAAGGGTTTGATGACCACATTATCGCCGATGCTGGCGTTTTTATCGATAATGGCGCAGCAGATTTGGCAGTTTTTACCGATACCAATCGGGGCGCCGTTCCGCAACGTGCCATAGTAATCCGCGCCCATCAAAATCGAGTCTTTGATTACTGAGCCCCCACCGATTTGGCTGCGTAAGCCAACAATTGAGTGTTCAATTGTAGCATCCGAAACCAAGCATCCTTCAGCGATCAAGGCATTCTTCAACGTACAGCCAATTACCTGAGAGCAAGGCAAAAACCGCGGGTGCGTAAAAATGGGCTTATCTGGGTCGTAGAAGTTAAATCCAGGATTCTCTTCGGTCAATGCCAAATTTGTTTCATAGAAAGCGCGGATGGTTCCTATATCGCGCCAATAGCCATCAAAGTTATATCCATATACCCCGGCACCATTTTGAATAAGGTAGGGAATAATATCGCCGCCAAAATCGTCTAAATGCTCTTTACTTTTATCTGGGCGTAGAACATCCATAAGCACATTCGTATTAAAAAGGTAAATTCCCATTGAGCCCAAATATGGCTTCTCGGGGTCATCGCGGCAAATCATATTAGCCAGGCGGACAGGATCCTTGGGTTTTTCGGCAAAATCAATGATGCGTCCATCTTCATCGCGCTTGAGCAAGCCAAATCGAGTTGCTTCTTCTTTAGGTACTGGCTGTACCGCGACAGTAACATCCGCGTTATTCGCCCAGTGAAATTCTGCCATTTCAGCATAGTTCATGCGGTAAAGATGGTCCCCAGCTAAAATGAGCACATAAGGGCGGTTAGTTGAACGGATTTCCCCGAGCTGTTTGCGTACCGCATCAGCTGTGCCCTGATACCAATCGGCATGCTCCATAGTTTGTTCTGCTGCCCAAATTTGGACCCAACCAGGGTGGAAGGAATCAAAGACATAAGTTTGCGAGATATGCCGATGCAAAGAGACAGAGTTAAATTGCGTCAATACAGCGATGCGAGGAATATTTGAATTTAAACAATTGCTGATGGTAATATCGATGAGGCGGTATTTCCCCGCGATTGGAACAGCCGGCTTAGAGCGTTCAACGGTCAGTGGATAAAGGCGTTTGCCCTGACCACCTCCTAGAATTACTGCTAAGATATCACTGGTTTTAGGCATATTGGCTTCCTTTCGGTGATCATAGCCGATTAGGCGTATTCTTTCTCATCGGATAACGATCAAAGCATGAGGTGAGATTATCCGACTGATTTAATTTTACCCGTAAAATCTGCAACTGTGAGTAACAATTCCTCTGCAGATTGTTTTGTGCTTTCACTTAGTGAGCCAAGCATAGCAGCTAATTCCTTCACGCGCTCGTCTCCCCTGAGTTCCTGGACATGGGTGGTTGTGCGTCCGCCTTGTTCCTGCTTAGAGACGTGCAAATGCTGATCGCCGAAAGCAGCTAATTGCGGTAAATGCGTAACGCACATCACCTGATGCTCGCGTGCCAAGTGCCAAAGCATCTCCCCAACCGTCATTCCTACCCTCCCGCCAATGCCTTGGTCAATTTCATCAAATATCAAGGTTGGGATTTGATCAGCTTCAGCTAAAACGCTTTTCAGCGCTAACATCAGGCGCGAAGTTTCACCCCCTGAGGCGATCTTAACCAGTGGCTTAAAGCCCTCGCCTACATTGGTCTCGATCAAAAATTCGACCTTATCTACGCCATTGGCATCAAAAGCTAAGGTTTTGCCGTCGACCATCAAGCCATTTGGATCTGGCTGCTGGCGGATATCCACCTGAAAATGTGCTTTGGTCATCTGCAGTTTATCCAATTGCTGTTCGATCCCGGTAGTCAACTTTTCAGCAGCTTCGATTCGCTCCCGAGAGATCCGCGCGGCATAGTCAGCGAGTTCTTGTTTTATCTGAACTATTTTATGTTCCACTTGCGATATCTGCTCATCTATATTCTCGACTTTAGTTAACTCGACCTTAGATTTATCCAGATAGTCTTTTACAGCCTCTAAGCTGCCACCATATTTGCGCTTTAGAAAACCAATCGTATTAAGCCGGTCTTCGATCTGATCGAGCCGTTTGGGGTTAAACTCGATGGATTCTAGATAACTGCGCAGCTCATAAGCAATATCCGCAAGCGTGTTCAGAGCCGATTCCGCGCGCTCGTTGAGGCTTGCCATTTGCGGGTCGATGCGGCTGAGTTCAGCCAAACTCTGCACAGCTTGGCCAAGCAAGTCAGTCACAGGTAAAGAGTCCGTTCCACCCTCATCGAGCAAAGCTAAAGCTTGCTGGCTTAGCTCGTATAGTGTTTCAGCATTCGCCAAGCGGGTGCGCTCCTGGCGCAACTCCTCTTCTTCGCCAGCTTTGAGATGGGCAGATTCAATTTCCTGAATCTGGTAAGTAAGCATGTCCGTACGCTCGCGGGCAAACTGCTGCGTCTTACGCAAGTCTTCCAACTCGGCTTGCAGCGCAGACCACTGGCGATACGCCGCACGGTATTGAGCCAAAAGAGCATCATGGTGCGCAAAGCGGTCAAGCAGCTCGAGGTGGTGCTGCACGCGCAGTAACGAGAGATGCTCCGATTGGCCATGAATATCCGCCAGTAACGCCCCTACCTCCGCTTGAAGGGTCAGGTTTACGCTCCGCCCGTTAACGCGAGCCACGTTCCGCCCGGCTGCGCGTATCTCCCGAGCAAGGGTAAGCTGCCCGCCTTCAAATAGACCTTCTGCCTCCAAGATGGGCCGAAGTGCCGTTTGGGTGGGTTCATCTAATAAAAATGTGGCTTCGATGATGGCTTTGTCACTTTCGCGGCGGATGTCGTTTGCGTCTACTCTCCCACCTAAAACAGCGCTCAATGCATCCAATATGATGGATTTGCCTGCGCCTGTTTCGCCGGTGAAAACGGTCAACCCAGGCTTGAACTGAAGTTGAAGGTCTTCAATGATGGCAAAGTCTTGGATGCGCAATTCAGAGAGCATAGCACCTCAACCGAGCCTGATGCCGGTAAGCTGATAGTATGCGGTAGATATCGCCAAAGCGCTATAAAGCACCTGCCAGACTAAGGGCAGCAAGCCGGGCAAGGCAAACAAGTTTCCACCGAGAGAAATGAGAGGCAGGATGCCCATAACAACAAAGGGTAAGCAGCCCACGATGCTGCCCAATAGCACAGCCCGATTTAGGGCTTTGCTGCGGCGCTTGCGCACAGCTAAGCGAACCGCGTTAGCGATCAGCATACCCACACCGGGGCCGACCAACAGAACCAAGAAGCCTAAACGTCTCGCCAGCCAGCTGCCGGCATATGCTATAAGGGCAGAGATTATAAAACCGATGAGCACATCCAACCCTTTGGTCGTGTCGTAGATCTTTTGCTGCTCACGTACACAATCCTTGCAGCGGTAACCGGTAGGGGTGAGCACTGCTTCCTCTGGTGTAATAGGTTTATTACAGCGATTGCAGCGCAGCGTGATATCGTCTGATGATTGTTCAGAGGTTAAGTTTTTATTGGTGTTTAGTTCAGTCATAGTTATTTTGCTTCAGTATTGGATTGTTTTGCATCATCGCAGCCAGCCTGCGGTAAAAATAGTTTGGTTCTCCAAAGCGGACCATCCGTAAGGAGTTTGAGTTAGCCGCAATGTGCACAAAATCAGTAGGTTTCAATACAACAGGTCCCATCCCATCCACACTTAAGACAGCTTCGTGGTCAGATTGGGCACGTAAGGTGACTTCGGCACCTTCAGCCAGCACCACCGCGCGGTCTAGCGAAAGATGCGGCGCGATGGGTAAAACGAGCATATTGCGTAGCTCAGGCGGCAGGATTGGACCGCCTACCGCTAAGGCATACGCCGTTGAGCCTGTGGCAGTAGAGATGATCAAGCCATCCGCGATGTAAGAAGTCATATAGCCTTCGTTGAGGTCTACACGGATTTCAATCGGGCGGACGATATGTCCACGAGAAACCACCACTTCGTTAATTACGTCCCATTTTTGGGTAGGCTCACCTTGCCGCACGAGCTCGGCATCCAAAGTTAGGCGCTCCTCCAGATGATATTGACCTGCGAGCAGCTGCTCCAGCCCCTCTTGCCAAGTTGTTTCACTTAGCTCTGAAAGGAAGCCCAGCCGACCAGCTTGAATGCCCAATAGCGGCAAGCCAAGTGGCACGCATAAGTGCCCCACGCGCAAGAGCGTGCCATCTCCGCCCACTGTTAAGATGACATCCCAGCCTAAAAGATCCGGTGCTGGCATCAAATTCTCATACTGATAGGAATAGACACGGTGATTGATGTGCTTTTGCGCTAGGTGTTGACTAATTTCCTCTGAGAGTGCAATTGCCTTGGGGAGTTCTGCGTTCGGCATGACCAAAATGCGTTCTGGAGCAGATAAATTAGAAATCATGCTTGTATTATAGCCGCAAATAAAGCTTAACCCGCTCAAAGGTATGATGTGTTATCAAATACCTCCTAGAAAATCGAAACCTAAAATGATAAAAACCGAAAAAAACAGCTTCTATTTATGATATGCTTTAACCTTAATTACGATGAAACAGCAAGGCATGCCTACCCCAAAAGTTCAACTGCAGCGCCTCACTTCGCGGCGCTGGGTGATGGGCGTTTTGGCGCTTCTCTTTGGTCTGGCGC
Source organism: Candidatus Mesolinea sp. UBA5823 (assembly GCA_002417685.1). Taxonomy (GTDB): domain Bacteria; phylum Chloroflexota; class Anaerolineae; order Anaerolineales; family Anaerolineaceae; genus Mesolinea. The sequence goes on from DICP01000078.1 coordinate 37,602, forward strand.
TCTGGCAGCTGGTCTGGATGCTGCTCAGGCTGCCGGCTTTCATCCTGCCCAGCCCCTCCATGGTCTGGCAAAAATTCCTCATAACCCTTAGCAATGGTTTACTCTGGCGGCATTTATCTTATACGCTGCTTGAAGTCATTCTTGGATTAATGATTGGCAGCTCGCTCGCCGCGCTTTTGGGTTATTTCCTTTCCAAATCCCCATGGCTGGAGAATTTCGCCTCACCTTACTTGGTTGCCAGCCAATCCGTGCCTGTGGTTGCGATTGCGCCGCTGCTCGTGATTTGGTTTGGACCGGGGATGTTTTCGAAGGTGCTGATTTGCTCACTCACGGTCTTCTTCCCCGTTCTGATCAATACGTTAGTGGGCTTACGCGAGGTGCCGCAGGACCTGCGCGAGCTGATGCGCTCGTTGCGGGCAACGCCGGCGCAAACCTTGCGCTACCTGGAACTTCCCGCCAGCTTGCCGGTCTTCCTGGGCGGCCTCAGGGTGGGCGCAACGCTTTCGGTGATCGGCGCCATCGTCGGGGAATTAGTCGGTTCAGACCGCGGCTTGGGATTTCTGATTAACGTCGGGCGCGGGCAATATGATACCGCGCTGGTCTTTGTGGCTGTCATTACCCTTATGGCTTTGGCAGCGGCGCTATATGGTTTAATCTTGCTGCTTGAAAGCCGGCTGCTTTCCTGGCAGACCTGGCGCAAGACAAATTAGGAGCTTCAGAAATTATGAAAAGACCTCTTTTTCTGTTGATAATAATGACGATTTTAGCACTCTCGGCTTGCCAGGCGGGCAGCACCCCCACCACCAACGCTCAACTGCGCGAGATCACGATTAACTTGACCTACATTCCTAATGTGCAGTTTGCCCCCTTTTATGTTGCCATCGAGAAAGGCTACTTTGCTGAGGAAGGGCTGCAGGTGAAGCTCAACTATGGTAACGAAGCGGATATGATCGCGTTGGTAGGCTCCGGTAAAGAGCAGTTCATGGTAGCCTCAGGCGAGCAGGTGCTCATGGCGCGCGCCCAAGGGTTACCTGTCGTCTCGGTTTACCCGTGGTATAAAAAATTCCCGGTTGGCGTGGTCTCACTCAAAGAACAAAATATCCAGACGCCCCAAGACCTTAAAGGCAAAGTGATTGGGCTGCCCGGCTTGTATGGTGCAAGCTATATCGGGTTTGAAGCCTTAGCTAACTATGCAGGCTTGAGCGATGCCGATTACACCCTCTCCTCGATTGGGTTTACGCAAGTCGAGGCGCTCGTGAGCCAAACGGTCGATGCTGCGGTGATTTACCTACCCAATGAGCCTTCCCAGCTGCGGGCTTTAGGCTACGAGATTAACGTCATTGCCGTCTCCGATTACTTAGATTTGGTTGGCAATTCTCTCGTCACCAATGAAGAGACGATCGCAAATGACCCGGATTTGGTGCGCTCTGTGGTGAAAGCTTTCTACCGCGGGGTGAAAGCTGCCGCCGAAAACCCGGAGGAAGCTTATGCGATTTGCGCCAAGTATGTGGAGAACCTAACCGAGGCAGACCAAGCCGTGCAGCAAGCCGTGCTGGCGGAATCTATCAAACTCTGGGAAACTGACCCGTTGCCCGGCTCGCAGCAGGAGAGCTGGGAGAACATGCAACAAGTTCTGCTGCAGCTTGGGTTGATGAGCCAACCCGTGGACGTGCAAGGAGCTTATCATGATGCCTTCCTCCCCTAAAATAGCGCTGGAGGTGCGCGGGCTCTCGATTGCCTTCGTAGAAATAGACGGCAGCCTGGAAGTGTTGGACAACCTCTCCTTTGCCGTGGAGGCGAACTCCTTTGTTTGCGTTATTGGTCCTTCGGGCGGCGGCAAGAGCACTTTGCTGCGCGCGTTGAGCGGCTTGCTCACCCCATCAACTGGCGAAATCCGCTTTCCTCACCCCAGCCACACCGGGCCGCAAACTGGTTTAGTCTTCCAAAAGCCTAACCTGATGCCCTGGCGCACTCTCTTCGATAACGTCAGCCTGCCGCTGGAATTGGCTGGACGACCCAAGGAGGAGATTCAGCAAGCCACTCAAGAGATGATCGATTTGGTTGGCTTGCATGGCTTCGAAAAGAGCTACCCCCACGAGCTCTCCGGCGGGATGGCACAGCGTGTGGCGATTGCGCGCTCCTTGGTGCAGGACCCAGAGATCTTGCTGTTGGATGAGCCTTTTGGGCAGTTGGATGCCCTCACGCGCGAACGCATGGGTGAGGAGTTGCTGCGCATCTGGGGGGAAAAGCGCAAAACGGTGCTGATGGTCACCCATTCGATCTCAGAGGCGATTTACTTAGCCGACCGCGTCTTAGTGATGACACGCCGGCCAGCACAGATTAGCCTGGACCTGCCCATTCCTTTACCTCGCCCGCGAATCGAGGAGATGCGCTTCCAGCCCGAGTTTGGACGGCTTGCCCAGGTGGTGCATGAACAGCTCTCGCAAAACAACGATGTTACGGCTATGCCTACCAAGATGCAAGCAGGGCTGAAATGAAACTATCCGTAAATTATTCTGAGGCGCTGATTACGTTGCTGCGTGCATCTGCAGTAGAAATCGATGCTATCGAATGGGTAGATAAGCTCGAGCTGGGGTTGATTGCACAGAGGCGGGCTGAATTTCCGGGGTTGGCTTTTCACTTTCACCCTGGGCGTATGCAAACCGGAAAAAACTGGCGCTCGCACTTGCTAGACTACCTGCAAGCCTGCCCGGAATCACCTTTTGTTTCCATCCACATGGCGCCCCTGCCAGCGCTCTGGACGAATGCACGCATAAATAGAGGCTGGGTCTTGCCTGGGCCGATCCCTGCTTTGGCTATTTGGCGCTTTATCCAAAGTGTTAATTCGCTCAAGCAGCAAGTGGAACTACCGGTCATTTTGGAAAATATGCCGAGCCTGCACCCTAAGCGCTATCGCTTTGAGAGTGAGCCGGCAGTGATTAACAGAGTGATGGAAGAAACCCAAACTGGCTTGTTGCTCGACTTGGCGCATGCTCGCATCGCAGCCCACGCGCGTGGGATAAGCTCACAAGAATACATCACAGCTCTTCCGCTCGAGCGCACGCAACAAATTCACTTGGCGGGCGTGCGCGAGGGATCTGATGGTCAGCTATATGACACCCACGAGCCCCTCATGGAGGAAGATTACCAGCTCTTGGAGTGGACCTTAGAACGCACGAATCCCCAACTGCTCACTTTGGAGTATTTCCGTGAAGACCCGCAAGCCCTATCAAGCCAGCTCTCCTGCCTGCAAAGCTATCGATCAGTGATGTGACCTCTTAGTCACATCACTAAAAACCAACAAGGCACGAAAAATTTCCCCTAACTTTTCAAAAGCTTGTTATGATTCCACCTGAAAGGAGTTAACTTTTGCCACATAAAGCTGCGTAAAGCATTTACGCCTAAGCTTGGGGCAAAAGTTCGATGCCATGATCAATCCACTCTCCTCAAGTCATTCTGCTCCTACAGGAAGCTGCCTCCTGCGTGTGGTCGTCCCCGAGCTGCGGGTAGCCGATGTCACATTCAATACCAGCATTTTGCTGGATGCCCTGCAACAAGCCGCGGAAGAGGCTTCGCAGCCCCAGTTGGTGCTCTTTCCAGAGCTTTGCCTAACGGGCAGCACGTGCGGGGATTTGTTCTTCCAGCCTCTGCTACAGAGAAAGGCACTAGAAGGCTTGACGCACTTACAGGAAGCCGCCCAGCAGTTCAAATTATGGGTGGTGGTCGGGCTGCCATTGGCTTTTGCCGGCCAGCTTTACGATGCAGGCGTGCTGCTCAGCCCTCAAGGCGCGATGGGCGTGTCGCTTGCCACCGAGCCGCGTGATTTTTCTGGGCGCTACCCCAGCCGCTGGTTTGCCCCAGCTGCTGCGCTGCCTGCTGACCAAATTGAACTGCTCGGTAAGCGCGTCCCGATCGCCGCTAATCTCACATTGC
>DICP01000078.1:41641-43563 GCA_002417685.1 Candidatus Mesolinea sp. UBA5823
CTCACCGAAACGCAGCCGCTGCAGTTCAGCACGCAAAGCTCTTCTGAAAGGATCGACTTTTCTGCCGCAGCAACGCCGCAAGCTAAACAGCCACCGCGAGATCAGAGTGCGCCATCCATCAGCCAAACACCTTTTATTGCCAGCACGGATCAAGATGCCCAATTCCAGCGGGCTTTTGCCATTCAGGTTGCTGCGCTCGCCGGGCGCTTGAGGTATACAGGCATCCGGCGCGTAGTATTAGGCATTTCGGGCGGCTCCGATTCGAGCTTGGCGCTGCTGGTTTGCGCTCAGGCTTTTACCCAACTTGGCTGGGATAAAAAGGATATATTTGCCATTTCGTTGCCTGGCCCAGGCACCACAGGTGCTTCCAAAGAGCGCTTGGAAGCCTTAGCCGAGCTTGCCGGCGTAACCTACCGCACCATTCCGATTGGTGCTGCCCTCGAGCAGCACCTAAAAGACATCGGGCACCCGCTGGGTATCTTTGATGTGACCTATGAAAACGCGCAGGCGCGCGAGCGCACGCAAATCCTGATGGATTTGGCAAACCAGCACCAAGCTTTGATGGTCGGAACGGGTGATCTTTCAGAAATCGCGTTGGGCTGGTGCACCTTCAATGGCGACCACATGTCCATGTACGACCCTAACGCCGGCTTGCCTAAGACCTTGCTGCTGCGCGTTTTAGTTTGGGCGGGCGAGACGCTTTTTGGTGCAGAGGGTGCCGATATCACCCAACAAATCTGCCAAGCGACCATCACACCTGAGTTGATTCCTACGAGCACTGGCGGCACAAAAGCACAAGCGACCGAAGCAAGCATTGGCCCTTACCTGCTCCACGATTTTTTCCTATATCATGCCATTGGGCAGCGTCTAAGCCCCAAAGAGGTATTTAACTTAGCGAAGCAAGCTTTTGCTGGCAGCTACACTGCGCAGGAAATCTTACGCTGGCTGCGTATGTTCTATAGCCGCTTCTTCAGCCAGCAGTTTAAGCGCTCTGCCAGCACCGACGGTCCGCAAATTGTGGGGCTCAGCCTCTCACCGCGCGGCGGGTGGATGATGCCCTCAGATGCCAGCGCTGCCCTCTGGCAGGAAGAAATCCAAGCCTTAGAAAAAAGCGTAGAATAAGGCATATGGAAAATAGCAAAGCGCCGCTTGTGCTCATTTTCGGCTCCTCAGCCGATCCCTTTCATCAAGGGCATGCCGAGCTCGTGACCAATGCCGCCCGTGCCCTCGTCCAGCGTGGGTACCCCGTGGCAGAGGTGATCATCATGCCCGTTTACCGCCATCACAACACGCAAGACGAAGCCAAACGATCCCTNNCCTGGAAGAAGAACTGGTGCGCGAGAGCCATCGCCCAAATTTTACTGTGGAGACACTGGCTGCTTTGCGCGAGCGCCTAGACCCCTCACAACAAATGGCGCTGCTCCTCGGTATGGATAGCTTCGCCGGCAGCGACCCGCCCTTTCGGCATTGGTACCAGTGGGAGCGCCTCGTTCGGCTTGCCAAGCTGGTGATCTGCCCGCGCTTAGGCTCCAGACCCAATCAGGATTTCATGGCTGAACTGCGTAAAAAAGGCGCTGAGATCATCTTCCTCAACGAGGTAACCGTGCCGGAGATCTCCTCCTCGCAAATCAGGCGGGAGCTGGAGGCTGGCACTGACCCGCAGGTGCTGGTGGAGCGCGGCTGGCTGAGCCCGGCTGCTGCGGATTTCTTACGCCAAAACAGCCTCATCCAGATTTGGCGCGAACTGGACACCTCCACCACCAACCCGCCCGGATCTGAGCAGCTCGCCCAAGGCGAAAGCTTAGAGGCACGCGTGGGGCAGCAGCTGCTTGCACAGAAGTTGACCTTAGCCCTGGCTGAAAGCTGCACCGGCGGTCTGGTCAGCCACCGCATCACCAATGTGCCCGGCTCCTCGGATTACT
>DICP01000107.1:0-5263 GCA_002417685.1 Candidatus Mesolinea sp. UBA5823
CCCCTCCCCAGCGTCTCGTTTCAGTGTAAAAATTTCCGCCCGATGCTGGGGAGGGGAAAGATATTTGCAGTCGGGGCGGCCGCCCCGACTGCAAAAGAACCACTCTCTCCCAGCAGATTGACGCTGAAAAACGAAATTCGAAGCTGGGAGAGGGCAGGGAGAGGGCAGAATGAAATTCTTAATTTTGAGAAATTTTGATGGAATCGATTAACCAATGTTTTTCAGTCCCCCTGGACAATTTCTTGACACTTAGCCAATGAATTCATTTGCTCGTCTAATTTTCGTTTATGATTGTGAGCAGAGTGTATGATGGATGAAGAGAAATACTTTATTCCCGCAGGTCCAGCAGAAGCCGAGCTGCGTGTGGTAAACTCACGCTTTATTGCCAGCCTTTCGCCAGCCTTCAGCGTGGAGGAAGCACGGAATTTCCACAAGAACATCCGGCTGCGCTTCCCTGATGCGACACACCACGTACCGGCATTTGTGATTGGGCATGGTCGTAGCGTCATCACACACTGTTCTGATGATGGTGAACCTTCGGGGACGGCTGGCAGGCCGGCTCTGGCAGTCTTGCAAGGCAGCGGATTAGGGGATGTGGCCGTGGTGGTGACGCGCTACTTCGGCGGCACAAAATTAGGCACCGGGGGTTTGGTCAAGGCTTATGGGGATGCTGTCCGAGAAGTGCTTAAATTGGTACGGCGGGCAGTCAAAATCCCAACTGTCACTGCTGGGTTAGAGATGCCCTATCCTTTATACGCGCATATCGAACGGCTGGTTGGCATCTCTGGCGGTGAGATCCTTGAAAGTCAATTTTTAGCCGATGTTTCGTTGATCGTGCGTTTCAAGGAGGAAAACTGGCAGCCCTTTGTGCAGCAACTCCAAGAAATGAGCAACGGCAAAATAGAACCGCTGATCCTTGAGCGCAATCCCGAAACGGTCTTTCCGGTGGATTAATCTTGAGCATCTTCAGCTGGAATGAGGGTTAGATTCTGCTGAACCGTGTACAGTTTGTAATACAAACCATGGGCAGCTAAAAGTTCTTCGTGTGTGCCTTTTTCTGTGATCGTGCAGCCTTCAAGCACAACGATTTGATCAGCATTACGCACAGTGGAGAGCCGGTGAGCAATAATAATGGTGGTGCGCCCCACAATGAGCCGATCTAAGGCTTGTTGAATGAGCAGCTCTGTTTCCGTATCGACAGCTGAAGTCGCTTCATCCAGAATGAGTATCGGGCTGTTCTTGAGTACCGCGCGCGCAATGGAAATACGCTGCTTTTGTCCTCCCGAAAGCTTTATGCCGCGCTCGCCGATGAGGGTGTTGTAACCATTGGGCATGTGGGCGATAAACTCATCAACGTTAGCAATCTTTGCTGCAGCCAGCATCTCTGCTTCGGTAGCATCAGGCTTACCAAAGAGGATGTTTTCGCGGATAGTTCCATGGAATAGGAACACGTCTTGCAAAACCATGCTGATGTTAGCACGCAGCTCATGCAGGTCTAGGTCACGCACGTCGATGCCATCCACGGTCAGCTTACCGCTGCTCACATCATAGAATCTGGGGATTAGGCTGACCAAAGTGGATTTCCCCACGCCCGTAGGACCCACCAAAGCGGTAGTTTTCCCTGCTGGAATATCTAAATTGATATTCTCAAGGACAAATGCCTCCTCTGGGTTATAACGAAAGAAGACGTTATCAAAGCGGATTTCGCCACGAACAGGTTTGAGAAGGGGGATAGGATGCTCTGGCGGCAGGACGTCCGGAGTCTCATTGAGCATTTCTGCAACCCGTTCAAAGCCCGCTAAGGATTCCTGCACAGCTTCCCAAGAGTTGCTTAGGTTACGCACCGGCTGGTAGAAACTATCCAGATAGAGGAAGAAGGCTACCAAGTCTGCCACTTGTAAGTTCCCTTGAAGCGCTAAGCGGCTGCCAAAGAAAATCACAATCAACTGACCCAAACCGGCGGCAAAGTCATAAAGGGGTGTATACGTCGCCATCAACTTCAGGGCTTTAAGGTTAGATTCCAGATAAGTTTCGATTTGTTTGCCCACTCGATGCATCGTTAGATCTTCCCGAGTAAAGGCTTGGATTTCTTTTACGCCAGAAATGCTGTCATTCAAAATAGCATTGAGCGTACCTAATTCTTGTTGGCGGTAGACAAATGCTGGGCGGACCCTTTTGGCATATTGAATCAGGGTGATGATGATAATCGGGATTGGGATCAGGGAAAGCAGGGCTAATTGCCAGCTCATACTAAAAAGGATCACCATAACGCCTGCCAGCGTAAGGATGTTCACGAACATCTCCGGCATGGCATGCGCAATNNAAATGCTGGTAAATCAACTTCCGTGCATCGGCGACCACTCCCCAACCTGCCACATGAGCTTGATAAGAGCGGATGTATTGCATGAACCCGCGGGCGATGAAAACGGCTAAGGCGATAAGGGAGAGGTGCGTAACCATATCTATAATATCGCTGGGTAAGGGCGTCTGGGAAAGTGAATCGATGAGCGAGCGGATGATCCAAGGGATCACGAGTTGTGCACCGACCAAGCCAACCATGGCGAGAATCGCCCAAAAGAGCGGCCAAGAATATTTTTTAGCAAGGTCTATTAGTAATTTTATCGGTTTCATTTTCGTCATAACTTAATTTCTTGATGATAACACTTAGGCGCAGATTAAGCGGAAAAAAGACAACATTCCATGCGTTGCGTAAGTCGTTATCTTGCATCCAAAAAAGATCGGGACCTCCCTGTATCCAAGAGTTGATAAATCCCCACGGGGTAGAGTGGTTCCCGCTCCGGTGCTCAGGATTATATGCAGCCAGGAGCATCGTGTGCCCGCCAGCTTTACGCGTGGCATTGGAGTTTACTGAGCTGTTTCCATGATAAATGGCTGGAGCCTTGCTTGGGAGCCAGGTGAGGGTTAGTAAAAGGGCTTGATTATCTTCTTGAAGCAAGGTAGGTAGAGTTTCTACCGAAAGGGACTTTAATTGGGCTTGCAGCGGTAAGTTGCGGGTGCGGGCTAAAAAGTTAACTAATCGAGCCTGCATACCAGGGGTGACAGCCCAACCCGGGAGCATGCGGTAGAAGCGGCCGTGCCGCCAATGCTGATCTACCTCAGTGCTCAAGGCTTCGGGTGAAAATTCAGTACCGACTAAGAGCTTCACCGCGGCAGTGATGGCGTGGACAGCACAGTTGTTCCCGCTTTGATGAGTTTGAAAGGCTGCTAGCTCAGCTTCTGGGAGGGATTTTAAGCTTACACTTCTCATACTTTTATTTTAAGCGACTTTCAGACGTGAAACACAAACAATTTGTTTCGATGCTTTGGGGTAGGGTGATTAGAATTGACACATCAACACAGGTGTGATATTTTAATGCTGTACTTTACCAATAGAGCTTGAGGTAACCCGATGCCCGGATGCCAGGGTGTAAAGGTGGAAGCTGGTGTAAGTCCAGCGCTGTGCCGCAACTGTAAGTCGCAAGACAAGCCAGGAAACCTGCCTCGATTTGCTCCCCAATCAACCTTCTCGGAACTAGGAGGTGGGCTTGATGATACGATCACCAATATAACCCAACCTATTACCGAGTTGGGTTATTTTTTTAGTGAGGTGATCATGAAAAAATCTATCCCAATTCTATGTGTTTTACTATTGCTGGTGGTTTCAGCTTGCCAGGCGGCACCAAGTGCCTCACCGCAACCAACCACAACCATCGCATCCTCAGGCGGAATAGCAACCCCTGAGGTGAATTCGCAGTTGCCTATAACAATTCGTTATGCCAAAGGCTTCACTTTGGAATATAAAAGCAACTATAAAATCCTGACGGTTACCCAGCCGTGGGCTGGTGCGGAGCAGGCTTTCACCTACGTCCTCATCCCACGCGGAGCGGAAACCCCAGCTGGGCTTGGCAATGCGCAGGTGATCGAAGTGCCCGTGCGCTCATTTGTCGCGATGTCCACCACCTATTACCCTTTTTTGGAAAACATCGGCAAGTTGGATGCGCTTGTGGCAGTAGATGATGCCACTTATATCTATAACCCAAGCGTGCGGGAAAAAGTTGCCTCTGGAGAAATCGCCATCGTTGGGGGCGGGATGGGCGGACCCAGCGCTAACATAGAGCGCTTATTAGAGCTCGACCCTGATGTGATCATGACCAGCGCTAGCGGTATCCCAGAACTGGATGTTTACCCCAAGCTGGAAGAAGTCGGGCTTCCCGTGGTAATTAATGGGGACTATCTCGAGCAGACGCCTTTAGGTCGGGCGGAGTGGGGCGTCTTTATCGCTGCTTTTTTTGATCTGGAGCAGCAAGCTAGCCAACAGTTTGATGCACTTGTGCAACGCTATGAAGAAGCCAGAGCCTTAACTGCCAATGTGCAGGAGCGTGTGACCGTCTTTACCAATACGGATTATCAAGGGACGTGGTACGTGCCCGCTGGTGAGAGCTACGCAGCCATTTTACTCAAAGACGCAGGCGCGGAATACCTTTGGGAAGATGAACCCGGAAACGGGGCTTTACCGCTTTCATTTGAAACCGTTTTTGAGCGTGCGAAGGATGCTGATTTCTGGCTGAACCCTGGTTTTGCTGCCAGCTTGCAGGACTTATTAGCCATGGACGCACGTTATGCTGAATTTAAAGCCTTCCAAACGGGACAAGTGTTTAATTACAATGCCAGGGTGACGGAAGCTGGGGGTATGGATTATTTCGAAAGCGGCGTCGCCAACCCGGATGTAATTCTAAAAGACCTTATTAAGATCTTTTACCCGGAGTTGTTACCTGAGCACACACTTTTCTACTATCAACAATTGAAATAAGCAGGTTTTTATGCCAAAAAATGCTCCAGCTGATATTACCCCAAACAATTCTCAGACCGCACCGCGCCACCACTCTGAACGTTTAGGTGTGTTTGCACTCCTGGTGTTGCTCCTCGCGCTCGCATTTGTGGTTAGCTTGAGCTTGGGGTCGGTCTCGATTCCTTTGCGAGAAGTTGTGGGCATTCTCACAGGCGAGCCAGCCATCAAGGAAAGTTGGGGCACGATTGTGTTGGATTTTCGCTTGACTAAGTCAATAACGGCTGTACTTGTCGGTGCGGCGCTTTCACTGGCTGGTTTGCAGATGCAAACTATGTTCCGTAATCCATTGGCTGACCCCTTTATCTTGGGGATCAACTCAGGGGCGAGCTTGGGTGTTGCATTGGTGGTGCTCAGCCTTGGCACTGCTGGAACAGCTTTATTAGCAGGTTTGGGTACTTTAGGCGATTTAAGCTT
>DICP01000107.1:5278-9716 GCA_002417685.1 Candidatus Mesolinea sp. UBA5823
GTGAAGAACCCGACCACGCTGCTCATCATGGGGTTGATGTTTGGCTATGCTGCCAGCGCACTTACCAGCCTATTGATTTACTTCAGCCGTCCCGAGCGTATTCAGGCTTATACCATTTGGTCGTATGGCTCGTTTAGCGGGGTCACGTGGAATCAATTAAGAGTGATGGCACCGGTAATTCTGGTTGGATTAGGGGTTGCAGTTCTTTTGACTAAGCCGCTCAATGCGCTGCTTTTAGGCGAGGATTACGCCCGGAGTATGGGACTGAACGTGAAACAAGCCCGTTTTTTTATCCTGCTGAGCGCAAGCTTGCTAGCAGGCACGGTGACCGCATTTTGTGGACCGATTGGTTTTATCGGGGTGGCTGTTCCGCACCTCTGCCGCAACCTGCTGCGTAGCGCAGATCACAAGGTGCTGATTCCAGCAGTAATTTTAGTCGGAGCAATTGCTGCGCTGGTAGCCGATGCAATTGCCCAGCTGCCCGGGAGCCAATATGTGCTGCCGATAAATGTGGTTACGTCGCTTTTTGGGGCGCCGTTTGTGATTTGGGTGCTCATTCGGCAAAGGCGAGGTGCAACATCTTTCACAGTATGAACTCCGTGGTGCTCACAGCGCAAAACCTAACCATTGGTTATGTGCATAGCCGAACTAACAAGACGGTTATCGCGCAGGGATTAAACCTCGAACTGCATACGCAGGAATTTGTTTGCTTAGTGGGTCCAAATGGGGTGGGTAAATCGACATTGCTGCGAACTCTTACTAGTCTACAGCCGAAGTTGAGCGGAAATTTGCTGCTTAAGGGCAAGCCGCTTGAAAAATATACCAGCAAAGCCTTAGCTAAACTTGTCAGTGTGGTTCTAACTTCTCCAGTGCAAGTGGGTAACATGAAAGTACGGAATCTGGTCGGGTTAGGGCGCTTTCCGTTTACGGGTCTTTTCGACAGCCGCAGGCCAGAAGATGACTCTGCTGTGCAAGCTGCATTGGAGATGGCTGGGGCAGAAGGCTTGGCAGAGCGCTTTGTGCACGAGCTCAGCGACGGCGAACGCCAACGCGTCATGATTGCCCGAGCTTTGGCGCAAGAGCCGTTGCTGTTGGTCCTGGATGAACCCACAGCCTTCTTGGATTTACCTGGTAGAGTCGCGACGATGCAATTGATGCGCGAGCTGGCGCATACACATGGCAAAGCAGTGCTTGCCTCTACGCATGACTTGGATCAGGCGATGCATTTAGCCGATAAGATGTGGTTAATGGGAAAAGATGGCGCAATTCTTCAAGGCGCTCCTGAAGATTTGGTGTTGAGTGGCGCTTTTGGCACCACCTTTGCGCAGCCTCACCTTCAATTTGACCTCAAGACCGGTAGTTTTGAAGCCGAAATCAAGCCGGAGCAACGTGTTGTGCTGCAAGCAGAGGGTCTAGCAGATATCTGGACGGCGCGGGCATTGCGGCGGGCTGGCTTTGAAGTGCTTGTGGACGGACCGTCAGATTTACCGCGTGTGGAAGTTGTGCAAAAAAGCGCCAGAACCACCTGGAAGCTTTTACGCAATGGAGTGGCACTGGAGTTTGACTCAATTTATGCGCTGCTTTTAGGCTTGAGTGCCTAATCAAAGCGCTCAAGCTGGTAAGAATTGAGTTACGACTAAGATTATTGTGGCAAAGAAGATAATAATGGTGAGACAGACAGCTAAATAGTTAGTTCCCTTCTTATTAGCCCACGACCCCATCAAGATCTTATCATTGGCTAAAATGAGCACCAAAATAAGAATGACTGGCAGTAAGATCGCATTAACCGTCTGGGAGAGTACCATAATCTGAAAGAGCGGCATTTTAGGGAACATCGCCAGAAGCATGCTGATGAGCATGATGCCGCCAAAGATAGTGTAAAAAATAGGCGCATCTTTGACGTTACGGTTCAAACCGCGTTCGAAGCCGAAAGCCTCACAGATGGCATAAGTTGTTGAGAGTGGCAGCACTGAGACTGCCAAGAGAGAAGCGCCGAGCAAACCAACAGCAAAAAGCAAACTGGAGGCTTCGCCGGCTAAAGGCTTTAGGGCTAAGGCGGCTTCTTCGGCGCTATTAACCACAATCCCATTACTGAAGAGCGTCGCGGCTGTGGTGATGATGATAAATGCGGAGATGATATTGCCCCACATCGAGCCGAAGACCACATCGGTGCGCGTATCCCCATATTTATTAAGGTCCACGCCCTTATCGGCAACCGAAGCCTGTAAATAGAAGATTCCCCAAGGGGTAATGGTTGTACCGATCACCGCCAGAACCGAAATCATATAATCAGAGTTCATTTGGATTTGAGGTTTGACTGCGGCTTGCAGAACCATGCCCCACTCCGGTTTAATCACAAATACGGTGATGACATAACTCAGCGAAGAAAGGCACAGCACTAAAAGGATTTTTTCGACGCTTTTATAGTTCCCGCGCAAAACAATGAGGGTAATTAATAACCCTGCCAAAGGCACGGTGATCAGGCGGTTGATCCCGAATAGTTCACCGGCTGCAGCCACACCAGCAAACTCCGCGACTGTTGTGCCCAGGTTAGCAATGAGCAAACAGAGCATGGCAAACGCAGTCGTCTTGACGCCAAAGCGTTCGCGGATTAGATCCGCAGTGCCTTTTCCGGTGACCGCTCCCATACGGGCTGCCATTTCTTGGATGATTACCTCTCCGATGGTGATGAGCAAAATGATCCATATAAAGCTGTAGCCATATTTAGAGCCAGCAACCGAATAGGTAGCGATGCCAGGGGCGTCGTTATCGGCGCTCGCAGTAATAATTCCGGGGCCAATAATGGATAAGAATGCAAAGGTATTGCGCAGCCAAATTGGTAAGGTGAACCGTTTTTTCATGGGCACCTCTATCTCACGGAAAAGCGGGGTAAGCGTTTTTTCCATGCGGTGGGGAGCACTGTATCAAGTGCATCATCCACCGTTACAATGCCTAACATCTTGTCAGTTTCGGGTTCTACCACAGGAATTGCCATCAAGTCGTATTTGGCAATCAGATAAGCAGCGTCTTCCTGTGGGGTGAGCGGGTAAACCTTTACAACGGAATCATTAATCCATTTGGAGAGCGGCTGGTCCAGTGGTGAGGTGACCAAATCACGTAAGCTAACCACGCCCTTTAGTTTTTGGTTTTCGTCCAGGATATATACATAAAACATAAACTCGTCCTCTAAGGCATCTTCAGAGGAACGCAAGAATTGTAATGCTTCGCCAACCGTAAAGTGTTCCGGCACCCAGGTAAACTCGGTCGTCATGATGCCGCCGGAGGAATCCTCAGGATAACCCAAAAGGGAGCGCACCTCTTCAGCTTCTTCATCTTCCATGAGGGTGAGCAGCTGCTCGCTGACCTGATCGTCCATATCGGCTAAGATGTCCGCTGCCTCATCGGGGTCCATTTCCTCAAGCACGTCAGCAGCACGCTCGGGGTGGAGGTGAGAAAGAATGGCTTGCTGCACCTCAGGGGAACTCTCCTCAAGGGTATCGGCTAAGTCTTCGTTGGTGAACCCTTGCAACAGAGCTTTGCTGGTGTGGCTGTCTAGGTCATCTAAGATCGCAGCAATATCCGCAGGAGGCATCTTCACCAAGCGGGATTGGGAGACGCTCAGGCGCAAGGGGTCGTCGTGTTCAACGGAAGCCACTAACTCCCAAGGGATGACATGGGTCTTCAAGTCCTTTTTGAACAATTTAGCAATACTTTTGCCTGCTTTTTCCAGCCCAAGGCGGCGCAGCAAGCCCAGAAAGCTGGTATCCACACCGGTGAGGTAAAAAAGCTCGCCTTTACGCGCAATTTGCAGGTCATTGACCCGGACTAAGCGCCGGCCTTCCAGATCAACGATTTGCTGATCCAGCACGCGCTGTTTGAGGAACAATTCATGCCCCTTAGGCGTATAAGGCATTGCTTTGTTGATATCAGTTTTAAGAGCAATGCTCGGCCATAGGCTGGCTATTGATTGAGCATCGATCATCTTTTTGTCATCCACCGCGTTTTTGAGTACCAAAGCAGCAATCGGAGGCATATTCTTTTCGGTGCTATTGACCATGATGTCATCTAATTTGCCAACAACATGCCCAAAACCATCCCAGACTTTCTGATTAAGAAGCTGACTTAAATAGATCATCACACACCTCACCAGGTTGTTTTGTATTCAGTTGAAAGATGACACCTCAGGGGACGCATAACCCACCTATTGCCCCTGGCCATGAAGGTTTACATGGCTGCGGTGCAAGTAGGTAAAGCTGTTGGTCCCATCAGACTTGCCGGCCCAGGCTGGTCGTCTGCTGCGGGTTCACTTCCGTTGTTTTTTCCAAGTTCCATTGTTATCATTTCCGCTAACGCCGAAAGTATACCATAGCAATAGCTAAATATCGCGATACATATCGAGGTGTAAGGGCAAAGTAATAATGTCCTAAAGTAGCAAAAT
>DICP01000106.1:0-2814 GCA_002417685.1 Candidatus Mesolinea sp. UBA5823
CACGGGATCTTAAATTTAATTAGGACATTTCTATTTTGCACCTTTAGGACATTATCACTTTGCTCTTACAGTTATTTAATTTGCCATTTGCATGAAATATTTTGAAGTATAATAAAGTCACTATACTCGTTCAGATTGGAGGAAAATTATGGCAAGTGTTACATTCGAGCACGTTTGGAAAAAGTTTGGCGACGTAGTCGCCGTGCAAGATTTAAATCTTGCAATTCAAGACAAGGAATTTCTTGTCCTTGTTGGCCCATCCGGCTGCGGCAAAACAACTTCATTGCGCTGCTTAGCCGGTTTGGAAGAGATCACTGAAGGTAAAGTGATGATTGGAGATCAGGTGGTGAACGATGTCGCTCCTAAGGATCGTGACATTGCCATGGTTTTCCAGAGCTATGCGCTTTACCCGCATATGACTGTATATGATAATATGGCTTTCGGTCTCAAGCTGCGCAAAATGCCCAAAGATGAAATTGATCGCCGCGTGAAGCAATCCGCCGAAATCTTGGGCATCGGAAATCTGCTTCAGCGCAAGCCCAAAGAGCTCTCCGGTGGTCAGCGGCAACGTGTTGCGGTTGGGCGTGCAATTGTACGCGAACCCAAGGTGTTCTTATTCGACGAGCCGCTCTCTAACTTGGATGCTAAATTGCGCGTTCAGACGCGTGCTGAGCTTAGCAAGCTGCATAAAAATTTGCAGACCACCTTTATTTATGTGACGCATGACCAAACGGAAGCTATGACGATGGCGACCCGCATTGCCGTGATGAACCAAGGTATCCTTCAGCAGCTGGATACCCCACAGAACCTTTATGACCACCCAGCCAACCTATTTGTCGCTGGTTTCATTGGTTCTCCTGCGATGAACTTCTTCAAAGGCAAACTCGTCCAATCCGACGGGCATTTTGTAGCTGATTTAGGCTCCTTTGCTGTAACTCTGCCCGATGAAGATAAATCCCGCTACGAAAGCGTACTGAATAAGGATATTATCTTCGGTATTCGCCCAGAGGATATCCATGATCCGATGTACGCTCCTCCTGGGATTTCTGCGCAACCCGTCCCGGTCAAAGTGGACGTCACCGAGTTGATGGGTAACGAAATCTTCTTGTATCTGGTCAACGGCGAACACAACTTTATCGCCCGTGTTGACCCACGCTCGAAGGCTAAATATGGTGATAGTATGGAAGTTGTCTTCAATATGGGTAACTACCACATCTTCGACCCTAACCTCGATCCTCAAAATCCGCCAGTNNTGTGACATTGCGGGTTAACCATAATATTAGACCTGCCCCAATAAGAGAGAGCAGTCCCACGAGAATAAAAGCATCCCGCCAAAAAGGAAGGGGAAATAACCTAATGAGCGTATCATTCATATAGAACTGCCAGCTGCCTTCAGCGAAGAAAAGTTTATGGAATTGTTCAAAAAGTAAATTAAAATTGATTACGACCATGATTATGATGAATGCAATCAAGCCAAACGTCAACCAGCTTCCAGTGCGCAGCGATTTACCTAATTGGCGCCAATTGCCCATCGATGCAAACCATACAAATATCGCCACAAACAAACCAAGCAGCACATACCAGACTGTCAAGGCAGTCTGGACGACGTTCTTAACGTCTTGCATGTGCTCTAGTTCCTCCTGGCGATAAAGAGAGTCGTCATTTTCAAATTTGAGATCGCCTAAATATTCGATACCAGCATCATTGATGAGGTAGTTCACAGCGTAATCTGCCCATTGTTTGCGTTCTTCCTGCGAAAAGCCGTAAATATCAGGCGGAAAACCTGGGCGGTTGTATTCCAAGGATATAAAAGCTGGCGTAATCAACAACCGAATGGCGCCCATCAAAAGAATAAAAGGCAGGCTAATGGTTAGAACGACAAAAAGGATTTTATCAATACTGAATTTCATTATTTCACTCCCATGTTGATTCCAATAGTAAATCGAATACCAAGCGGTTGGTAAAGAATTCGATTGAGGACTTATCATCGGTAAAAACGATATCACCCAACTTAGTTTCCGCTTTTCCCCGCAAAGTTAAATTCATCGCTCGCACCAAGAGCGAATCAGGCTGGGTGGTTTGAAGACTACTCAGGTTTTGGTTGAAGTTTTCCCAGCTCGCCATAGGGTTTTTTGCCGCAAAGACGATCGTATTCAACGAGTCGGGAATATCCATCACAAAAATCTGGGGAAACGTTGCAGCCATGGTTGCACACATTGCTTCAACCAAGGTGCGGTCCGCACTGCTCCGGCCAACATTAATGACCACGAACCCATCCGGAGTTAATTTGTCATAGAGCAGCCGGAAAAATTCCTGGGTGACCAAATGGGGAGGTATGTAGGGCGAGCGGTAAGCGTCCACACTTATAATATTGTAAGTATTATCGCTATGCGCAATCCCCCAACGTGCATCTTGGGCGTAAACCGTCAAATTCGGCAGGTCCTCCATACCAAAATATTGCTTCCTGACTTCAATAATCTTAGGGTCAATCTCAAAGCCATCGATTTTCGCTTGCGGATAGACCACGTTAGCTTGACGAGCGGTGGTTCCAGCCGCCAGCCCAAGGATCGCAATCCGATTAACCGTGATCTTTTCAGCCGGTGGAGGGTTGAAATACGGTGCGACCAACACCTGTGACCACGGCCCTCCATAGAAAAGCTGTGTAGGGTGGTAAATAGAATGAACACCCTGACCTTCGTTGAGGCGCAGATAGCGATATGCATCAATTTGCAACACTTGGATGTAGTTATATGCCGATTCGGCTTCATAAATCATCCCAGGGGATGCCTTTACCGAGCTTTGCAAGCCAAAAAC
>DICP01000106.1:2890-9788 GCA_002417685.1 Candidatus Mesolinea sp. UBA5823
CCGAGCAGCGTCACCGGCAAAATGAGCAGCACCAAAACTGCCAGAAAAGAGCCAGCCATGAGGTTAATTTGCAGAGCATCAAATGCATCGGCTGCAACACGTAAAATTGGGCTGGAAATGAGCGGTACAATGCCCACCGCTACGCCTGCCCAACAGAGCAAGGAGAAATATTTAGAAGGCGAAGGGTTCTTATCAGCTAACTTCCCGCCTAACCAATTACCTAACGTCAGGTAAACCAGTACCAAGCCAATAATCACCGCCCAAACGATATTACTCGTGCCAAAAACATTCCCGAGCAAACGTGAGGCGCCAAATTCGACCATCATCGTAGCAGCCCCACCGATGAAAACGGTCAGGTTCAAATACCAAGTAGGGATACGATTTAATTCTACACTTACTTCGGCAGCCTGTTGCATGGTCCAAATTATACTCCGGTGAGATTTTAGGGTTTTAAGGTTTTGTGAGGTATATCCGCAAAGTCTGCTCTTTAAAAAAAATTAATCCTAGTTCCTATCCTGCCTTAAATAAAAATACCCTCGCGGGCATTTTTGAGGCTGGGGGTGAAGGAGTCGAACCTCCACATACAGATTCAGAGTCTGCTGTCCTGCCATTAGACGAACCCCCAAAGGGTTGTTGATATTCTACCAGATGTTTTTCCCTCTTACAAGAGCAATTTTATGCCGCCGGCAGCTTCTTATCCGTGCGCATGTGGATGTTTTCGACCAGCCCTATCCCGAGTAGCAAGGTAACCAATGAGCTGCCACCATAACTGATAAATGGCAGCGTCAGGCCAGTAACCGGAAGCAGGCGCATGTTCACGCCCACATTCACCAGCGTTTGGAAAGCCATCAAAATACCGAAACCATAAGCCAGCAAGGCGCCATACGCATCCGGCGCTTTGGCTGCAATTGCAAAACAGCGGTAAATCACAAAAACCAATAAGAGTAAAACGATAACTGTACCTACAAAACCAAATTCGTGTGCCAACACCGAGAAGATAAAGTCGTTATGCCTGATTTTAAGGAAGCGCAGCTGTACCTGGCTTCCTTGCCCGTAACCCTGACCGAACCAGCCGCCTGAACCAATACTGATAAGCGCTTGGTCAACGTTGTAAGTATCCCCATAGCGAGCTTCTGGGTCTGGGTTGAAAAAGTTCGTGATACGCTCCCGTTGGTAATCAGCCAACAAGGGAAAGTCGAGGGCCGCAAAAACAGCAAACAGGAGGATCACTATGCCAGCAAAAATGAACACATTTTTGGTCTTCCACCCGCTAATCCATAACATCGCAAACCAAAGCACGGCGATTACAATGGTTGTTTTTAGGTCCGGCTGCAAGAAAATCCATAAAGCAATCCCGCCAGCCAAGAGCAAGCTTTGCCAAACAGTCTTCCAGTTATTGATCTGGCTAATATGTGCGGAGAAATACTGCGCAAAAGCCATGATCGCTACAATCTTCGCGAGCTCGGCTGGCTGGATGGTTTCCGTGCCAATTTGAAGCCAGCGGGCAGCCCCAAACCTTGCTTCGCCCATCACAAATACTAAGATGAGCAAGAGAGCCACCACAATATAAAATGGGCGTGTTAATGAGAGCCAAATATGGTAGTCAATTGCCGCAGTGATAAAAAGAATCACCAATCCGATAAGCAGAAAGACAGTTTGGCGTTGCGGATGGTTCGCTAAGGTCGGATTGCCGGCAATCGCCGAGCTGATCAGGGCTACCCCAAAAATGGATAGAAACAAAACCGCGGCGAAGAGCGGAAAGTCAAATCTTTTCCAAATATCTTTTGTGTTTAACATTGCTTGTCTCTACCCCGTAATGGATGAGATTACGGTAAATTATCTGCATCGGCAGCCTTGAGCGCAAAGTAGGATTCTATAACCTTTCGGACTATCGGGGCAGCTAAAGTTGATCCCTCTTTACCGTTATAAGCGAATGCAACAACGGCAATCTCTGGGTCATCGTAAGGTGCGTAACCCACAAACCAAGCATGCGCAGGCCAGCCCCCCACGCCAATACCGCACAAACGGTTAGCAAGCGCAAAATCATCGCAATACTCGGCAGTTCCGGTTTTACCAGCAACCTTATTGGTGTCGCCCTCAAATTCAATCGCAGCCGTCCCGCCTTCCACAGTTACCATTTCCATGCCGCGTTTAGCTAATTCGATTACCCATGGTTGCACAGTTTTCATCACACCCGTTGGAATATTGCCATCATATTCTTGAATCTTTGCGTCTTTGGTAATATCCCAAAGAATCACAGGTTCAAAGCTTTGGGTGACGTTTCCTAGAGCATCTTCCATTTTACTAATCAATGAAACTTGCATGTGCTTGCCATCATTGGCAATAGTGGAAATAGAATTCAGCACCTGCAAAGGAGTTGCCAACACATATCCTTGCCCCACAGCGGCTAAGTAGGTATCACCCGTTGCCCAGTTTTCACCCTGGTTCAAGCGCTTCCAGGTTGGGTCTGGAATCAACCCATCGGCTTCTCCAGGCAATTCAATACCGGTCAGCTGACCGTACCCCAATGCTTTGGCGTATTCGCCCAACCGATAGATGCCTAAGCCTCCATCAGGCACTTCACCTTCATATCCGCCTGTGACCTTATACCAGTAAACGTTGCAAGACCAGGCAATCCCATGCAAAAAGTCTACGTCGCCGTGCCCGTCTCGATTCCAGCAATAATAGGTTTGCAATGTTTTCGGATTTGGGTCATTGAGCAAATAGCTTTGCACCAGTGAAATTGTGCCTGGGTCATTCACAGTTTGCTCTGGCGTCACCACGCCCTCATTGAGAACGCCCAGCGCCGACGAAAGCTTGAACACCGAGCCTGGTGGCAGCTCAGCTGAGATAGCTTGGTTGACCAAAGGTTTAGCCTGATCCATAGTCAATTGAGTGTAGTAATACTGCGGGATGTAAGGAGTCATGCGGTTGTTCTCATAGTTCGGATAAGACACCATGGCTAAGATTTCACCCGTTTTGACGTTCATCGCAATCACTGATCCGCTCGTGCTGAGTGTATAACCTAAATACCAGTTCCAGTAATCCAAATTCATAATAAGTGCATCGCGCGCAGCCGATTGCAGCCTTGTATCGATGGTTAAGTAAACATCTTGTCCAGGGATTGGTTCAATTGGTTCCTCTAAGTTACGCACAATTTCCCCGCCTACAGTAACTTCCACAACGCGTTTCCCATTCGTCCCACCGAGGACGTCTTGCATCGTACTTTCGACGCCGGCATAACCTACCTTGTCGCGGTTAGCCACAAAACCCAGCTCGGTATAATAATCCAACATCGATTCCGGAACCGGACCTAAAAAGCCGACGATCTCCGCTGTCAGGTTTCCGGTCGGATAAACCCGTATTGATTCAATTTCAACGCCGATACCAGGCCAATCCATAGCCTTCTCTTGTACTGCCATAGCAATTTCTTTGGAAACGCCGCAGCTCAAGCGCGTGGCTTGGAAGGGCCAGTTGGTATCAGCAATGTAAACAATTTGTTCTATCCCCAAATCGGTGGAACAGGGTGTAAAAGTTGAAGCTACGGTTTCGTCAACGACGCCATTGCTCACCGGAATGCCAATGAGCTCGGAAAGTTCGGCAAAAATAAGCCGCGTCAGTCCTTCCGAATCCGGCAATTCGGCTGGTGTCACCGTGATGTTATAAGCGGGGATATTTTGCGCCAAAACCACACCGTTGCGGTCATAGATTTTGCCCCGTTGGGTTTGGTCGCTAATTTCCATCGTGCGGTTATCCTCTGCCTGAACACGGTAAACTTCTCCATTCACAATCTGATAGTTGAAGAGTTGAAATATGTAATAGAGAAGAACCAATCCAATCAGGATGTAAACCCATTTGAAACGGGAGAGCTGTATGGTTGGCTTTTCGTAAATTTTGTTGTTCATAGTGGTGCTCCTGCGGGAAGCTCACTCCGGAACAATTCCTGAACGAGGGCATGGACTGGAATGGCTAAAAGCATGTTGAGTAAAACAGTAGGCAGCAAAATATTGGTGAATGCTTGATTTACAGTAAACCCAACACCTTGCATCCATAAACCCACGAGATGTAACCCATTCTGAAAGAGCGTCCCAAAAAAAGTCAATAAGAACATAGAAAGCAGCGGCGTCCGCCAGATTTGATTATGCATAAACTTAGCAGCCAAGAATATGAGCAAATAAGTAATCAATGGAATAAGCGATGGTCCTGCCGAGATCGAACCGACGATCAAGCCAAAAGCCAACACGTATATCCAAGCATTTTTATGATCTTGGCGGAAGCTCCAGGCAGCGATAAATAAGAGCACCAGATCGGCTGATCCTGCTAAGAGTGTGGCGCGGCTAACGATGCCAATATGAAGCATCATGGTAACAATAAAGCTAATAATCGTGAGCAGAAAAAAGGGCATAACTACCACCACCCTAAGGAATCAAGGGGGAAATATCAACCACCTCAAAGTTGGTGATAACCAGCACAGCGCTGAGGTTCGAAAAATCCACAATCGACTGTACTGAACCAGTTTGAAACAGGCTGTTTTTTTGGCTCTGCATGCTAAGCACCTGGCCAACAAAGATATTTGGCGGGTAGTTGCCACCCAACCCAGAAGTGAGCAGCACATCCCCGATTTGAACTTCGGCATCTTGCGGGACCATTTCCAGAGTAATCTCACCCGTAATAGAGCCTCTGATTTGCGCTTCCACTTTGGCATTTTGCAAGTGAACATTAACCACTGAATTGGCATCGCTGATGAGTTGCACGCGTGCGGCATTAGCAATAACCGCATCTATTCGCCCGACCAAGCCCTGTTGAGTTACCACAGGCATCCCATGCAAAACGCCATCATTCGAGCCTTTATCAATGATAATGTACTGATAATAAGGGCTGATCTCCCGCCCAATGACTGTAGCAGCTAAGTAATCGTGTTCCGGGTTAGCCCGCGCAAAATCGAGCAGAGCATAGAGGATCTGCGCCTGGCTGAGGCTCTCTTGCAATTCCACAATTTTGCTTTGCAGCATAGAAACCTCATTTTCTAACTGAAGGTTTTGCGCCCGTAAGGTAGCCATATCGCGCGGGTAGGTGAAAAAATCGCGAATGGCTAAGTAGCGTTGCGAAAGCCAGCTTTGAGCCGATATCAGCGGACTGAAGCTTAGGTTAAAAATCGGTGTCAGATAACCTGAGATCGCCAAAATGAGAATTCCAGCCACGACCAAAAGAATAATAAGGTTTCTTAAATTTGTAAAAGAAAATAGGTTGCGCATTTTTTACTAACAGGAAAACTAGAAAGCGAAATACGAAGGACTATCTCGCCAAGTTCGTATAAGTCTCACGTTCAATATCGACGAAGAAGTTTTCGTACTCCTCCAAGTCATCCAAAACAAGTCCAGCCCCCCTGGCAACACATGTCATCGGGTCTTCAGCTACCCAGACGCGTACACGCAATTCATTGGTCAGCCTATCCGCCAAGCCGTGCAATTGCGAAACGCCGCCGGCTAAGCAGATGCCGTTATCCATCAAATCGGAAAGAATTTCCGGAGGTGCCTCGTCTAAGGCATCCTTGATCGTATCAACGATCACCTGTACCGAGCCAGAAAGCGCCTCGCGAATTTCGATGGAAGAAACTTCAATTTCTTCCGGCAGACCTGTAATCAGGTTCCTGCCACGGACAGAGGCAATTTTTTCTTCTTGCAGAGGGTAAGCTGAGCCAATAGCCACCTTAACCTTCTCTGCCATTTGCTCACCGATGAACAAGTTGTATTTGCTGCGGATATACTCAATTACATCCTGGTCCATCTCATCCCCAGCCACGCGTAAAGAGCGGGAGACAACAATACCCCCCATTGAAATCACGGCTACCTCGGTGGTTCCGCCGCCGATATCGACAATCATATTACCATTGCCCTCATTGACAGGCAGACCAGCGCCGATGGCAGCACTGGCAGGCTCGTTGATCATATACGTTTCACGTGCTCCAGCTGCCATAGCAGCGTCATAAACCGCACGTTTTTCCACTTCGGTTGCGCCGCTTGGGATTCCAATGACCACCCGCGGGCGGGGGTAAGGCACAATGCTATGTTGGTGCGCCTTGCCAATAAAATACTCCAACATCGCTTGGGTAATATCATATTCTGAAATCACCCCATCCCGCAAAGGACGCAATGTGACCACATTAGCCGGCGCCCGCCCAACCATGGCTTTGGCAGCCGCACCAATGCGAATAGGCTCTCGGGTGCGCTTTTCGATTGCCACCCAAGAGGGTTCGTTGATCACAATGCCTTTACCTTTTACATTCACAAGTGTATTGGCTGTTCCTAAGTCAATCCCGATATCCAGGGAAAACAGCCCCAACAGCCAACTCAAAGGGTTGAAAGCCAATTCTTACTCCAGTATTTGGAATTAATTCCAAATTAAATTGCATGCATTATATCATAGTCAAATAGGACTAATAACGCGCGGCCAAAATATCTTGTCTAGATTCAAGTATCAAGTGCAACAAGTTGATTAATGACCTCATCAGGTTTCAAATAGCCTAAGGATCTGCGTGGCCGATCATTGAGTTTCCTTTGAACTTCGAGGATCTGTTCTTTACTCACCTGAGTGAAATCGGTACCTTTCGGAAAATACTGCCTGATCAAACCATTGGTGTTCTCATCGGTCCCCCGCTCCCAAGGGGAACCAGGATGGGCAAAATAAACTTGAATACCCGTATCAATGGTGAATTGCTCGTGTTCGCTCATTTCCTTGCCCTGGTCATAGGTTAAACTCTTCTTGAGCTCTGCTGGCAAGCTTTTGAAAGCCTCAGCATAAGCTTCTCTGACACTTACGGCATCTTTATGCTCCCCTAAAGGAACAAGGATTGTATAACGGGTAGTACGCTCAACTAAGGTTCCTAAAGCACTGTGTT
>DICP01000106.1:9834-10251 GCA_002417685.1 Candidatus Mesolinea sp. UBA5823
TGCGCTCAGCAACTTCAGCTGGACGCTCTTCTATAGAGAGCATATTTGCAATCTTGCCCCGAGTTTCAGCGGTATCCCCTCTTTTTTGAGGCCGACGATGCTTGCGTTCTTGCCTCAAACCTTTGATCAAGAGCTGTTTTAGCTCTCCGCGGGGAAGCACATAGATGTATTGGTAAATGGCTTCATGAGAGACTTGCATGTCCATATCCCAAGCATACTCTATTTTGAGCCGTTTTGAAATCTCCTAAGGTGACCATTCCCTTTGAAGTTTCTCCACTACATAGCTCAATAAGCCTTCTTGCTTCTCTATCTTCCGCTTTCCTCGCTTCCGTGATGAGGCTGCCGCTTTGGCACGTCTGCTGGCTGAAAAGGCTCGATAACTTGTTCTGCCTTTATTGCGCCTAATCTCGCGTGAGA
>DICP01000075.1:0-2377 GCA_002417685.1 Candidatus Mesolinea sp. UBA5823
TATCTTATACCATGTTTCTGCTGTGTTGTGAAGTCCTATCTGGCTTTTGTCAAACTCCTATTCAGCTAAAATTCATTTTTTCGTTTCAGAGCGTGATATAAATAGGCTGTGAAAAATGTCCGTCTTTTCATTGCAATGAATTTTTCCAGCCAGATTATCCTAGAGGTCACTATTTTTCAAAATCAACTCCGCAGAGATTTGAGCAATATACCAATTCGTTGGGTTGCTCCAGAGACGATGCATCTAACCTTGCAATTTTTAGGCGATGTACCGCAAAGTCAAATCCCTGCGATCCAGGAGACAATTTCAACAAGCGCTGCTGACTTTTCAGCCATTCCATTACACATTGGCAGCATCGGAAGTTTTCCCTCCTTTAAAAAGCCTCAGGTGTTGTGGTTAGGAATATCTGCTAACCAAACACTGAAAAAAATTGCTATTCAACTTCAAGCTGCTCTTCAACCCTTAGGTTACAAACCGGAAAAGGATTTTTTGCCTCACCTTACCTTGGGTCGGTTGAACAGAATGGCCACCCGAGAACAGCAGAATTTGGTGAGTGCCGTCTTAGACCGCTGGCAAAGCGTGGATATCGGGGAGGACCAGATGCGGGAGATCATTTTATATCAGAGTGACCTCACCCAAAATGGTCCAATCTATACAGCTCTCTTTCGCTTTCCTTTGAAAAATGTGTTAAACTAACGCTGAGGTGCTATCTGGAAGCAATAGACTTATCCCATAAAATTGTCGATTATCTCGAAGATAAATTAGCAGAAGACATATTATTACTTGACTTACGCGGCGTATCAGATTTTACGGATTTCTTTGTTTTAGCCTCTGGAACTAGCGACCGTATGCTTGGCAGCCTAGTTGATGCAGTTACCGAAAAGACACGCGAACAAGGCGTGTTGAAACCATACATCGAAGGGAACCCAGATTGTGGCTGGATGGTCTTGGACTATGGTTCAGTCGTCGTTCATTTACTTTCCCCACAAATGCGAGATTATTACCAGCTCGAAGAGCTCTGGCGCAGAGGCAAAGTTGTCCTCCACTTGCAGTAAAAACAGCTCCCTTCAGGAAGCTGTTTTTACACAAAGGTCGCTCTTATCCTACTAAGTCAAGCTCTTTTAGAATTTCTTCTGCGTGCTGATCAGGTTTGACCTTTTCATAGACCTTGAGGATTTTGCCATCCTCATCGATTACAAAGGTTGTACGCGCAATACCGTAATATTCTTTTCCCATCATCTTTTTTAGCTGCCAAACTCCATACGTTTCGCTCACCTGGTGTTCTGTATCAGCCAAGAGCAAAAATGGCAGTGAGTACTTTTCCTGGAATTTGGCATGGGAGTTAGAATCATCAGCGCTGACGCCTAAAATCTCAAAGCCGTGTTCTCTGAAGATTTGGTAATTATCTCTAAAATTACAAGCTTCAGTGGTGCAACCCGGGGTGTTATCCTTGGGATAAAAATACAAGATTATCTTTTTCCCACGAAAATCGCTCAGCTTGTGGGTTTCGGCAAATTGGTCCTTCAATTCAAAATCGGGGGCAACATCGCCAACTTTTAGTTTCATTAATACTCCTTTCGAATGCTTGTTTAATATCAATAGTTTCAAACTAATGCGCTAAAAATGCAAATAAAAGAATATACAAGATGCCTAAATATTGGGTAATGGCGGTTGCTTTGAGTAAACCCCAGTTTGGGCGCATCCCACCAGCGATTCTTTGAAGCTGCCAAATCTCAAACAGACTTACGCTCATCATTAATAATACCGGCCAAGCTATTACCCACGCACCGCTTATGTATAGATAGAACCCTAAACCTAGATAGCCTAAGGCAACCAAAATGTGGTGTAAGGTCATTCCATGCTCCCAACCTATGCTAACAAGCAGGGCTTGCTGACCTTTTTTGAGATCTTCTCCGTAAGTCTCAAATTGCAAACTGGTTTGTGAAGCCAAATAGAAAAATAACAAGGGTAAGCTGAGAAAAAACAAGATAGGGGTTGAATCCAATTTCGCCAGGGATGCCCCCCAAAAAAGCAATACAGGAGAGATAATGATGCCATCGGTCATCCAGCGGTAGGGTATACTCCATTGGTTTAAGTTCTTGGAGACATTCATTATTATTCCTACAGCGAGTAATAAGAACCAAACCCAATTGGGAGATCGTAAACCGCCGGAAAGAGAAATGAAATACACGCAGAGCAGCAAAGCAGCAAACAAGGAAAACAAGAAAAATACAAGTTCTGGTGAACGCAGCCGTCTGGAGCGTTGAAGCGTAGAAAAAACATTTATCTTAGAGCGAGAAAGGTAAGCATAGGTTCTCTCCAATAGATAGAAACCAAAAAAGATTAACAAGCCTAAAAAATAGGTTGTTGTATTCCA
>DICP01000075.1:2460-10429 GCA_002417685.1 Candidatus Mesolinea sp. UBA5823
TCATAGCGAGATTTTAGCATAAGGCTGCCTATTTTTCCTGGCAGGGTTATCCTGATGTTATAATTCACCCATCTGGTAAAGCCATGAAAGCACACCGTATTCTTCTTCCCCTACTAGTCTGTTTATTGTTTATCACAGGAACTAGCGCTGTTCTTTCCAAAGATGCCGAGTCCATTTCTTTAGATTTAACTTCACCCGCAGGCTGCCCGCTAACTGGCTGCGCTGCTGGTCAACGGCTCAACTATCGCCTCACCTTCCCCGTGAATCCGGTTTTTGCCGATGGTAATAATGTGATGGTGTGCGTTACCTCTTCTGGCGGAAGCACTTCCCCCGGTGTGACCTTGATTGACTTCAGCACAGGATATATTTCATCACAAGGTTTGATCAGCGGGGCAACGTATACCCCAATCTCTAATTGTGATGGGATCTCCTTTAGCGGTGAGGATCTTGTAGTTAGCGTTGCAGCCCAACTGAGCAGCAGCTTATCAGACCAGCTCAACTTAGCTGTGCGCCTCCACAGTTTAGCAGACAGTAATGGCAGCATTCGCTACCATCTTTTCGAAAAGAACTCCACGGGAAACTGGATTGAAAAAGAAATGACCTCTGCGTCAATCACAGTAGCATCTTCTCAGGTAAATACTGCCTATGTGGCTGAAACCAGCGATGATTGCAATTTGGAAGCGCCCTGTTTCATCAACAGTGGCGACGATCTTCTAGGCGGTTTAGGTACCGGTCTTAAAGATGCTATTGATGCTTTACCAGCAGGCACATCTGCAAACCCAATTAGCATCACAATACTCGGTGATTATCCCGTCAAAACGCGAGAAGTATTACTAGACCGTCCGAATATAATCATCCAAGGGCGTGCTGGCAGCAAAATAACTGCTGCAGGTTCTACCTGCACAGAACCGCTCTTGGGCATTACGAGTGCAGTGACTATACAAAACCTCGCGATTGACGATGGCGAGTGTACCAGCGTTTCGCGTAACCTCATCCGCATCAATAGCAGTTTACCTGTAACAATTCAACGCAGCACATTACAAAATGGCGCTCATGCCATTCTCTATGAAGATAATAGCGGTAACTTGCTTGTGCAGTTCAACCACTTTACCAATAACGTAGGGAATGCAATCCGCCGGGTTGGAGCGAATAACGCCGGTAAGCTGACAGCCGTGGCGAATAACATCCTGGGCAACACTTGGGCACCCGTTGTGGAATGCGGTAGCCCGGCTAAAGGGACCGTTGATCATAATTTTTGGGGGGCTGGGATCACACCAGAAACAGCTTCTAACAATTGCACCTTTACTCCAGGTGCACAATTAGGTGCAGCTGTTTTAACTCAAACACCTGGTGTCTTAGGCGAGCTGGTCCAGGTCCGGACAACGACCACGAGCCTTTTTGGTGGGGATCTCACCGTACGCCGCTCGACAGGCAGTGATTACACGCTTTATGTAGTTAATCACGGACAGGGCTCCGAGATTAATATTCCTTTCCTCAATCATGGCACCGATCCCATTACCGCTTGCAGTAATTTCTACGACATCTTCTTAGCCTCCGCTTTACCTCAAGGATCGGATCTCATTGCTTCGTTCAAATACAATCTTAATAGCTCCTGCCAAGCAGTGATCGAAACGCAAAATTATTGTGGTCAGGAAGCTGATCCATCCCTATACCCACTCTGGTGGTTTGATCCTAAGACAGAGCTAACAGAAAGCTGGGGACGTGTTAGCCAAAGTCAATCCGGACAACCTGGGCAATCGGTTGTTTGCGATACCACTCAAAAAACGATTACGATGACAATTGATGATACAGGCCGTCCGAACCTTACTCAGGACATGAACCAAACTCCTTTTATTGTCGGCTTGCCCCTACCTCAGGGTGTGGAGCTCAGCGAAGAGGGATTTACGGGCAGCTATCATTACAATCAAGCAGATCTAACTTGGACGACTCTCAGTGAAAACACAATTGGCGGCTTTCACATTTTGCGTAGTGAAAATATCAATGGCCCATATTTACGTATCTCCGGTCTTATCGAAGGAATCGGCAATCCTTTTTTGGGTGGGATCTATGCCTATACAGATTCTCCTCTCCAAACCGGTAAAACTTACTACTACAAACTTGAGGTCGTTGATAGTGAAGATTTAACCCTCCAGCTTTTTGGTCCGATCACCATCACGACAGCCACACCCACGCCAACCTTCACCCACACATTCACAATCACACCTACCCCTACAATCACGCTCACTCCAACAGTAACCATTACGAGTACGATTACCCTAACCCCCACAAGAACCCCAACCAGAACACCTACACCTACCCGAACCTCTTATATTTACCGGTCGCCTACGAGCCGATACAGAACTTCTACGCCTACACCTGTGCGCACAGCCACATCCCGTTACCAAACTGCCACATTAACAAGAACCAGTACTCTCCTAGAACCGACACAACCTACCTTAGAAAAGACGCGTACCTCCTCTTCATATCCCCTTCCAGGAGAAGAACAACCAACCGTCGGTACTCCTACGCCTACGCCCGAACAAGTGCCGAGTGGAACGATAACCGTAGCGTCCCCTAGCGCCACAATAGTCATCACAGGCAATTATTTAGAAAAGACAAATCGGTATCAATCGTTTGCTAGGTGGGGTATCCTTCTCGGAGTAGTTTTGGTCATTGGGGCAGGAGGTTATTTTGTTTGGCTTAGGCAAAAGCAAAAATAATCCGTTTTTTTGACTTTTAATTTTAGTTATGCTATTCTATCCGGTAGAAAATCACAGGGATTAGGAATACGATTTATGCAGCATGAACGCGTCTCAGAAAACGTTTATTGGTTTCAGAGTGACATTTATGCTCAGGTAACAGCCAGCGTTATCCTTGGGCCACAATGGGCTGTACTGATTGACACGCTTATTCCTCAAGAAACAGAGGAGTTGCGGGATTACATCGTGAACGAATTGATGGTTCCGATAAAATATATCGTCAATACTCACCATCACGCTGATCACAGCTGGGGAAATTGTTTTTTTCCTGGCGCAATCGTAATTGGCCATACCCTCTGTCATGAATTAATGATTACTCGGAGCAGTTCAGCTTTAGCCGAAGCAGGCCAGACCAGCCAGTTTTATCGTGAACTTGACATTATTCCCCCCCATATTACCTTTTCCGAAGGAAATTTAAGTTTGCGGGTAGGGAAGAAACAACTGCAGATTTTCCCCACGCCGGGTCATACTCCTGATAGTATTTCTGTTTTACTCGAAGATGAACGCATCCTTTTTGCGGGGGATGCTTTTATGCCCCTCCCTTATGTAGTCGGTGGAGATGCTGAAATCTTAGCCGAAACGATCCGAAAAATTGGCAGCCTTGGGCTTGAGAATATCGTTCAAGGTCATGGGGATATCATTCTACGCGGTGAGATTGAAGAGTCGGTCAAATCCAATTTGGATTATTTGCACGTGATTCAGAGAGTAGCGAAAACTGCTGCCCGTCGTAAAAATCAGGTTAGATACCTCGAACAACACGATATTGAAGCTTGCGGAAAAAGCCGTGTAGCTTTGGCTGGAACTGCGCAAGAACTCCATCGCAAGAACTTAATCTGGCTCACACAACTTTATCAATCCCAATTGAATCAAGAAAGTGAGCCAACTTAGGCGAATATCAACATGATGAGCAGGGTTAAACCAAGCATCAAAGCTGGCTCAAGGATAAGGTCAGACCTGTTCAAGCGTTGTATAAACCCACATGCCAAGCTAATCAACACGTAAAGCGCCCCCGTGAGTAGCAAACCATACTGAACTGGGTTGAGAAAAAAGTAGTGCAGACCAATAGCCGTCTGCGCACTCATGAGTGCGACTGCCAAAGCGTATTCGAACCTCCATCCCCCTCTCAGCCGTAGATACATTGTGCGCAATGCCGTAAAGCCGCTCGCTAAAAAAACGAGTGGAAAAATTACATATATCCGTAAAGGTATTGTCTTTGCGACCACAGCTAAGATTAAAAATAAGGCGTGTGAAAGCCCAATCAAGCCAATAGTGGTCAGCGGATGTTGTACGGTGCTGATCTCTTGGGCATAGAACTCTGCGGCGAGGATAATGCCAAAAAGCACAGATCCCATAGCGTATACTACCCACCAGACGTTATTCCGTTCCATCCCTCTGAGCGCGAACGAGAAAACAAAAACACTCATTACCGGTAAAATGCACTGTGGCAGAAGCTGCCAAAAGGCTTGTTTTTCGCCTTGTATTGTGGGATATGCTTGCAGCACCCAGATAGTCCCAGCCAAAGAAAGAAGCGTGAGAAATCCAATCAGTAAGGTATAAACATCAAATTGAAGGTTGAGCATAAACCCAAAGAAGTTACTCGTCGGCACATTACCAGCAACAGGGATGAGGTAAATAAACCCCATACTAAGTGTGACGAAAGCGAGCACAATGCTAAGCCGATCATAAGGGATAGAAATATGCTTATCTTCCACAAATACATTCTATCATGGTGAGTTATGCCTACATCTGCCTAAAGACTTTAGTCTTAGGCTCTACTGCTAACTATAAAAATACTCATAAGTGGTAGAATTAAACAGTTATGAATTATTCAGTTATTATCAGAAAACAGCCTAAGGTATTTGCATCGCTTGGAGAGGGATTTAAAGCTTTAGCCGGTCACCTCTATTTGTTACTCTTTCCGATAGGCTTAGACCTTTATTTCCTTTTTGCACCCAGGTTCATCGTTAGTGAATTAGCCAACAAAACCTTAGACCAATCCCTAACGCTGCTTCAGGGAGCAAATCAATCTCAAGATGCAATCAATCAAGCGATCGCTTCGTTTAGAACCTTTTTTGAGTATTTTAGTCTCTCTTCGGCTCTCAGAACCTACCCGGTCGGCGTTCCGAGTTTATTAGCTGGGCGCCCAATCGCCGAAAATATTTTTGGTTCTTTACCTGTCCATGACTTATCGCATGGCGGGCAATTCATTCTCGCAATCCTTGTCTTCAGCCTCATCGGCTTGATTTTAGGGACACTTTACTTTTTTTGGTCGAGCAAGGCTGCGCAGCCCACTTCCGAAAAGAAACCTTTCAAAACCATTATTACTGCCTTTTTGAATTTGTTTATCCTGTCGCTTGTCATGATCTTAGCAATGTTCCTGATCAGCTTGCCTTTTGCGCTCATTTTTACTTTATTCAATTCGATCAGTCCGGTTCTTGGGCTCATTGTCTACTTTATCACCGCAATGGTTTTGCTCTCAGTTATCATTCCACTCTATTTTGCGCCTCATGCTGTTGTCGTCTTAGGCCAGAATGCACTTCAGGCAATTACATCCAGCCTAAAAATGATCCGGCCTTTTTATTCCAGCGCCTCGATTTTCCTGACCTTCGAAGTGATCATTGCCTTTCTAACCAATATGCTTTGGCAAACCCCAGCCGATAATTCCCCGTTGCTTTTTGTCGGTATTTTTGGGCACGCCTTGGTGACTACAGC
Source organism: Candidatus Mesolinea sp. UBA5823 (assembly GCA_002417685.1). GTDB lineage: Bacteria > Chloroflexota > Anaerolineae > Anaerolineales > Anaerolineaceae > Mesolinea. The sequence continues at coordinate 7,932 of DICP01000075.1, forward strand.
TTTGCTGATTGCGAGTTTTCATTATTTCTCGGACGTCATTAAGATCTACGAGGAATTATTCGTGACTCAAAAAGCAACCTAAATCTCGCTTGTATGTATGGAGAACAAATTGAACCAAATTAATCATTACAACGCTAATGATATCCAAATCTTGGAAGGACTTGAAGCCGTACGCCGCCGCCCAGGTATGTATGTTGGCGGCACGGACATAAAAGCTTTACATCATCTCATCTATGAAGTTGTTGATAATTCTATCGATGAAGCTTTAGCGGGTGTTTGTAACCGTATCTCGGTAACCATCCATGAAGATGACAGCGTTACCGTAGAAGATAATGGCCGCGGAATTCCGGTAGATATCCACCCAGAGCGAGGCATCTCTGCTTTGCAAGTCGTGATGACTGTATTGCACGCCGGAGGAAAATTTGGCGGAGGAAGTTATAAAGTCTCAGGTGGCTTGCACGGTGTGGGTGTTTCAGCCGTCAACGCACTCTCGGAATGGTGTGAGGTTACAGTTCGCCGAGAGGGTAAAATCTACTTTCAACGTTATGAACGCGGCATCCCGCAAGCACCTGTCAAACAAATCGGCACATACAAAGGTGAAGAGACCGGTACCTCCACAACCTTCAAGTTTGATCGTGAAATCTTCAAGGGTGATGTCAATTACCGCTTTGATACTTTAGTAACACGCTTTCGGGAGATGGCTTTCGTCGCTCGCGGTGTCACCATTATGCTCAAAGATGAGCGCGAAGACCGCGAAATGACTTTTCACTTCGAGGGCGGCATTGCTTCTTTTGTGCGCTACCTGAATAGAAATAAAGAAGTCTTACACGAACCAATTTATGGCGAGAAAGAAATCGATAATATTGACATCGAATTCGTAGTGCAATATACAGATTCCTACGCTGAATCCGTTTACACCTTTGCTAATACGATTAATACCATCGATGGCGGCACCCATTTGACGGGTTTACGGACAGCAGTCACTCGCAGCATTAATGATTATGCCCGTAAGGTTGGGCTGCTCAAAGATTCTGACCCCAACTTTAGCGGTGATGACACTCGAGAGGGGATGACTGCTATTGTTAGCATCAAGCATCCCGATCCGCAATTCGAAAGCCAGACTAAAGTCAAGCTGATGAACCCGGAGGTGCAAACCTACGTGCAACAAGTTGTTGGAGATACCTTCTCAACTTTTCTGGAAGAGAACCCAGCAGCTGGCAAAGCAATCATTCAAAAATGTCTGACTTCCGCACGCGCCCGCGACGCTGCCAAGAAAGCGCGCGATCTTGTAATCCGCAAATCCGCACTCGAATCAATGACCTTACCCGGCAAGTTAGCCGATTGCTCTGAACGTGATCCCTCTAAAACTGAACTCTACATCGTCGAGGGTGATTCGGCAGGTGGTTCCGCTAAGCAGGGCCGTGACCGGCATTTCCAAGCCATTTTGCCGCTGCGTGGGAAAATCCTTAATACGGAGCGCGCTCGTCTCGATAAAATCCTCGATAATCGTGAGGTGAAATCTTTAATCTCTGCACTCGGTACAAGCGTTGGCGATACGTTTGATATCTCTGGGCTGCGTTACAACCGCATCATCATCATGACTGATGCAGACGTGGATGGGGCTCACATCCGGACGTTGCTGCTTACCTTTTTCTTCCGCTATATGCAGCCACTCATTGAAGAAGGCCACCTTTTTATTGCCCAACCGCCACTTTATCGGATTTCTTCACGAAATCAAATTTATTATGCCTATTCAGATACAGAGAAAGACGAGTTGGTGGCTAAACTGGGAGGCATGAATAAAGTCAGCATTTCACGCTACAAAGGTTTAGGTGAAATGAATCCAGAGCAGCTTTGGGAAACGACCATGAACCCAGAAAACCGCACGCTCCTACAAGTGACCATCGAGGACGCAGCTGAAGCTGACCGAACCTTCGATATGCTTATGGGCAGCCAGGTGCCCCCGCGCCGGCGTTTTATTCAGACGCACGCTAAAGAAGTCCGCAACCTGGATATTTAAAATACCTCGGCTAAGCGGCAGCGTGCCACTTTGTGAGTTACATGGAACGCAAGATTCTGCACCTCGATTTGGATGCATTTTTCTGCTCGGTTGAAGAGCTACTTGATCCAAAGCTGAAAGGCAAGCCATTTGCAGTTGGGGGCAATCCACAAGGACGTGGCGTGGTTTCTTCCTGCTCTTATGCCGCGCGCAAATTTGGCGTGCATTCTGCTATGCCTATGGCGCGAGCGCTTTCCCTCTGCCCTGAGCTAATCGTCATCCATCATCGGCATGGGCTCTATGGTGAGTACTCCAACAAAGTCATGGATATTTTGCGCTCGTATACGCCCCTCTTTCAGCAAGTTTCCATTGATGAAGCCTTTTTAGATGTGAGCGACTTGCCAAAGCCGGCTGGGGTGATTGCCCGAGAGATTCAGGAGCGTGTGGATCACGAGGTGCATCTTCCCTGCTCGCTTGGCGTGGCAACCAATAAACTCGT
>DICP01000075.1:10506-13543 GCA_002417685.1 Candidatus Mesolinea sp. UBA5823
TTGCAGAATTGGAAGCTTATTTTGGCAACAATGCTCAGGAAATGCATGCCCGCTCTTTAGGTATAGACCCTTCGCCAGTCCACTCCGAGCGTGAGGTCAAGTCCGTCAGCAACGAAGTTACATTCACAAAAGATACAACTGATAGCGAAGTGCTAAGACAAACATTGCGTGCATTAGCAGATAAGGTCGGGTATCGTCTGCGCCAAGCTGGCTTTGCTGGCAGCGTTGTTCAAATCAAGCTGCGCTATAGTAACTTCGAAACCTTAACGCGCCAAACCGTTTTACCTCAACCAACAAACCTTGATGACGAAATCTATGCAGCCGCCGAAAAATTATTTGAGGCAAATATTATTCCCACGCGCGCAGTACGTTTGATTGGCATTGGCGTCAGCCGTTTAAACCCGCCTTACCGTCAGCTTAGCCTGTGGGATGAAAATAAAGATGAAAAGGAAAAACTCGCTAGCGCCATCGATCAGCTCAAAGAGAAGTATGGACAAGATGTCATCAAGCGGGCAAGCATGATGAAAAATCCTAAAGAAACCGATTCAATCCCGAATAAATTTTGACCGCATTGCTTGTACATCGTTCTCGCCGGTCTATTGAGAGCGCAGCCTACCCATAGGGTACCCTGCAAGAACAAGGCCATTTTTTCATTGCAAGCTCCGTAGGGGCGAACCCCAGAGGGGCGAGGCAATCTTCTGCCACGTTAGAAAAGATTGCTTCGTCGGGCAAGGAGCGCCCTCTCTAAATGACAAAAGTGATTTGGTTCTAGCAGTATAAAATCTTGACGCTTTTGGACACACCTCTGGTATAATTTTAGACACGCCAACGTAGCTCAGCCGGTAGAGCAGACGCTTCGTAAGCGCCCGGTCAAGGGTTCGAATCCCTTCGTTGGCTTTTTCTTTTTAACGCATTCTCAGTGCTTCAGAATGGCTCGGCTATCCAGCGCTAGTGCTCCTTGCCCTTCCGGGTAGACAATCAGCGGATTGATCTCAACCTCAGCTATCTCCGGGAAGTCCAACGCTAACTGGCTTAGGCGCGCGATCACATCCTTCACTGCGGCGATATCTCCTTTAGCAGCACCGCGATATCCCGCCAGCAACTTGCCGGCAATCGTACTCGCGAGCATGTCATCGATATCTTCCTCCGAAATCGGCGCCACCTTGAAGCTGATATCCTTAATCTGCTCCACGAGCACCCCTCCCATGCCAAACATGAGCATCGGCCCGAAGGTCGCATCCCGGCGCATACCAACGATCACTTCTTGCCCTTTGGGCGCCATCTTCTCTACCATTACCCCGATTACCTGTGCTTCAGGGAATTGCTGGGTAATATGCGAGAGCATCTCCTGATAAGCTACGCGCAATTCTTCAGCATTTCTCAGGTTCAGCCTTATTCCGCCAGCTTCCGATTTGTGTAGTATCTCTTCAGCCGCAATTTTGATCACAACGGGATAGCCAATTTGCTCGGCAATTTGGATGGCTTCGGCTTCCTCCTTTGCCAATCCCCCAGGTACATTTGCAATGCCGTAAGCTTCTAGCAGCTGCCGGGTCTCAAATTCACCCAGAGCAACCTTACCTAGGGCTTGATGCAAAACCACTTTAGCCGTTTCGGCATCAATATCCTCAACTTTGACTGGGGTAAATGGCGGACGCTCACGGAATCTGGCAAATTTGCGCATGCCACCGAGTACTGTGCCAATTTGTTCTGGAAAGCGGAAGACCGGTACCCCGGAGGCATTCAAAAAGGCATTTGCTTCGCGGGTGCTGCGCTCGCCAACTAAGCACGTGAGCATAGTTTTCTCAGTCTGCTGGGCAGCTTCCACCCAGGCTTTAGCCACACCCAAGGTATCAACCAATGCTTGGGGTACCAAAATCGGCACGAGCACATCCACTGCTGGCTCTTTGATTAGATTGGCAAGACTCCAGGCATAATCCTGCGGTTCTGCCTGCCCAAGCATATCAACGGGGTTTGCCACTTGCGCACTCGGGTTGAGCCTCGTGCGCAATTCTGCCTGGATTTCCGGACTAATTCGCGCCAGCGTGTAACCATTTTTTGCCAGCTCATCTGCCAGCAAAGCAGCTGCGCCTCCAGCGTTAGTCGCAATTGCGACATTATTCCCTGCCGGCAAGGGTTGCACACCCAGCGCCCATGCAGTGTTTATCAATGCGTCTAAGGTTTGAACCTCGATCACACCGGTTTGCTCAAAAACAGCCTGATACGCGGTATATTCGCCTGCCAATGAGCCAGTGTGCGAACTGACCGCTTGTGCACCAGCGTTGCTCTTCCCTGCCTTGAGCAAGACAATTGGTTTTTTCTTTGATATTTTGCGAGCCGCCTCCATAAATCGCGGTCCGTTTTGTGCTCCCTCTAAATAAACTGCAATCACACCGACTTCTGGATCTTCCCCAAAGTATTCAATCATTTCAGCTTCGGAGACGTCCATTTCATTCCCCATGCTGGCAAAGCGCGAAAATCCAACTTTAGATTCAATGATTAGGTCCACCACTCCCCCAAAAATGGCACCGGATTGGGAGATAAAGGCAATCGGACCCTTTTCTGGCATCCCTTTAATGAATGTGGCATTCATTCCAGTTTTCATATTCATCACCCCCACACAGTTTGGCCCGATAATGCGCATGCCATGTTCGCGTGCGAAGCTGAGCACCTGATTTTCCAGTGCCGCACCAGCGCCGCCCACTTCTTTGAATCCGCTGGTAATAATTACGGCGTTTCGAATACCACGGTCAGCACATTCCTGTAAGGTGGTCAGCGTCATTTCAACTGGCAGAACGATGATCGCCAAATCAACCGGATCGGGCACATCTTTTACATGTGCATAAACTGGCACACCTAAAATCTCCCCGCCTTTGGGGTTGACCGGATAAATGCCGCCCTGAAAACCGCCTTTAACTAGGTTTTCGAGAATGCCATAGCTCAATTTGTTAGGCTTGGTGGAAGCGCCAATGATGGCTATGCCGGTGGGTTCAAAAAAAGGACGCAAGGATGAGTTCATGTTTCTCCATTTCTTGTGGTG
>DICP01000075.1:13553-26421 GCA_002417685.1 Candidatus Mesolinea sp. UBA5823
AAAAAATTTGAAGGCTGCAAGGCTTATAATAAACGCATGCACAGGAAATTTAGCATGGCGTCAATTCTGGGTTTGGCTTCCAAGTGCGTTTACCCAAAAGGTCTATTAATCTGATGCAACTCTCAGCCGAACAGAAACAATTTTTAGCCCTGCCTTTTGATCAAACCCTGTTCTTGCATGGCTTGGCGGGCACCGGCAAAACCACTCTGGCGGGAAAACGTATGCTGCAGCTCCTGCGAGAGGCACCGGATGAACCGATCTTAGTGCTCACCCCGCAGCGCTCTTTAGCCTTCCCTTACCGTAAGCTGCTCGAGCAAGCTGAAGGTTTCAAATCTTATTCTGTGAATTTCGCTACGATGAATACCATCGCACAGCGGATGGTAGCGCTGTTTTGGCCGCTTTACAGTGAGCGAGCCGGCTTTCATTTTCCTTACCGCCCGCCGCAGTTTCTCACCCTGGAAACCGCTCAGTTTTATCTGGGTAAGTTAATTGATCCGATGCTGGACCGGGGGGCATTTAGTTCAGTGAGCATCACACGCCACCGCCTATATAGCCAAGTACTGGATAACCTCAATAAATCTGCTGTGGTCGGCTTTCCTTACACCGAAATTGGAGCTAAGCTCTCCGCAGCCTGGGTAGGCGAGAGCAGCCAGCTCAATGTTTATGCCGATCTACAAGTAGCTGTGAATGCCTTCCGCAGTTTTTGCTTAGAAAATAACCTGCTGGATTTTTCGCTCCAAGTGCAGTTGTTTCGAGAGTTTGTATGGCAGGATCCTCTCTGCCGGCGCTATCTCACCAGCCAGTTTGCGCATCTGATTTATGACAATTGCGAAGAAGATCCACCTTATGTCCATGATATTCTCCTAGAATGGTTGCCGAGCTTCAAGAGCGCTCTAATAGTTTATGATGATCAAGCTGGTTATCGCGTCTTTCTAGGTGCAGACCCGCATTCTGCCTGGCGGTTGTATGAACAAGCCCAACATACACGTGAGCTCACCCAAAGTTTTACCGCAAGCCAGGAAGTGGCACGCCTGCGTAACTATCTGGTTACGCCAGAAAAATCCTCGGTCTACCCACCCCTCGATTATGCAACACTGACCAAAGTGCTGCACATTCCCGAGCATCCACTGCGTTTTTACCAGCAAATGCTTGCCGACGTCGCTACCCAAATCCAAGAATTAGTCGCATCAGGTACCAAACCGGGTCAGATTGCGATCTTAGCACCTTTCGTAAACAGTTCCTCTGGCTTTGCGATGCAACAGGCGCTTAGCCAGCGGAGGATTCGTGCACGCATTTTTCGACCTTCCATTCCCCTCATCGAAGATGCGGTTATACAGTGTTTCATCACGCTTGCCGAGCTTATACATCCAGAATGGCATCTGCCCTTGGCTAAAACCCAGCTCACGAACTGCCTAACAACGGCGATCGACGGCTTAGACATGGTGCGGGCACGATTAATGGTCGATAAACTGGTAGATTTTGCCACCTCCACCGACTTGCTTAAACCGTTTGATGGCTTACCGGAGGCAATGCAAACCCGCATCACGCCTAAGTTTGGCAGCCGTTACGAACAATTACGTTTATGGCTCCGCCAAGTTGATCCACAGCTCCCGCTGGATATCTTCGTCAGTCAGCTTTTCGGTGAGGTGCTTAGCCAGCCGGGTTTCGGATTTCATCAAAATATCTCAGCTGGTCAATCAACCCACAACCTGATCGAGTCCTATCGGAAGTTCCGTTTGTCGGTCAATATGCAAACGGTGCGCGATAGCAACCAGCTTAGTCTCGACTATGTGCGCACTTTGTTGGATGGCGTAATTTCAGCGCAATACCTTAGCACTTGGCAAAATGAAGACCCAGACAGTGTGCTCATCGCACCAGCGTTGACTTTTTTGGTTTCCGGTCAGAGCGTGGTCTATCAGGTTTGGCTGAGTGTGGGCAGCTCGGGCTGGTATGAGCGCCTCGAGCAGCCGCTGACGCACCCTTATGTACTCAACCGCGCTTGGCCTGAAGGCAAAAAATGGACTTCGGAGGAAGAAAGCCGTGTGAGCAACGCCAATTTGGAGATGATTCTTTCGGGTTTACTTTCGCGCTGCCGCAAAGGTATCATCCTCGGGCTGAGTGAGTATAACCAAGCCGGCCAGGAAGAAAAGGGCTTGCTGCTCTTGCACTTGCAAAGTTTGTTACGTCAAGCGCTTAAGGAGAGCGGGAATGCCTGAGGTATTACGCGAGTCACAAGCCCGCATTCTGAGTTATATCGGCGGGAAGATGGGCATTTCTGCCGTTCCGGGCAGTGGTAAGACTTGGACGCTTTCCCGCTTAGCTGCAAAGCTAATCAGCACGGCTGAACTTCAGCCCGACCAAGAAGTTTTAGTGGTAACTTTCTCCAACTCAGCGGCGGATAACTTTTCTACCCGCATCGGGCAGCTCCTGCGCCAATCCGGGGTGCTTTCCGGGCTGGGTTATCACGTGCGGACGTTGCATGGCTTAGCGAATGACATCATCCACCAGAGGCCCGAACTAGCCGGCCTCACCAATGACTACCAAATCCTGGATCAAAATGAAGCAGACGCGATATTGACGCATACAGTCGATGCTTGGCTGAAGCTTAATCCTCACTTTTTTGATGATCTGCTCGCACCCGGCTATATTTCCCTAGATACTCATGAGCCTACTCAAAAAGCAGCTGAAAACATTCCAGGTTTGGTCAAGTCTGTTGGCTTAGCTTTTATCCGCACCGCCAAAGACCTGCGCCTTACACCCGCCGAAATTACCAATAGGCTTAGAGATTACCCGGTGGATACCTCGCTGCTTCAGATGGGTTTAGCACTCTATCAGGACTATGAAGCCGCCTTGAACTACCGCGGAGCAATCGACTTCGATGACCTGATTTGGCTGGCTTATCAGTGCTTAGAAAACGACCCGGATCTGGTCGCTCTCTTGCGTCACCGTTGGCCTTATATCCTTGAGGATGAAGCCCAAGACTCGAGTGTGCTCCAGGAAAAAATCTTGCGCCAGCTCGTGGGCACGGATGGCAACTGGGTGCGCGTGGGTGACCCTAATCAGGCGATTTATGCCAGTTTTACCACTGCTAACCCCAACTTACTCAAACGTTTCTTAGCAGAGCCGGATGTGCGCAAAGAAGACCTGCCCGAATCCGGCCGCTCCTGCCAAAGCATTATCGACTTAGCCAATAGCATGATTGATTGGGTGCAATATGAACATCCAAACCGTGAAGTACGCGATGCCCTCACCCCTCCGTACATCCAGCCAACCAAACCTGGCGACCCTCAACCAAACCCACCGGACGAACCCGGTGCGGTTGAATTTGTCAACTGGCAAATGTCCGATCAAGCAGAGCTGGACTTCCTCGTCGAGCGTGTGCAAGCTTGGTTGGAAAAAAACCCAGAAAGTACCGTAGTCGTTTTGGCTTTTCTCAATGATCGCGTTGCTAAAATCGCAGATGCTTTACGCAATGCCAATATCCCTGTTGTGGATAGCTTGATGAACCTGCCAGATCCTACCCGCCTTTCAGCAGGGGCGATTGCTAATATTTTCGAAAGTCTGCTCAACCCGGATAACCCCAAGAAGCTAGCAGTTACATTCAAAGTGTGGAAGCGCAAATTTCGCGAAGACCAAGCGGCATGGGATCAAATTGAAGCTGGTGCACGCCTTATTCAGGGCTGCCCAGCCCTTGAGAACTACCTTTACCCTCAAGAAGGTGTGGAATGGCTCGAGAACCTAAAGGGGCAGCATTCCGATGAAATGCTTACAGACTTGGCTGCTTTCCGTGAGGTTGTCCGTAGGTGGCATCAAGCTGCTCTCCTCACACCCGATCAGCTCATTCTGGCTGTTGCTCAAGATCTGGAGCTTGATGCGGTGGAACTGGCGACCACACACAAAATTGCTCTCCTTATTCGCAATTTGCAAGACATGCATCCGGAATGGTCTTTGGAAGACCTAAACTCCGAGCTCGTGGACATCTCCAAAAACTTGCGCCGCTTCGAGAATCTAAGCAACGATGCCGAAGGTTTTGACCCGCAGGCACACAAAGGACAAGTGGTTGTGGCAACGATGCATAAAGCCAAAGGTTTGGAATGGGATAAAGTCTTTCTAAGCTCAGCAAATAACTATGACTACCCCTCCGGCGAAGAAGGAGAAGCATACCGCGCTGAAACTTATTACCTTAGGGATAATCTCAATTTGCAAGCTGAAGCCTTAGCCCAATTGAAAAATTTAGCCGAAGGATTTCCCATCATCGATTTCCGCCTGGGCACATATTCGCCTGACGACCGCAATGAAGTTATTCGTGAACGCCTGCGCTTGTTTTACGTGGGCATTACGCGTGCGCGCCGCTCTTTGACTGTTTCTTATAACACAGGGAGATTAAAAAACAACAAAGAAGCACTCGTTTGCAGTGCGCTCCGTAACCGTATGAATTTAGGAGGTTAAAGTGGCGCATATTTTACCCTTACCGTTCGTTTTCACCCAATCTAACTTGCAATCATTCCTCAATTGCCCATATCAGTTTTACTTGCATTATGTGCTGCATTTTCAGTGGCCAGCCGCTCAAGCGCGTGATTTGCTGCAGTTCGAAGCCGATCGCTTAGCTGGGGCGCGCTTTCATCAGCTGGTACATCAGCTGTTCTTAGGCGTATCGCTGCCAAAACTCTCCCAGATGGCAAAAAACGACCCAGACACACGAGTTGCTACCTGGTTTGAAACATTTACCACTACTTTCCCTCAAACCTTGCCTGGTGAGCTGTTTCCTGAATATACCCTCGGTGTTACCTTAGGCGGCCAAGAACTTACTGCTAAGTACGACTTGCTTCAGTGTGATAGCGGGCATTTTACGATTTATGATTGGAAGACTTCCCGCAGACAACCCCGTAAAACCTGGTTAGCCGGACAGATGCAGAGCCGCGTTTTTCCACTGGTTTTAGCACTGCACCTCGATGAAATTAATCAGCCATTTACAGAACTCCGCATGGTATATTGGGAAGCCGCTCAGCCTGAACGCCCATATATCTTTAAAAGCACCGCGCAAACCTTAGTTGAGGATCAGGCTTATATCCTCGCATTGATGCAAAAGATTAACCGCTTATCCCCAGCGGATTTTCATAAAACTGAAGATATTCAGCGTTGTCAATATTGCCGCTATCGTTCATATTGCAACCGTGGCACACAGCCTCCGGAAGACGATCAGGCTTTCATTGAAGCTCATTATTTGGAATTAGCAGCCGAACCTGAAGAAGTTATTTTTGAAGACGAAATTTCTTGATATCTAAAGATGGTATTCACTTTGAGAGCTTTTCTCGACTTCGGGTTGATATAATTTTGAGGTGTATTCAACCAGAAAGGTTTAAATTAAAGCAAAGGCTATCTCTCGTTTAAATACAAAATGGGCAGAACAGGACTCGAACCTGCGGCCTCATCTGTGTAAAAGATGCGCTCTAACCAACTGAGCTATCCGCCCGAACGTTATAATTATACACTAATTATGAAGATCATTCGCTTCGAAACAAAATACACACCCCCAGAATATGGCTGGATTTATGAAGATAAAGTCGGCCGCATCCAAGGTGATCCTTTTGGCGAATTTCGGCGTTTTGAACCGGAATTCTCGCTTTCCCAAGTAAAGTTATTGGTTCCCTGCCAACCCAGCAAGATATTAGCGGTCGGCCGCAACTTCTTTGAGCATGCCCAGGAGATGAACGCACCCATACCAGAGGTCCCCTTACTTTTCCTCAAGCCTCCTTCTTCTCTTTTACCCATTGGCGAGGCAATCATCCTCCCGCCGCAATCCCAACAAGTGGAACATGAGGCAGAATTAGCTGTTGTGATCAAGAAGAAATCACGTTGGCTGCAAGCTGATGAGGTTCAAGAAGCGATTTTTGGCTATACAGTTGCCAATGATGTAACCGCACGTGACTTGCAGCAACGCGATGGGCAATGGACCCGAGCCAAAGGCTTTGACACATTTTGCCCCCTTGGGCCGTGGATTGAAACGGAGTTCGACCCTTCGGATGCGCTGATAACCTGCCGAGTGAATGAAACCTTACGGCAGATGGCTTCCACGCGAGATATGATATTCACCATCGAGCAGCTTGTGCTTTATGCATCCTCTGTGATGACCTTGATGCCAGGTGATATTATCCTTACAGGCACGCCAGCCGGCGTAGGCAGCCTGAATGATGGCGATGTTGTCTCGATCTTCATCGATGGAATCGGAAGTCTGGTCAATCCGGTTCGTTCAGGTGAACCCTTTCAAATATCTTAATAACTGAGGATAATTATTTGACACTGCAGACAGAACTTGAAAGCCTCTTATATCGCGTGGAAAAACCCGGTCGCTATGTTGGCGGGGAATTTAATCAGGTCATGAAGCCTTGGGGGTCAGTAGAAACCCATGTGGCGTTAGTCTTCCCGGATATTTACGACATAGGCCAAAGCAACTTAGGCTTAGCCATTCTCTATGACATCCTCAACCGACAGCCTGACATTTTAGCAGAGCGCGCTTATGCTCCTTGGATTGATATGGAAACCCAATTACGTGAGCATAATCTACCGCTTTTTTCTCTTGAATCCAAAACGCCTCTAAGCGAGTTTGATATTCTCGGCATCACGCTGCCGTATGAGCAAATCTATACGAATGTTCTTAATATTTTAGATTTAGCTGGTATTCCACTCCTTTCGAACCAACGCGGCGCAACAGACCCGCTCATTATCGCCGGCGGACAAGCATGCTATAACCCCGAGCCAATGGCAGATTTCATTGACGCATTTGCAATTGGCGAAGGCGAAGAAGTGATTTTAGAAATCACACACATATACCAAGCTTGGAAACGATCCGGTACGGCACGTGAAGATTTATTAGCTGCCTTAGCGAAAGTCCCTGGGGTCTACGTTCCCAGCCTTTATACAGTTAGTTACAACCCAGATGGCACTCTCCAAGCCGTAATACCACACAGTAACCACGCGAGCTCCCTTGTGGTCAAGCGCATTATGCCCAAACTTCCACAGCCCTTGACGCATTTTATCGTCCCCAATGTGCAAACCGTGCACGACCGCTTATCTGTTGAGATTATGCGTGGCTGCACACGGGGTTGCCGCTTTTGCCATGCCGGCATGGTTAATCGACCAGTGCGCGAGCGCAGTGTTGAGGAGATTATCACAGCTATAAAGGAAGGCTTGGCGGCAACTGGGCATGACGAGGTTGGCATCCTTTCGCTCTCTTCATCGGACTATACGCAAATCCTTCCTTTAACGCAAAAAATATATCGCGAATTTAAGGACGCTCAGGTCAGGGTCAGCTTACCTTCCTTACGTATCGCTTCCTTCTCCGTGGAATTAATGGATGAGCTCAAGGAACTTAGCCCAGGGGGTGGCTTTACGATTGCGCCGGAGGCTGCCACAGAGCGCTTGCGTGCCGTAATCAACAAGCCGCTGGATGAAGATGTGCTGCTGGAGACTGCGCGAACAATCTTTGAACACGGCTGGCTCAACCTTAAAATGTACTTTATGATTGGCTTGCCTACAGAAACGATGGAAGATGTGCAAGCCATTCTAGAACTGGGTAGCAAAGTCTACAAAATTGGAAGGTCAATTGCCGGCCATCGCGTTCATATACACTTAGGAATTAGCACATTCATCCCCAAAGCTCACACACCTTTTCAATGGTATCCCATGGACACCCCTGAAAATATCCAGACCAAGATGGACTTACTCAAACGAGGTGCACGCCAGGCACATCTGAAGATGACTTACAATCTGCCAGAGGTGTCCCAGGTAGAGAGCTGGCTCTCCCGCGGCGACCGGCGCTTGGGTGCAGTGATTTTGCAGGCTTGGCGCAATGGTGCGAAATTCGATGCTTGGTCCGAGCTCCTCAACCTACAAGCTTGGCAAAATGCCTTTGCCCGAGTAGGTCTTGAATCGGATTTCTACACGCTGCGTCAACGCTCGTTAGATGAAGTACTCCCTTGGGATCATATCTCGACAGGTGTAAGCAAGCATTTCCTGCTCACTGATTTGCGCCTCAGCCAAGCAGAACGTACCCGTGAGGATTGCCGCAATAGGTGTTACAACTGCGGCATTCTGGACTGTTTCGAAAGCATTCGCCCAGCCCAAGAGGAAGTCTACTGGGGGTGCCCCTAAATGAGTGAGAGCAAATTTCGCTATCGCGCAGTCTTTTCTAAGAATGGAGACATGCGTTTCATTGGTCATCTGGACCTGCAGCAGCTATTTGAACGCGCCTTGCGACGCTCTGCCTTACCACTGCGATACAGCCAAGGCTTTAGCCCCAAAGTGCGCCTAAACCTTGCTGGTGCCTTGCCTTTGGGGTTCACATCTACAGCAGAAATGATGGATTTCTGGCTCGAGCAGCCCGTAGAACCTCCTTTAATCCAAGAGCAGCTCAACGCAGCCTTGCCAACTGGCATCCGCATTATTTCCGTCACAGAAGTACCCAATGATTTACCCAGCCTGCAAGCCAGCCTAAAGTCAGCAGAATACGAGGTGAGCTTCAAAGCGGAGATCGATGTTTCAGCCGTGAATGCGAATTTGGAGGATTTGCTTAATAAGCCAAACCTGATAGTGACCCGCAGAAATAAACAGGTTGACCTCAAGCCGCTGGTTGAGGCACTGCATTGGGAAGAGGATAAATTGTACTTGCGCCTGAGCTCCAGTCCGGAAGCCAGTGCACGACCGGATGAGTTGCTTGCACTGCTTGACTTAACGACAGAGCAGTATGATATTCAACGGATCGGTTTGTATTATTCCTAATTTCTATTGGAGGATTTATGGATGATTGTGTGTTTTGTAAAATTGTGCGCGGAGAATTGCCTTCATGGAAAGTTTGGGAAAACGAGCTGGCGATAGCTATATTAGATTTGGAACCCATTACAGCGTACCATACCTTGGTCTTGCCTAAAAGACATTATGAAAATATCTTTGATGTCCCGCCAGATATATTGAAAGAAATCATTGCAACCACGCAACAGGTTTGCTTGCTCTACCGTGAAAAGCTTGGCATCCAAAACATTCATTTGCTCAACAACAACGGCCGGCAAGCTTTACAATCCGTTTTCCACATGCATATTCATATCATCCCGGTTACCGAGCGTATATTCCCTGGTCCCATTCAGAAGCATCCCAAAATGATGAGCGAGTATCCTCAAATGTTAGCCCGACTAAAGTGAACCTTGCGGTGCCAACTGACTGATAATTAGGTATAATGAAAATCGCTGTTCCCGTGGCCTAATGGATAAGGCATCGGCCCCCGGAGCCGGTCATGTGAGTTCGAATCTCACCGGGAACATTGTGAAGATGGGCTGGCGTTAGGATATAGTGCTTTTTTAACTTTCAGAGGTAAAGTATGAGTGATCCAGACGTGCGCAAGCAAATTGAAGAACTCCGTCAACAAATAAATTATCACAACTACCTTTACCACACACTCGACTCTCCCATTATCAGCGATTATGAATTTGACCAGCTGATGAACAAACTCAAAGAATTAGAGGCAGCCTATCCAGAACTCATTACCCCCGATTCCCCTACAAAACGCACTGGAGGCGCTCCCTTGGATAAATTCCGCAAGGTGCAGCATCCGGTACCCGTGCTCAGCTTGGCGAATGGTTTTGGCAGACAAGACATCTTGGATTGGTATGAGCGTATCCTCAAAATCGATCCTGCGGTTGCCAATGCCGATTATGTGCTCGAACCAAAACTGGATGGGCTTACAGTTGTTTTACACTACGAAAACGGCTTATTCGTCTTAGGGGCAACGCGTGGCGATGGCTTCGTAGGCGAAGATATCACCGAAAATCTAAAAACTATTCCGTCGATTCCTTTGCGCATTCCCATCAGAGGGGATATTAAGCCGCCAGAGCAGCTGGTGGTGCGGGGCGAGGCAATTATTTTCAAAAAGGATTTCGAGCGCCTCAATGCTGAGCTTGCCCAGCGTGGTGAAAAGACCTACCTCAACCCCCGCAATACTGCTGCTGGTTCCTTACGGCAGCTTGATCCAAAAATTACTGCACAGCGCCCGCTTAAGATATATCTTTATCAAATCCTTATCTCCAGCGATACACCCCCAGCTACCCAGCGAGAAACCTTGGAATACCTTGAGGCTTTAGGCTTCCCTGTAAACCCATTGCGCTGGTATGCAAAAACCATCGAAGAAGCAATCAATATCTGCGAACAGCAAGCAACAGCACGGCTTGAGTGGCCCTACGACGCAGATGGCGTGGTAATCAAGATTAACGACTTAGCTCTAGCCCAGCGTTTGGGTTATGTTGGCAAAGATCCCCGCGGAGCGATTGCATTTAAATACCCCGGCACAGAAGTCGAAACAACGCTCCTGGATATTCAGGTCAACGTTGGGCGCACAGGTGTGCTCACGCCATTAGCCATCCTTAAACCGGTCAATATCGGCGGTGTGATTGTAAAACAAGCCACGTTGCACAATTTTGACTTTATCCGCGAGAAAGATATCCGCATCGGGGACCAAGTGCTTGTTAAACGCGCTGGTGAGGTGATCCCTTACATCCTTGGTCCGCTGCCAGAAAAACGTACTGGAAATGAAAAACCCTTTCAGATGCCTACGAGTTGCCCTTCATGCGGCTCAAAGATCCAAAAAGAACCCGGAGAGGTGGCTTATTACTGCGTCAACAGCAGCTGCCCTGCCCAATTAGCCCGTAATATCGAAAATTTTGCCTCACGCGGCGCTATGGATATCAACGGCTTAGGACCCCAAATCATTGCCCAGCTCATTGATGCCGGCTTGATTCACTCCGCAGCCGACTTATACACCTTGAAAAAAGAAGATCTCCTGAAGCTGGAAAAATTCGGGGAGAAAAAAGCAGAAAACTTATTACAAGCCATCCAAGCCTCCAAACAGCAGCCTCTCGAGCGTTTAATTATTGGTCTTGGCATTCATGGTGTTGGAGAGGTAGCAGCACGTAAACTTGCCAGCACATTCCATAGCTTAGATAACCTCAGCCAAGCGGATGCCAGCCAGCTGGAAACGCTGGAGGGCATCGGGCCCAACATCGCCCAGTCTATCGTAGGGTGGTTTCAACAACCCCATAATCGCGAACTTTTAGAGAAGTTAAAACAAAATGGCGTTTGGCCAGTTGAAGCTGAAGAATCTGAGCAGCTAAAGAGTAAACCGTTAGCTGGACTAACTTTTGTAATCACCGGCACACTTCCAACCCTCACCCGCGAAGAAGCTACCCGCATGATCGAAGAAAATGGCGGCAAAGTGACCGATTCCGTTAGCCGCAAGACGAGTTACCTCGTCTTAGGTGCAGAACCAGGTTCTAAATACATCAAAGCCGTAGAGTTGGGAGTCCCAATCCTGGATGAAAATCAGCTTAAGGAACTCATTTATAAGCAAAGCGCTGGCTAGCGCACTTTAGATATCCGTTTCCATAAAAAGGGCTGCTTGCAACCTTCAATCTTCCCTTTCTTGGGGAGTGATGAGCTTGAACCTTTACTTTTTCTTATTTGCCCAGCGAGCAGCTTGCGCTTTCTTGATATTCTCCGCCCAGGCTTTCTTCTGAGCCTCGGTCGGTTTTTTCTTCTCGGGGATATTGGGTCGATCCTTCGCTGCGAAGATATCGCCTTTGACATGTTTTGGTTTGGTACCTAAGCTCTCGATAAGCTGCTTTGCATCTTCGCTATCTCCAATGAGAGTTTCGCCTTCAATGTGGGCATCCTCTTTACTTACCAACCATGCAACGGTGTCCCAAGATCCACTGGTACGTTTGCCAGCCACGCGGATAAGGTGACCCTTATCACCTAAATCGTGGTTGCGGAAGAAAGTGAAATCAGAAGAAGGTCTTAGCTCGATGCGATAGTAATCCCCTTCGCCCATGCTGCCCGGCTTAGCCCTTCTTTTCCGCTGCTGTTTTTCGGAAGAACTCGTCATTGTGCTTGCCATAGTTTTCTCCTTTTATGGATCAAGTTAATGGTTGATCCAAATATAAGCGACAAAACAATGACCATCATTAGGTGGAGATGGCGGGAATCGAACCCGCGTCCGAAAGATTAGATCCTCGGATCTCTACGAGCGTAGTCGGTTGTTCTCGTTCATCTGCTAGTAGGTTAACCGACCAAACTACCAGCAGATTAGCCGCTCGGACCCTAAAGCCCGCTTAGGCTCACTCCGCGGCTTAGTGAGCTGCATCCTGACTTTCTGACGTCTACCCTGAAACCGGCCAGGAAAACGGCCCCAGGAGACGTGATCTCTCTTAGGAGATCAGCTTCCCTTCGGATCGCTTATGCAGCGACAGGAAGAGTTGCGTAGTTTGTGCTGTTGGCACTTAATCTTTGTACTGATTTTACGAGGTCGGTACCTCTCGGCTCGCAATCCGGAATCAGCCTCTCCCGTCGAAACCTGGCATCCCCGGTAACAATAGTATAGCATAAAAACACCCCCTCGGTTAATCGAGGGGGTGTTTTTTACAATGTTCTAAGATTTTTTATTACTGCGGAATTTGAGACATTTGCTCTTCCAAGATCTGATTGGCGCGAGCATTAGCGTCATCCAAAAGTGCTTTTACATCTGCAGTCGGGTCGTCCACGATGCTAGCCATGACCATATTAATCACATCTTCGCGGACAAAGTCATAACCAGGAACTGGCGGTTCGAATTTGCCATAAGGCAGCAAGTCAAAAGCTGCTTTGTAGACCGGATCAGCCTCGAAGACATCCTGGAATTGTGCAGCTACGCTCTGGCGCACCGGGAAGTAACCGGAAGCTTTCGCCCATAGTGCATTCACATCGGGGCTGGTGTAGTACTTAATGAACAGCCATGCAGCCAATTCGCGTTCAGGAGTGGACTTGGGGATGGAAACTGAAGCACCGTATA
>DICP01000070.1:0-6453 GCA_002417685.1 Candidatus Mesolinea sp. UBA5823
CGAACCTGTGATTTCCCTCGAGCACGTCTGGGCTAGCTACGAAGCCGATAGTGTTCTCGAAGATGTCACTTTCACCCTCTACCGTGACGACTTCGTTGGCTTGATTGGCCCCAATGGCGGCGGAAAAACCACGCTTATCAAGGTTATATTGGGTTTGGTGAAGCCGCGTAAAGGATATGTGAGCGTGATGGGCCAACCCCCCGAAGTTGGACGCCAGGTGATTGGTTATGTGCCGCAGTTTCAAATCTATGATAAGGATTTTCCAATCTGTGTTTGGGATGTGGTCAGTATGGGCAGGCTCAAACCAGGCCTCTCCCGGCTGCGTATGGATGACCAGGATAAACTCAAGGTGGAAGAAGCCTTGCGCCAGATGGACATTTTGGACCTCCGTAAGCGCACCATTAACGAACTCTCTGGGGGGCAGCGCCAACGTATGTATATTGCCAGGGCGCTGGCTGTAGAGCCGCAAATATTAATCTTAGACGAACCCACAGCCAGCGTAGACCCACAAGCAACAACCCATATTTACCAATTGCTCAGGGAGCTCAACACACACGTTGCGATCCTGCTCATCTCCCATGATGTAATGGCGATTTCATCTTATGTGAAGACCATCGGCTGCGTTAATCGCCGCCTATTTTATCATGGCGCAAAGGAAATTACATCGGAAATCTTGGGTTCAGTTTATGGCTGCCCGGTGGATCTTATCGCCCATGGTGTACCGCATCGCGTTTTGGCGGAGCATGACCAATTGCAGGAGGAACAACAATGATCCAATTTCTAACTACCCTTTGGTCCTACGGGTTTATGCGTAACGCCCTTTTAGCAGGCGTCTTGGTGAGTATAGCTTGCGGAATTATCGGCACGCTGGTCGTGCTGAACCGCATCGCATTTATTAGCGGGGGGATCGCGCATGCAGCTTATGGCGGTGTAGGGATTGCGTATTTTTTGGGAGTGGATCCCGTGCTGGGTGCGGTTGGCTTTAGCCTGCTCTCTTCTTTAGCCATGGGTTTAGTTCACCGTAAAGAAGGCCAACGCGCCGATACGATTATAGGGGTGATGTGGGCTATCGGCATGGCTATTGGGATTATCTTCCTCAGCCTAAGCCCAGGCTACAAAGCTGACCTGATGAGCTATCTTTTCGGCAGTATTTTAGCTGTCTCAACCATGGATTTGTGGCTGATGGCGGGTATTGCGCTGCTTTCCCTGGTTTTCATGCTGTTATTTTACTGGCAGCTCTTAGCGCTTTCTTTTGACCAAACTTTTGCTACTGTGCGCAATGTGCCCGTTGGTCCACTTTATCTGGCAATGATCACACTCATTGGACTTACGGTGGTAATCGCCATGCGTGTGGTTGGGCTGATTATGGTTATTGCCTTGCTTACCATTCCTCCAGCGATAGCAAACCTTTACCTCAAGGACATGCGGGCTATCATGGCGCTTTCGGCAGCGCTGAGCTTGCTCTTTTGTACTATTGGCTTAATAATCTCTTATGTGCTCAATTTTCCCTCGGGTGCGGTGATTATCCTCGTGGCAGGCTTAGCTTATGTGCTCGCGGCTTTAATTCGATTGCTGCTTCTGCGGCGTCAAGTGTCCGAAGAAGGAATTACTGTTATCGGTTAGAATTGAAGCACCATTAACAACGGATTAATCGAGACAGAGAAGTATGGATATCATTAAATTAGGCTTATGGATGGGGAAACATTTGTCTCTAACTTCCGGTCATAGATTGGCGCGTCTTGCTGGCAGCACAATCGCTTTAGCCCAAAACAGTAGTTTAATGCTTGCAATTAAGGCAAACCAGTGGGTGGCTTCTGAGGAAAGCTTAAATCGAAAACAATTAGTACAGCTTTCCCGTCAGGTAATGCAAAATGACGTCCTAGCTTTATTTGATTTTTTTTACTACTATCACCGTATTGAAGAATGCAAACAGCGCGTACGCCTCTCACCAAATTTCCAACAGATTCTAACCGAAGGCAAAGATCAGCACCAACCTCAGATATTGGTCGGTCCGCACTTAGGCGCTTTTGACCTGATGGGCTTATTGGTAGTGAAACTGGGTCTGCCGGTTGTGATTTTGTCTTATCCCAACCCTAAGGGCACGTATAAAACCCAAAACAAAATTCGCGAAGATGCCGGCATGCGTGTTTTACCCATCAACCTAAGCGCTTTTCGGGAAGCTAAGCAAGCGCTTAAGCATGGGGAGAGCTTGGTAACCGGCATTGACCGCCCGATTGAGTCCAACCAAGAGGTAAAGTATCAACCAATATTTTTTGGAAGACCTGCCCCTCTCCCCACTTTTTATGTACGCATGGCATTGGATAGCGGCGCTACCGTCCGGGTCGTTTATGGCGTCGCCCAAACAGATGATACCTTTTTCTTGGAGAGCTCGGCGCCTATTGCGCTTGAGAAGCGGGACGACCTAAAAGAGGAGTACATCCTTAACGCAGAAAAAGTGTTAAAAGAAACAGAAAAAGTAATTATTAAGTATCCAGACCAGTGGTCTATGTTTTACCCCATCTGGCCAGAGGTGATCCCTCAAATCAAGCAACTCAAATGAGAGGTAAGCATGAAAGATGGAAAAGTAGAGAGAAAAAATGACATTTTGCTCGGTCCAATCGAAAGGCCAATCCTAAACTTCTTTGCGAAGCACATGCCAGATTGGGTAAATTCGGATATGCTCACCGTGCTTGGCATATTAGGCTCCGCGCTCACTTTGGTGAGTGGCATTATGGCAGGAAGAACAGGCGGACCTTACCGGAATCCTTGGATATTAGTCCTCTGTTTGGGATTTGTGATTAATTGGTTTGGGGATAGCTTAGATGGCACCTTAGCACGTTACCGTCACAAGGAACGCCCTAATTTTGGCTACTTTATCGATCATTCGGTGGATGGTTTTACGGCTGTCTGCATGTTTTTTGGCTTCGGTTTTGCCGGAATGAGCAGCTTGCTGGTAGCAGCGTTTGGCGCGATTGGCTACTTGTTGATGATGATCACGGTTTACCTAAAAACCCATGTGACCGGTGTATTTGAGATGACAACCATCAAGATTGGACCAACCGAGCTGCGTATTTTAGCGATTATTTTCAGCTTGGTGCACTACTTCCTTGAGCCGGCTCCAGTCATACTTCCTTTTGCTGGAGGCGAGGAAATAAAGCTTGGCACCCTCTTAGTTGGGGTGATCGCAGCTATTCTTTTTGTTTACTACGTTGTTGAAACTATTCGTGTGGGCAGGCGCTTAGCGATCGAAGATGGCAAACGCTTGGAACAACGCCTCGCCAAAGAAGCCAAAGCGGCAGAGAAAGAAATGAAGAAAATGGAAAAAGAGTTAAAGAAATCTTCCAAGAAGGCAAACGGGAAAAATGCGCTAGGGGATATCTCCAGAATTAGTTGAGTTTCAAGATAGTTCCATTTAAGCCTGCAGTGAAATCGCAGGCTTTTTTCTTTAATTATTAGGATTATTCTAGATGGAATTGATGAACAGCAGGAGCAAGCGCTTCTAAGACTTGCAAACGTGTGCACAGCGGCGAAGGGATCAGCTTCGGCAATTGGGCACTCTCTAAGCGTGTTGCCTGGCTTAGCGCATCTTGAACCGGCTTGATCAGTGCATCGCCCAGTAAGCAGCCCGGATAACCCAGGATGATTATTTCAGGTTGCAGCAAATGAGTTAGAGCCACTAAACCATAGCCCAATTGCCTGCCGGCTTCACTAAAAACCTCCAGAGCGTAAGGGTCGCCGGCTTTTGCATCGGCAATCATCTGAAAGATATCTGTATCTGGGTTCCAGTGCTCCGGGAAGCGCAGTAGTGCCAATTCGCGCATACCCCGTGCGCTGGCAAAGCCGGTGAGCGATCCTGGCTTACCAAAGCCTGCTGGGCCTTCCTCACTGAGCAGGAGTTTGCCTAACTGACCGGAAGTTCCGCTACGATTGCGGTAAAGCTGACCCGCAGTCAAGATCCCCACCCGTACGACTGGATCCAGGCTGATGAAGACGAAATCCTGCGATTTTTGGCCAGCGCCAAAGTAGTACTCAGCCAAAGCTCCAGCGTCTGCTTTTTGTTCAACTGTAACGGGAAGGTTGAAGCGAACCGAAAGCTGCGTCCGCACAGGCTCTTGCTTCCATTCCGGGAAGTCTTCCGCAGAGAGCACCACCCCGCTCTCAAAATCGAGGTTACCGGAAACAGCGACTGAAACACGATCTGGCAGGGGTAAATGTTGGGCTTGCGTCAGTGTGAGGAGTTTATCCGCTTGGAGCATGATTAGCTCAAGGATCGCAGCAAAACTCGCATCTGGGGGTGTAGGAACCGCCAAGCGTTCATACACCATACCATTAGGGCTGCCGTAGACAACCAGCAGTTTTTCACCATCCAAATTAATTCCCAGGATATTATTGGAAGAGGAACCTTGGCGAGGTTGCGATGAGCGGAGCATAATTAGGAAAATTATATCGCTGAATAGGGACTGGGTAAAAAATCCCCCGGCAACTGCCAGGGGATTTAGCCTCGATGCAGAGATTAAATCTTCCCACGCATGCGCGGGTCGAGCACATCACGCAGGGTATCGCCGATTAAGTTCCAGCCCATCACAAACATGGTCAGAGTGAGACCAGGGAAAACCACAATATACCAATAATTATCCAAGCTAGTGATCCAGTTACGCGCAAAGCTGAGGATTTGTCCCCAATCTGCGTAACCTACTTCTGTACCAATCCCTAAAAATGAAAGGGCAGCAAAGCTGAGCACCACATCCCCGAAGCCAAGCGTGGCTAACACTAAGGTGGGATAAATAGCGTTGGGCAAAATATGTTTGAACAAGATGCGCCCGTTTTTGAGACCAGAGGCTCTGGCTGCCAGTACGTAATCACGTTCCTTAATTGAGAGGATATCCGAACGGATAATACGTGCGTAACCCATCCAACCAAAACTTATCATCGCGATCATGGGGGGCAGCAAGCTGCGGCCTAAAATAGGCGTCAGCACTGCTGAAAAAATCAGCGCCATCATGATGTAAGGTAGAGTCATGAAGATATCTGTAATCCGCATGATGGCATTATCAACCCCTCCGCCATAATATGCGGCAATTGAACCCATAACGATGCCAATGAGGACCGTGGCAATCACGACGATAAAGCCCGTTTGAAATGCCGTGCGGGTTCCCCAAATAACGCCATAAAAAATATCATATTGCCCTTGAGCAGTACCTAAAAGGTGCACCCATTCTTCATTTCCGGTAACTGCTTTGTACCAAAAAGGAATTTCGGGCACGTTTCTAGTCCACGGAGATCCAGGGGCTTGAGGTTCACCCATAAAGCCATCCCGGGGCATCTTGTACGGGTCATTCCCGACAGGTGGAGCAATGACAGGAGCGAAGATGGCGATGAGGATGAAGATGAAAATCAAGATCATACCAATCACAGAGGTGGGAGTTTTAACCATCCCCTTAAGAATGCGATAAAGATCCGTTCCGACAGTTCTCTCTAACCAACCCACTTTTTTCGTTGAGCGGGTTTCCTCTAGGAGGCGGTTATCACCAGTAGGAATTGTGGTATTTTGCGTGGTCATGCAAGGCTCCTTAAGTCAGTCTAACGCGCGGATCAATAAACGCGTAAATTACATCAACGATTAAGTTTGTGATAATGAGGATAGTGCCGGTGAAAATTGCCAGCCCCAAAATCGTGACAACATCCAGCTGTGCAGCGGCATCAGCAGCAGCTTTCCCGATGCCAGGGTAGTTGAAAACCGTTTCGGTGATCACTACGCCGCCAAGCAGCCCAACGATGCTCGATCCTGCCAGGGTTACCACTGGCAGCATCGCATTGGGGCGGGCATGATTGTTAATCACATCTTTCTCTTTCAAGCCTTTTGCGCGTGCGGTTACGACATAATCCTGGCGCAGTGTTTCCAACATTGAAGAGCGTGTAACGCGGACAAAAGTCGCCCAGTTGATATAAGAAAGGGTTATGATCGGCATGATCATGTGCCGCAGGGCATCCCACAAAACATCAAAGCGCAGATTCAGGATTGCATCAATAGTTAACAGGTGCGTATATTGCTTTAACTCACCTGAATAGATGAGTGCAGTTACCCAGTTGGATTGCTTCCCGGGCATAAACCAGCCGGCTTTAGCGTAGAGCAGCATTAAAAGGAGCAAACCAAACACAAAGGTCGGGAAAGAAGTACCAACGATGCTATAGACGCGCGCTGCTTGATCGAAGAACTTATTTTGATTAACAGCCGCTTGGACGCCCATCCAAATACCTATGGAAAGCATCGGGTAAATCGTCCAGAGAGCTAAATCCACGGTGTTAGGGAAGCGCTCCCTGACGATGTCAATTACAGGCTGGGAAGCAGTCCGCGAATAGCCAAAATCTCCATAAAGGATGCCGCCATCACGTTCACCGGTTACAGGGTCCACAACACCAGTCAGCCAGCGCCAATATTGCACATAAAAAGGT
>DICP01000070.1:6543-8971 GCA_002417685.1 Candidatus Mesolinea sp. UBA5823
TCTACCTCTCACTTCTTTTACCTTTCGATGTGGACAGAAAAGATTTCTGTGCACAGCGTAAGCTAAAAAACTAAGGGGTTGCGGGAGCCCCGCGGGGCTCCCGCAATTTGTATCAGTTTCTTACCTGCTCAAGCTTCTACTGAATAAAGAAGTTGAACAGGATGACATCTTGCTGCAGACCAGGACGGCCAAAATACAGGCGCAAGGGCTGCTCGCTGGGGGTATCGCAAATCTCAAACCGCTCGATACCAAGCTTAGTGGTGTCCACACTGCACACCGGGACCGGAGCATCGTAAGTATTCGTTTCTGCGTTGTATCTTGCGATCTCGGCAACCAATGGGTCAACCTGAGCACGTTGTTCTACAGGAACATCTATGAAATCGACATCGCCAGCTTGCAGCATGGCAAAGCGGGTTCCAAATTCAGGAATAATCAGAATGGAAACGTTCGGGACCTTAGCGGGCTCGCCCCAATATTCATCGAAACGAGTCAATACAATTTCAGTGCCCTGTGTCCAGTGGTCTAGTTTATATGCACCAGTACCGTTGGCAATCGGGGTGAAGGGATTTTCTGCATCGGTCATGGCATAGAAGTTTTGCCAGGTGTCGCAGCTTCCATCCCAACCGCCATTCGCAACGACCCATTCCATATTCATAATGGAGCCCCATCCATTGGCAATCGTTGCCAGGAAAGGTCCCCAAGGTTGTGCCAGAGTCATAGTCACAGTGCCAGCTTCGTCATCGGCAACAATCTTGGATTTCACCGTTTCGCACGCAGCTACAAGTTTGGCAGGATCCGCAGCCATTAAACCTGCGCGGTCATCTGCTAAAGCACCGGTTTCATCTACTAGCAAGGAAATATCGTCAACGCCGACACCAAAGAAGGGTTCTGCTAACAGCCACTGAGGCGAAGAATAACCGCCTTGCAGCAGGCCGCGTTGGAACGAGTAAGCCACATCGGTCGGTGTTAAAGTTTGACCCTCGTGGAACTTTACGCCCTCACGAATGTGGAAGGTCCAAACGGTACCATCCTCAGAAATTTCCCAAGATTCTGCCAATTGACCCACGAACTTATCGGTAGCTTCACCATCATAGAATACAAGGGTTTCATAGATGTTCTGAATAACCTCGCCACTTGCAGTATCGTAGCTTAGTGCTGGGTCGAGCGTGAGCGCATCGCCAATGGTAGCGTAGGTAAGTGTTTCCGGATTTGCGGCACCTTCAGCCTTGGAAATAGTCTTGAAGTAAATGCCAGAGAAAATTGGGTTCATAATGCGTCCCTGAACCCACTTCTGCTCAAAGCCATGCGAAGTTGCCAAAACGGTGGGGAAACCGGGCACGGTTTCGTAATACAGCTGGTTGAATTGCTGGTAGACTGCATGCCGTTCGGCTGGATCAATCTTAGACACGCCTTCATCGAGCAAGGCCTTAAACTGAGCCTTCAGGTCTTCGGGCAGGTTTTGGCGGGCGCCATAAGTACCGGTCGTATAAGGCTGATACCAGTTGTGGGGGTCATGAATATCTTCCAACCAACCGCCGGTCATGATCGGAATCTTGTGAGCGCGTTGGGCAGATAAGTAAGCCGGCCAGGGTAAGCCGAGGACCTCAATGCTGAATTTCTCGTTGACTAAGGCCAGGTTTTGCTGCAGGATCTCAGCCATAATCTGGCGGGTGGTATTGCCGGTGTTGTAGAGCATCTGCAGGCGGAAACCCATCTCCCAGACGTCATCGGGGTCCTCACCAGCAGGGATGCCATCT
The DNA here is from genome assembly GCA_002417685.1 of Candidatus Mesolinea sp. UBA5823. Taxonomy (GTDB): domain Bacteria; phylum Chloroflexota; class Anaerolineae; order Anaerolineales; family Anaerolineaceae; genus Mesolinea. Next base: position 8,301 of record DICP01000070.1, read on the forward strand.
TTGTCGACATCAGCCAGTTTGAACTCTTCAGCGGATTTCTCCAGATCCATGTAGTAATATGGGGCATCGGGGTCGAAGCCAGGCATACCGGGCAAAGTTAGGACTTTGGATTGAATAGCCTCGCCTTGATAAACCTCGTTGATGAGGACATCCCAGTCAAACGCATAGGCAAATCCTCTGCGGATATGGACATCATCAAAGAAGGTTGGCGGTACGCCATTTCCATCCAACTTGTTTGAACCGATATATGGGTTCAAAGAAACAGGCTCCTCGACAACCTCAGTTGGTTCTTCCGTCGGTGCTTCGGTTTCGACCGGTTCTTCCGTCGGTGCTTCGGTTTCTGTTGGAGCTTCGGTAGTGGTTACAGGCGTGGTCGTACCGCCGCATGCGGCTAAACCCAAGCTTGCAACCAACACCAATGCAATGATTAAATATATTTTACGCATAGTGATTCTCCTCCTTTAGAGAATTGAAAATAGTTTTTTTGTCAAACTGATACAACGAAATTGAACTCATAAGCTTTCCTGATCAATCACCTCCTTATGTTGAACTTCTTCAGGGTTGACCCGAATACACGCCACAAAATGCCCTGGGCTCACTTCACGTAATTCCGGTCGCTCTAAAGCGCATTCTTCAATGGCAATAGGACAACGCGTGCGGAAACGGCACCC
>DICP01000070.1:9035-12644 GCA_002417685.1 Candidatus Mesolinea sp. UBA5823
TTATCGTAAATCTCGTTACGGTCCGCAAGCTCTACCACTACGCCCAAATACATAACCGCGACGCGGTCACTAATGTGGCGCACCATTGAGAGGTCGTGAGCGATAAACAAGTAAGTGAGGCCTAAGTCGCGTTGTAAATCTTCGAGCAGATTGACTACCTGTGCTTGGATGGAAACATCCAGGGCAGAGATAGGTTCATCACAAACAATAAAAGATGGGTTCATTGCCAAGGCACGTGCCACACCGATGCGTTGGCGTTGCCCGCCAGAGAACTCATGCGGAAAACGATAGGCATATTCAGGATCAAGGCGCACGAGTTGTAATAATTCGCGTACACGATCGTCAATCTGCTTACCGCTGGCTGCGCCAAAAGCAACCATGGGGTCACCAATGATATCCCGCACACTCATGCGTGGGTTCAGGCTGGCATACGGATCTTGGAAAATCATCTGCATATATTTGCGCATTTGGCGCTGCGCTTCGGGTTTAAGTTTTGTCAAATCGACGTCTTCATAATAGACATGCCCAGAGGTGGGCTTATAGAGTTGCAGCACCGTGCGCCCCAAAGTGGTCTTTCCGCAACCTGATTCCCCTACGAGGCCTAAGGTTTCGCCTTTGTAAACCTCTAAGGAGACATCATCAACGGCACGGACTGAGCCAACCTGCCTGCGGATCACACCCCGATAAATCGGGAAATACATTTTTAAGTCTTCAATTTTGACTAAAACTTCGTTATGATTATTATTCATTAGCGCTCTTTTCCTGTTACCGTATCAACCCAACAAGCTACCGTATGTCCATCACTAATTGGATCAAGGGGTGGATTTTCATGCCAGCAGTGCTCCACCACCCACTTGCAACGTGGCGCGAAGGGGCAGGAATGCGGCATTTGATAAAGCACTGGGGGCATCCCTTCGATGGAATATAAGCGCTTGCGCCCACGCACTTGGATCTGTGGCAAGCTGTTGAGCAAGCCGATCGTATATGGATGTGTTGGATGAGCATATAGTTCTGAAACAGGGGCTTCCTCAATGATAAAGCCGCCGTACATTACCGAAATTCGGTTGGCAATACTAGCTGCAATGCCCAGGTCGTGCGTAATCCAGATAATCGCCATGCCAAGCTCTTCCCTTAAGCGCACGACAAGGTCAACGATTTGGGCTTGAATAGTAACATCTAAGGCTGTAGTCGGCTCATCAGCAATGAGAATCTGTGGGTTACACGAGAGCGCCATGGCAATCATCACGCGTTGGCGCATACCGCCAGAGTATTGGTGTGGATAATCTTTGAGCCGGTCGGCAGCTTGCGGAATACCAACAGATTCCAAAAGCTTAATGCTGCGTTCTTGGGCTTCATTTTTAGAGATTCCAAGATGCAGCAGCATCGGTTCTTCTAACTGTTTACCTATAGTCATAATCGGGTTCAAAGAAGTCATCGGATCCTGGAAGATCATGCTGATTTGCCCGCCGCGGATTTGGCGAATTTCCTCATTACTCATGGCTAAAAGGTCTTCTCCTTTAAAGAAAGCCTTTCCAGCGGCAATTTTGCCTGGGGGTGATTGAATCAATCTTAGGATTGAGAGTACAGTTACACTTTTTCCGCAGCCACTCTCACCTACGAGGCAAAGTGTCTCGCCTTCATGCAGGTCAAGAGAAACGCCATTCACCGCATGGACAATACCATCAGGTGTGTTAAATTGAGTTTCCAGTCCCTCGACTTCTAACAATTTATCATTCATGCTAATTCCTTGTATGGTTCTTCACTTTTTTTGATCCGGAGGAACCATGATGTAAATTGGCTCTAATACCGTTGTTTCTTGTGAACATTAATTATATACCACAACTTAATAAGTTTGATGGGTGCCCATTGACAATACCCCAAAACGGATAATCTGCCTTTTGTACGGGCGAAGAATAATATTTATGGGATAGCTCCTCAACTAATACACAATCGGTTGGTTGAGAGTAAATTGTTGTACAGCGCACCCAGGTTCCATGAAAATCGACTAAAAAATCCAGTTGCCCGAGCATGGGATCGAATGCAATTAGCGTAATTCGCCGCCCATTGACCAAAAGCAGATCGGAAATATCTTCCACGGCGCTGAGGTGCTTTTTACGAGCTAAAGTTTTATCCACTTCTTTGCCGTGATTCGCAATGGCGAAATCAAACAGGTCATCGAGCACTTGTACAGGTTCCCGTAAGGGTTTGTTGATCATGTCATCTACCCCTAAGCCAGCAATTCCCATGAGTAGCACACAAATTAAAACAATCGTGATTATCCCGCCGTTAGCAGTGGAAAGAGCATGCTCAACAATAGTACTTTCTATGCTGCCACAAATCAACATCATCACACCGACCACAAGCATGCCGATGATGCGAAATTGGTCTACGCTGTCAATCATCGAATAAGCAATGCGTTGTGCAAATATGGGAGATTGGCGGCTTAAAAATTCAGCGCTGAATTCAATCGGCAGCCAGATCATTAACCAAACCCCTAAAACAGCAAACACCAACCAGAGAATGACCGTAATATACCAGCGATTGAGGCGAATAGTCAGCCAACCAATTGCAGCGCCAACCAAACCGCAGATGATTAGCCCGGGCACGAATTTGGCATAGGGGTAAGCGACGTGGGAATTAGCAAGCCTGATGGCATCTAGCCCCCACGCGAAGAAAGAGAAGGCTACCCCCGCAACCAGCCCGTAGAGAAGACCTAAGCGGTGTTTCTTCCTTTCGAAGGGCATTTCCATAATCTTTGCCGCCTCCACACTAGGAAACCAAAAAACAAGCTGCACAACAATTATATTATGTTTTTTTGTTAGTCACTGTTATTTTTACTACAGGGATATTATGAGCCTACATACTAAATCTGGTGTGGAAGTTTTGCTGATTTTAAGCAAAGTTCTCGGCTTGTCAAGGCTTCTTGGATTAAGAATCGGTTAATGATTACTGCAATATTCAAAAGTCAAATAATAGCTGATGCACGATCGAGTATGATTAAAAAATGGTAATTCGGTATCGTATTGTGCGCTTCCTTCTTCTTGTCCTTTTATTACTACTTAGCGCCTGCTCAAATGGCATGGAGAACGCTCCAGAGGTTGTTCTGCCAACACTTGCATCGGATGCAGTGCTCTTTCAAGATGATTTTTCCAACCCTAAAAGCGGCTGGGACCGCGCCAGCCAGGGCGGGAATAGCACCGATTACGCTGACGGCAAGTACCGCATTACTCTATCAACGCCCCAGCAGGATATTTGGGCTAATCCTTATCAATATTTTGACCAGGATATCATCGTCGAAGTTGATGTTTGGCAAAACTCAAGCGCAGTCCAAGCTGCGTATGGCATTATTTGTGGCTATAGCGACGTGAACAACTTTTATGCGCTAACAATTGGCGGTGGGTATGTGGAGATATTCCGTTACCAGCAAGGCAAGCGCATCACGCTCTACAGCGCAGAAAATCAACCTGGAATTAATTCAGAACACAACCATCTGGAAGTAATGTGCGCCGCCAATCAACTTAGCCTGTGGGTCAATGGAAACATCGTAGCAGAAGTTGAGGTAACGGAGTTTACGTATGGGGATGTTGGTTTGATCGTCAGTAGCTTTGA
>DICP01000070.1:12700-24738 GCA_002417685.1 Candidatus Mesolinea sp. UBA5823
GAGCAAAGATAAACTAGACGGGATCGATTGGGTTAATATATTGTTTTTATCACATTAGCCCTTGCAAAACCCTTAAAAGGGTGTTATATATTGCCAACAATTGAACAGCCCCAAGCGGCGCACTTATCCAGAAAGGTGGAGGGACCGGCCCGATGATACCTTGGCAACCACCAGGCGAAAGCTTGAAAGGTGCCAATTCCGGCAGAGTTGTAATCTGGAAGATGAGAGGCGTGTCTGCATATTTTATGTGCCCCTCTCTCTGCAAGGGGATTATTTTTTAAAGAGACTGGAGGTTTCTAATTATGTCAACGACTTTTATGAAGTCACCAAAATATCTATTTACGTCCGAGTCTGTAACTGAGGGGCACCCTGATAAGATGTGTGACCAAATCAGCGATGCAATTGTGGACGCAGCCCTACGGGACGACCCTTCTTCAAGAGTTGCCATCGAAACGGTTACCAAAACCGGCTTTGTATTGGTTACTGGCGAAATGACCACGCAAACCTTCGTGGATGTGGAGAAACTCGTGCGTGAGGTAGTCAATGGCATTGGCTATGACCGCGGCAAGAAGGGTTTCGATGCAGCAACCTGCGCAGTGATGGTCGCAATTTCGGCACAATCGCCAGATATTGCTCGGGGCGTGGATCGCAATGGTAAGGTTTTGCCGCTTGAATATAACGAAGAGTATATTGAAGCTGGCGGCGCTGGCGATCAGGGCATGATGTTTGGTTTTGCTTGCGATGAAACTGAAGAGCTCATGCCGTTGCCGATTTCGCTGGCACATAAACTGACCCGCAAGATGGCGGAAGTGCGCAAAAACGGCACACTCAAATGGATGTATCCGGATGGCAAAAGCCAAGTAACGGTGGAATATCACCACGGCAAGCCCGCGCGCATCGATACGGTATTAATTAGCACGCAACATGCCGATAAACTGTATGGCAAAACTATCTCCAATGAGCAAATCCGTGAGGATTTGATTGAGTTTGTCATCAAGCCAGTCTTACCCGCTGAGCTGGTGGATGACGACCTAAAAATCTACACGAACCCCACAGGCCGCTTTGTCATTGGTGGACCGCTTGGTGATTCCGGCTTAACGGGGCGCAAGATCATCGTGGATACCTATGGCGGTATGGGCCGGCATGGCGGTGGCTGCTTCTCCGGTAAGGACCCAACCAAAGTGGATCGTTCTGCAGCTTACGCTGCCCGCTGGGTGGCAAAAAATGTGGTGGCAGCAAAGCTCGCTTCCCGCTGTGAAGTGCAGGTTTCATATGCCATTGGCCGTGCCGATCCTCTCAGCGTAAATGTGGAGACATTTGATACCGGTGTGGTTGCGGATGAAAAGATTGCGCAGGCTATTACGCAGGTGTTTGACCTGCGTCCGCGTGCGATTATTCATGACCTCGACTTGCTGCGCCCGATTTACCGCCCCTTTGCGGCGTATGGCCATTTCGGGCGTTTGGATCTGAACCCCACCTGGGAACAAACCAACCGCACAGAGGCGCTGCGCCAAGCTGTAGGTTTATGAAGATTAGCAGCTAGCGGATCCCTCAAAATAAATAAGAACAACAGCCCTTGATTTTCATCAGGGGCTGTTGTATTTTAAGTAGTATCGGAGCTTAACGTTTGGTATAGAAGACTAGCGCTAAGATTCCAAACAATGCTGCTATAGCCGCTAAACCAATCTTGACTTTATCAGAAACCAAGGATCGCCACATTTGGGTTGGCTCTGCCTTTTCTGCTTGATCCGAAGGTTGGGGATATGTGGCGATAATTTGGCCGGCTTTATCCTCTTGCAAGCCTAAAATTAGAGGCTCTACAGTGACGCTTGCAGGGGTCGCAGCTAGGGGTGGCGGTTCCACCTCAGTTGGTATCGGTGTTGCCTCTGGGCTTGTTGTGGCTTCCTCCCCACCTTCTCCAACTCCAGTGCCTTCTTCAGGCGGTACGGATAGCGCTCCAACTTCCGGGGCGGGTGTTTCCATCCCGCCGCCGGCAATGATTGTATCCTGACCCAAAGCTTCAGCACCTTGGTTCAAACCTGTAATGGTAAATGTTGTGCCGCTTTCCAGGCCGCTGCCGCCAGCGCCTCCGCCCATGCCCCCAATTTCTGGGTAACCCCAAGTGAAGATGAGGGGTTCCGGCTCCTTATCGGATGATTTGAGGGCAAAAGTCTCAGCTTCCATCGTTGGGCTTCCCATTTGGGTTGCTATCGGAGTTGAGAACTGATTAAAGAAGAACTCGCTGCTGAAAACGATGGCTAAAAGGAGGACTGCTGTGAGGGCAACATAGCTAAAAGCTGGGTAGAGTTTTGGACCTGGCTTATAAGCGCGGGCTTGTTCCGGGCTTAAAGTGAAATTACGCGGAGACGGCTGTTTGGGCAGCTCGCGTAGTGCAACCTTAAGTTGCGTGTATTCTTTTAACTTTTTTTGTAACGGCAAAGAGCGTGCTAAACGTTCTTCAAAATGCTGTCTTTCCTTCTCATTCAGCGCATTATCTAAGTAAGCGTTCAGCTGCTCTAAGTCACGTTGAGATAGATTTTCTTGCCTTTTCATGATCTTTCCTCATCAATCAGACGAAATTTTTCAGGCAAGAGTTCCCCAAAACCTTGCAGACAAGACTGCATTTTTTGGCGGGCACGCGAAAGACGGCTTTTTACTGTACCAATCGGGCGATGAATGATTTGGGCAACTGAAGCATAATCCTCACCAGAGATATCAACCAAAACTAACACGATACGAAATTTTTCCTCCAGGTTTTCGAGGCAGTGTTGAATGGCTTGCTGAATTTCCTCATTGCTGGCGTTTTGTTCCGGACTAGGAGAGTTGTCTCGCATCCAATCAGCGGAATCGATCAATTCGCCTTCGCTGTTTTCTGGCTGGAGAGGTACGCTTGGCCGGCGGTTTATGCGGCGAAGCTCATCGTAACAGGCGTTGGTCACAATGCGCAGAAACCAACTCTTGAAGGAGCCCCCCCGATATGTATCGAGCTTGCGGTACATCGAGATAACAGCTTCTTGGGTGGCATCAGCTGCAGCTGCCGGGTCATCCATGATGTGATAAGCAACGTTATAAGCCAGGTCTTGGTATTGCAAAACCAGGGTGTTGAAGGCATCTAAATCGCCTTCGAGGGCTTGTTCGATTAATTCTTGTTCAGTCATAAACGCTATCGGTGCAAGTCTTGCGCCATTCATACTGAACTTGCACTTGTATTTTACTTGAAAATCCAGTGATTGAGGGTGAAGAAAATGTTCAGCTTACCCATATTTGAAAAACTTTTTAATTTATACAATACCTTCGCCCAAGGGATCCCCATGGCATAGAAGCGCGACATGCTCCGGTAGCTGCCGCCTTACTCACTCCATCGCGATATTCACAACATCGTGACCTGTCCCGACATAGCTATCATCTCTACGATCATCCGGCTCATTTGCCGCATTGTTGTTTTAAAAACGCTGTTTTGGATCGGTTGTAAAAGTGCAAAAATGTTTGCCATAAGCTTTTTGTTATGAGTTTTGGTCTTGGTCGACTCCGACTCTACAACAAAATGCCTTTTCACTTCACCTTATTTTTGTCGAAAGTATTGCTTGGTTAGAAATAATAGAGTTCTTGATACCAGCGTACCCATTCAGATAAAGCCGGGTCATTTATCTCTTTTGCTCGGTTTATCAATTTTTCCGATGAAAACGCAAAAAACCGGTCGTTGTATCCAATCAATTTTTGAAATTCATTGATGGATAGCTGTAAGGAATCATTCCGAGGATGATATACCACCGAAAAATACACTTTCTTATAGGGCCACTTGGGTGAGGGCGATGTTTCAATGCTTGTGGCAAGTAGTAGATTTCTCCACAACTGATTCATGCCACCTTTGAATGGGCATTCGACATACTCTCTAATACGGTCGGCATCAAACGGTGAAGTATCTTGCACTGTAATATCCCAATAACGAAATTTACACTTGCTGTGGTAATAACAAAGATTTTTATTATCCAGGATTGCGGATGCTGGTGCGCAGGCATGAGAGGGGGTACGCCCCAAGCTTTTAAAGCCTCCGCAAGTTGTAAACTCCACTTCCGTCAGTTTATGTTCAATCATCCATAGGTTGAGATTGCCCTCATGATCATAGTATGCGATGGCAATATCTGCGTCTGTACCACTCACATACGTGTGGTCATTTAGCACATTGTCAGGTTCATCCCAAAACTCAATCCGAAATCCTCTGTCTAGATGGTCGGTCGCAATTGACTTGAGGTCAGTTTTTACAGCACCTAAAACCTTGGCAGCAATCAGCGGATCCTCGAGGAGGGGCAAGAACAAATTAGCGCATGCAGCTTGAGAGCTCGCCATATGTCCAAAAAACTTATGGGATTTGAAGGGGAATCGTTGTTGATGATCCAGGAAACGTTCTTTTATTGGGCGATACAATGGATAACCCTGTGATTTTAACTCGTCTGGTAGCAAAGCATCATAAGGAGAGTGTTTGAAATACCCCGATTCTTGAGTCAGATAAGCCCATTTCCAATTTATCAAGTGAATGTACATTTGTAGCTGAAAATCGGTAAGTTTATTGGGTAACCGATATATTTTTCCATCAATCTCATAAACTTTCATGATAATGTCGGGCTTTCATTTTTTCTACTCAACGAATAATAAATGCCTCGCTAAATCTTCATGAGGCATTTATTGCGTTCTTTCTCACCTTTCCACTTCGCGCACTGGCGGAAAGAGGATGACCTCGCGGATATTGTGCTGACCGGTAAGCAGCATGACCAAACGGTCAACGCCCATACCAAAACCGCCAGTAGGCGGCATGCCATAAGCTAAAGCGCGCAGGAAATCCTCATCCATGGGGTGGCGTTCCTCATTGCCCTCGGCATAGGTTCGCCCCATCTCCAAGAAGCGCCTCTCCTGCTCTAACGGGTCATTGAGCTCGGTAAAGGCATTGCACAGCTCCATACCGGCAATGAAACCTTCAAAGCGCTCGACTGTTTGCGAATCTTCTGGCTTTGTCTTTGCTAAAGGGGAAATATCCCGGGGGTAATCATATAAGAATGTGGGCTGGATCAGGTTGGGTTCCAGGAATTGTTCCATCAACTCCCCAATTATTTTCCCACGCGGGGCATTGGGATTATGTTGAATGCCTTTGGTTAAGAGTGCCTGGCTAAGCTCTCCGGCAGTTTCGTAACTGTTAATATCAATGCCCGTGGCTTCCAGCAAACCCTCGCGGATTTGAATGCGTTTCCAGGGTGGGGTCAGGTTGATTTCGTGACCTTCAAAATGAATAATCTGCGTACCTAAAACCTGTTGCGCCACGCTGGATATCATCTCCTCGGTCATCTCCATAATGCTCAGGTAATCCGCATAAGCCATATAGAACTCGAGCTGGGTAAACTCCGGGTTGTGCTTATAGGAAACACCTTCGTTGCGGAAGTCCCGTCCAATCTCATACACGCGCTCAAAACCTCCAACGAGTAAGCGTTTGAGGTAAAGCTCGAAGCTGATGCGTAAGTAAAGGTCTTGGTCGAGCTCATTATGGTGGGTGATAAAGGGGCGGGCAGCTGCGCCGCCATAAATTGGCTGTAAAATGGGCGTTTCTACCTCCAGAAAACCGAGTTCATCTAAATATTTGCGCAGCGCGCGCACGGTTTCTGTACGAAGGCGAAATATTTCCCGCACCTCTGGGTTGACGGCTAAATCTACATAGCGCTGGCGGAAGCGGGTTTCTGGATCACTAAGCAAGGCGTGACGCACCACTTTGCCATCAACCACCTCATCTTTATCTGGGGGTAGCTGGTAGAGCGCCTTAGCCAACATGGCAAAATCTTCCACTAATAGCGTAACCTCACCGCGCTTGGTGCGGAACATGCTCCCACTGGCTTGGACAAAATCGCCTAAGTCAAAGTCATCTTTGAAATAAGCCATTTTTTCTGGGCCGAGCTCATCTAACCTAAAAAGCAACTGCACTTTGCCTTCGGCGTCTTCGATGTGGGCGAAAATGAGCTTCCCCATGTTGCGTATCGAGCGCAAGCGGCCAGCAAGCGTGCAGATTACTGGCTCAGTGTTTACGCTGGCTTCTGCGGCTTCATAGGCACGAATAGCTTCGGTTGTGGTTGCAGTGCGTTGTGCGCGCGTAGGATAGGGCTCGATGCCTCTTGCGCGCATGCGCATGATTTTTTCCAATCGAGTCTTTTCCAGTTCCGAAAAATCATCTTGCAACATGGGTGCTCCTTCAGATTAAAAGATGCCCCACCCAAACCGGTGGGGCGTCTCATGATTAATAATCTTCCTTCAGCTGACCTTGACAATCACCACCGTATAAGCTCCACCAGGGGCTTCTACCTTGACCTTATCGCCTGTCTTGTGGTTTAAAAGTGCCCTACCGATAGGGGACTCGTTTGAGATCTTACCTAGGCGCGGGTCTGCTTCGGCTGGTCCAACAACCATATATGTCTCCGGTTCCTGTCCTTCTTCTTGAATGACCACGGTAGACCCAACGTGCACTGCGCCGGGTTCTTTTTCAGCCTCATCGATAATTTTAGCGTTCGCGAGCAGCATTTCCAACTCTTTGATGCGCCCTTCCACAAAAGCTTGTTCGTTCTTTGCGTTTTCGTACTCGGCATTTTCGATCAACTCACCGTCTTCCAGGGCTTCCTGTAGGCGAGTAGCGATCTCTTTGCGCCGCTTATTCCGCAAATCATCTAGTTCTTTTTGTAGGTTTTCAAAGCCCTCTTTTGTCAGATAAGAAATTGCCATCTCTAATTCCTTATATATGGTTATTCCATGCAATTATGGTTCCGCAAAGCTTTTATTATGCTGCGGATAAATATGAAGAGCGCCTTGAAGGTTACCCTTTCTCTCGACGCTTGCGCGTATTATATCATAAGCCTGAAAATGCAAGAAAAAGGGATTAGCGCAATTTTCTATAGAAACAAACAATCAAGCGCCGTTTTTGTTTGGTACCATGCGGGTAGGATACGCCCTCGGGAGATCGGTGGGAACTAGATTTTTCAACACCCCACAAAATAATTTAGAGGTAATGATTTATAATTGAAGTGAAAGAGAGCTAAAAATGAGCGTTTTTGATACAATCTTTGGTGATCCTGAAATCCGAAAGCTTGATCAACATCGTAAGCAAGAAGTAAACAAGCTAATAGAGGAGCTAATCGTTATCGGTGTACAGGATGATTACCTTTCTCTCAACCCTGGCGGACCGTTCGATATACAATGTCATCACCGCGAAGCTAAAGATATTGGCAAGCGTCTCTATGAAATTGGAGGCGTGCCATTGATGTTGGCTGCACGGAAACAGGTCAAGCGCAAGTTGAAAGCCGTGATGGCTGAGCATTTGGATTATTGCTGGAAAGACATCGGAGAATGGCAGGTATAACATATCTTCACTAAAAAATTAGCAAAGCAGCCCTGAATTTCAGGGTTGTTTTTTTATGTACTTACGGTTTGTCTGACCTCAGGACGGTTTTATGGGGAGGGATGTTATAATCTGTTCAGTGTAAATGTTAAAATGAAAGGTCCTATGACGATGAACGCAGAACATGCAAAGCATCATAAAGAAAAGAAAATCATCACGGCAGAACATGCACCTCAAGCGATTGGTCCGTATTCTGTAGCGGTAGTTGGCGGATGTTTTCTGTTTGTCTCTGGTCAGTTAGGCATAGACCCAACTACTGGCGATCTAAAACCTGGTGTGGAAGCGCAAACCCGCCAAGCACTTACCAACCTGAAAACAATCCTCGAAGCAGCTGATACTGATTTAAATGCTGTAATTAAGACGACCGTTTTCTTACAAAACATCGCTGACTTTGCTGCCGTAAATGCGGTTTATGCTGAGTTCTTTACACATAATCCCCCTGCTAGATCCGCGATACAAGTGGCAGCATTGCCAAAAGGCGGGCTTGTCGAAATTGAAGCCATTGCTTTCCTCCCGCACAATTGCGGAACATGTGAGTGTCAGGACTCTTAGCACTGACGAAACTATTGAAAGCCATTTGCTTATGCCTATTCAAGTCTCAGTGGTTGTGCCTTGCCGCAATGAAGAAAAAACGATTCGGTTGCTCTTAGAAGCATTGGCGCAACAGACTTTTCCTCAAGCCGAAATGGAGGTGCTCATCGCTGACGGATTGTCTGAGGATGGCACACGAGATGTGATCGCTGAATTTCAAACGAAACACCCCGACTTACAGGTGCATGTATTAGAAAACCCTAATCGTATTATCCCCGCTGCGCTTAATGTTGGCATCGCTGCCGCCCAAGGGGAGTATATTTTGCGCATGGACGCCCACGCTATCCCTAGACCAGACTATGTAGCCCGCTGCGTAGAGGCTTTGCAAGCCAGACAAGCCGAAAACGTGGGTGGTGTTTGGGAAATTCGGCCCCAAAATGAAAGCTGGATCGCGCGGTCGATTGCCGCAGCAGCTGCGCACCCGATAGCGGTGGGGGATGCGGGATACCGCATTGGCAGCCAAGCCGGCTACGTGGATACCGTGCCATTTGGGGCTTTTCGGCGCGAACTGATCGAACGCATTGGACTTTTTGATGAACGCTTGCTCACCAATGAAGATTATGAATTTAACACACGCATCCGTCAATCTGGAGGGCGCATCTGGCTGGATCCTCAGATCCGATCGGTGTATTTTGCGCGGGGGAGTCTAAGTGATTTAGCAAAACAGTACTGGCGTTATGGCTATTGGAAGGCGCAAATGTTGAAGCGTTATCCCAAAACACTGCGCATGCGGCAAGCTTTGCCCCCTATATTTGTCCTTAGCCTCATCTTACTGCCTATATTAAGCCTGATTTTTCAGCCTTTATTCACCGTTTGGCTCATAGAATTAGGAATTTACCTCGTAACACTCATCCTAGTTGGTATACAGCTTGCAATCCAAAAGAAAGATGCCGCGCTAACCCTTGGTGTCCCACTGGCGATTGCGACCATGCACCTGAGCTGGGGTGCTGCGCTTTTAGTCGGGAGTCTTTCCAGCCCGCGCAGTTGAGAAAGCAGGAGAAAAGAATATGCAAGATAAACGAGCAGCACCGCGGTGGCGCCTTAAGCAATCAGAGCAACGCGCCTTATTGATTTTAGGGGATCTTATTGCTGGCTACTTAGCCTTGCTGGTTGCGCTGTACCTTTGGGCTGCTGGAGATGCTTGGCTGCAGTTTTCGTTGGAATTCCTGAAAACTCGGCCAGATACCTGGTTTTATTTTCTGCCGATCCTCTGGATTATTTTGCTCGTCGATACGTATGACGTCAACAAAGCTGGAAATATGCAACTTACCATGCGGGGGGTTGGTGTCGCTACCATTGCAGCTATTTTCCTCTATCTGATTGTTTATTTTGCCATGCCCCCGCTCACGTTGCCCCGGCGCGGTGTAGCATTCTTTATTATCTTCGTGGTCATCTTTACCCTCATTTGGCGCTATGTATATGTGCGCTTATTTCAGGCGGCGAGCCGTTCCAGGCGCGCCTTGATTATAGGTGCAGGCAAGGCTGGCTCAACACTGGTGAATGTTATTGCTGATAAAAACCCGCCACCCTTCAATTTGATTGGCTTAATAGATGACGACCCGGAAAAGCTAGGTAGCACCATTCGAGATTATGAAGTGTTAGGTGATCATACCCAGCTGTTTGATATTATCGATCAGAGAGGCATTACAGATCTGATATTAGCGATTTCCGGCCCAATAAATCACGGTATGTTTCAGAACTTATTGATGGCACAAGAACAAGGATTGGAAATCTCCACGATGCAGGAAGTCTACGAATCCCTTTTGGGGCGTGTTCCGATTAACCTGCTTGACTCGGAGTGGGTTATCCGCTCATTTGTCAGCCACACACCCAATGGCGGCTTTTACCGCCTGTTCAAGCGCTTAATGGATCTTGCCATTAGCTTGATTGGATTGGTATTCCTCGTTGGACTATTTCCGATTATTGCAGTAATCATTTTGATCGATTCCGGTAAGCCGGTAATTTACAGCCAGGAGCGTTTAGGCCGTGGCGGCGTTCCTTACCGCATTTATAAATTCCGCACCATGAAAACCGCCAAGGATATGGAAATAGAAGCTTTGGTTACAGCCGCCAATGACCCTCGCGTGACACGTGCGGGCAAATTTTTACGCAAAGTACATTTAGACGAGCTCCCCCAGGTAATCAATGTTCTCATGGGCGATATGAGCTGGGTAGGCCCTCGATCAGAGCGCAGCGAACTGGTAGAGATCTTCCAAAAAGTTGTCCCTTTTTATCGGGCGCGCATGCTGGTCAAGCCTGGCGTCACCGGCTGGGCACAAATCAACCAACCCTATGCCGAGACGGTTGAGGAAACCGCTATCAAGCTGGAGTACGACCTTTACTACATCGAACACGCTAATATTCTTATGGATATAACTATTTTGTTACGCACTTTTGGAGCGGTGCTCGGGTTCAAAGGGCGTTAGGATTACATGAGTGTGAACTCACTTGAAAGCGTCAGCTGGGATGAGCTCTTGCAAAGCTACCCAGACGCGCATCTCCTGCAGACCTCCAGCTGGGCAGCGTTTAAGCAGGCTTTTGGTTGGTCAGCAGTGCGCGTGAAGGCAGAACACTGCGCTGCCCAAGTCCTCTTACGCCATCTCCCGCTTGGTTTGAGTATCGCTTACCTCCCCAAAGGTCCGCTGGGCACCCAGTGGCAGGAGCTTTGGCTGCAAGTGGATGCGCTCTGCCGCAAACATCATGCCATTTTCTTACAGGTTGAGCCGGATCTCTTTGAGCCGCTGCCGGAGGAAGTGCGCACCCAGTGGCTAGAGGGCTTTAGCCTTGAGGAGCATACCATCCAGCCGCGGCGTACTATCGTAATCGACTTACAACCCACTGAGGAGCAAATCCTCNNCGCTGAATATTACCGCAGAGCTTATGATATTTTTGAGCCCCAAGGCCAGGCGGTGCTGCTTGAGGCTATCTTGGACCAGAAACCTTTGGCTTACCTGATGGCTTTCTTGCAGCACGAGCGTGCCTGGTATTTTTATGGCGCTTCGGATGATGAAATGCGCAACCTGATGCCAACTTATTTGTTGCAGTGGGAAGCCATGCGCTGGGCGAAAGCCAACGGTGCGAAACTCTATGACCTGTGGGGCATTCCAGATGCGGATGAAGAGACCCTTGAAGAGCAGTTTACGCAGCGTTCGGATGGCTTATGGGGCGTGTATCGCTTCAAGCGTGGCTTTGGCGGACAAGTGCGACGTAGTGCACCCGCCTTCATTCGGGTCTACAATCCGCTGCTCTACAGAGCTTATAAAATGATGCAATCCAGAAGGGAGAGTGAAACCCATGCGCCTGCTTGAGGGGGTCACTGCGCAGGGTTGGGATGAGCTTATCCAAACCCTGCCCGATGCGCACATCTTGCAAACTTGGGAGTGGGGCAAGTCCAAGATCCGTAATGGCTGGCAGCCGCTGCATGCCGTATGGGAAGATTCGCAAGGGCAGCTGCAAGCGGCTGCACTTGCGCTCAGCCGCAAAACGCAGCTGCTGCGTGGGCTTAAAATCGAAGTGCTCTACTGCCCTAAAGGTCCGCTCTTGGATTGGGATAACCAACCACTTGCGGAGCAAGTGCTGGCGGATTTAGAAAGCCTGGCTCGCCAGCGCAATGCAGTCTTCATCAAGATTGACCCGGATGTCGTCCTGGGATGGGGCGTGCCCGGCAGTCCGCAAAGTTCTGAGCCGCCTGAGGGGATAGCCATCCAAAAAATGCTGGTGCAGCGCGGCTGGAGCTTCTCCAGCGATCAGATTCAATTCCGCAACACCGTTTTCATTGACCTGCAGCGCAGTGAAGAGGAAATCCTGGCTTCGTTCAAGCAAAAGACGCGCTACAACATTCGTTTGGCAGAGCGCAAAGCCGTGCGTGTGCGGGAGGCGGATGAAAGTGAACTCCCGTTGCTCTACCGCATGTATGCTGAAACCGCTGTAAGGGATGGCTTTGTCATCCGCCATGAAACCTATTACACTGACCTGTGGAGCGAGTTCATGCAGGCTGGAATGGCTAAAGCGCTCATCGCTG
>DICP01000057.1 GCA_002417685.1 Candidatus Mesolinea sp. UBA5823
ATTATCACTTTGCTCTTACAACCTTCTCATTATTCCCGAAGGGCGCTGAAATACAGGGTGGTAAAATAGGATTACAGTTTTTTATGCCGTGTTAGAATCAAAGTAAAGTTTCAGCTTTCATAAGAACTAAGTGAGTGAATATGGGCAAAATGAGAGAGTGTGTCATCAACAGTGTAAGAGTCAGCCTGATCAATCAAGACCGCATTGTGGTGCTGAAGGATAAAGAAGATGAGCTGTACCTGCCGATATGGATAGGTCTCTTTGAGTTCGAATCCATCACGATTGCCTTGCAGAAGATCGAAACGGCGCGTCCATTGACGCATGACCTGATGAAGAATTTGATTAGCTCATTGGATGCCCGTTTGATTGCAGTAGAAATCACTACTTTGGAGTCGGATACCTATTACGCCAACTTGATCATCGAGCAGAATGGCGTCCAAAAACGGATCGATTGCCGCCCATCGGATGCGATCGCCCTTGTGGTCCGCACAGGTGTGCCAATATTTGTGGATGAAGATGTGTTGGAACGTGCCGGCATCCGACCTGAACCTGAAACCTCCGAAGAGTTGGATGAAGGCAGTGAAAGCGCGGAGCTGCCTGGCGACCTCTCAGTATTTGAGGATTTTTTTGATCAATTGAACAAGCAAAAACCGGAAAAATCCGAGGATGAGGACGAAGATATTAATCCAACAGAGGATCAGGGGGATGGTGAAGATCTTAGCCCCCAGTAGTATCCTATTACCATGTTCTAAGCACATGCTATGTCAGGGTTAGGAGCAGGGATGAGTGATCAAGATCAATATATGAGCAGTGAGGGCGATTTACTTCCCGGGCAGCTATTTGATCGGGAGATGGAAGAAGCGCTGATAGGCGCAGTCCTGATTAATCAAGATGTTTATTTGGATGTTTCCCAAATCGTTGATGCAAGTGATTTCTACTATAAGAGCCATCAATATATTTGGGAAGCGTTCCAACATCTGTATGCGACTGAGCATATTATTGATGCGCTTGCGGTTCACAATGAACTCATTGCCCAAAATCACGCTGATGACACAGGTGGCATTGATTATCTCGCTGGTTTAGCAAATCGCGTGCCATCCTCTTTACACGCTGAGTATTATGCCAAAAGCATAAACGATTTAGCCGTCCGCCGCCGCCTGCTCGCTTCTGCCAATGACATTGCCAAGTTGGCTTACCGTAAAGATTTTGACATCGATACGACCATTGAAATGGCAGAGCGATCCGTGTTCGGAATCAGTGAGAGCCGCTATAAGAGTGGTCTAGTCCCGGTTAGCAATGTGGTCCGGGACTTCATCGAACGGCTATCCGAAAAGAGTACGCACACGGGCGAGTTGAGCGGTTTAGGCACAGGATTAAAGTCGGTGGATGTCGTGCTTGATGGGCTGCATCGCTCGGATTTTATTATTGTTGCTGGAAGGCCAGGCATGGGAAAAACGGGTTTTTTAACGGGTATTGCCCGGTATGTCGGCTTGGAACTTAAGCGTAACGTTGCGATATTTTCACTAGAAATGTCTGCAGAACAAGTGCTCGAACGCCTTTTAGCCCAGTTGACAGGCATAGACTCACAAAAACTGAGGTCTGCACGCATGAGTAACAGCGAGATGGATTTGGCTATGCATGCCTTGGAGCTGCTCAGCGAAGCGCACATCTACGTGGATGACACCCCTGCCATTACCCCCATGCAATTGCATACCAAGTGTATGCGCCTGAAAGAGCAAGGACTGGATCTCGTTATTGTGGATTATTTACAATTGATGTCTGGCGGGGTGCGCACCGAAAACCGCGTGCAGGAGGTTTCGTATATCTCACGTGCCCTTAAAGGATTGGCGCGGGACTTGGATGTCCCCGTCCTGGCAGCCGCGCAGCTTTCCCGCGCGATTGAAAGCCGCCAAGATAAGAACCCGGTGCTTTCCGACTTGCGTGAATCGGGCAGCTTGGAGCAGGATGCTGATATTGTCATGTTTATTAACCGGCCTCATATAACCGAACAAGACAGCCCTGATCGAAATAAAGCTAAATTATCGGTTGCCAAACACCGTAATGGGCCAGTTCATAGCGGCATTGAATTAGTATTCATTGAACCATTGGCAATGTTCCACGACTTATACAAGGGTAATATCCCTGCATGATAGAAGGCACATGAGTGTAAGCAAAACACCACTGGGTTTTGAGCGTGATCAAACCAAAAAATTGGCGTTGCCAGCTGATTTCTTGCGCAGCTTAGCCCAAAGCCCCCTCGACCGAGAGGCTATTTTGATAGTGCTAAACCTGTTTGACCTGCTGGGATCAGCCGATAACTTTGCTGTGGAAAGCTCAGTGATGCTGGAAGCAGCCGAATTGCTCTTTGATGGACAAAAGGAAACCTGCCAACACGCGCTCGAACAAGCCTTGCAAGCAGGCTTTATCCTCAGTTATAAGGATGAACAGAACCAGAAATTTTACTTTCTACCCGGCACGCCGCAAGGGCGGAAATGGCTCGAGAGGCTTACCTCCGGGCAGGAAAAATTAAACGGCGGCTTGGTGATTTCCAAGCTGCCCTTGGAAGAACGCCCAAATATTTATAAGTTATACGAAGCCCATATCGGCCCGCTTACGCCAATCATGGCAGAAATGCTCAAGGAAGATGAAGCTGAATATCCGTATGAGTGGATAGAAGCTGCCGTGGCAGAAGCGGTCGAGCGGAATAAACGCAGCTGGCGCTATGTACGCGCAATCCTAAACGCCTGGAAGGAACGAGGACGTGAAACCACAAGCAAGCAACAAGAAGGATCAATCGTTGAAGAATATCGCCGCCTCTATCAAGAGCAGCGAAAACGCCGCAGTGGGAAATCAAGCTGAAGGGGAACTTTCTCCAAGGCATCGTTACAGCTTGGGTGACCCTAACTGCCCGATTTGTCATGGATTAGGCTTTGTCAGCACAGACGTCCCCTTTGATGATCCCCGCTTTGGGAAGTTAGAAATTTGCTCCTGTCGCATAAAAGAAGTTACGGCTATGCGGCGGGATCAGCTCTTTCAGCTGAGCAACTTAGGCGCGCTTAAAAATCTTACCTTTGATAACTTCAAGCCGCGGGGGAGGATTGGCTTAGGAGCACTTCAGGCTGATTCACTTGAACAGGCTTATAACAGCGCAATGAACTTTGCCGGCACCTTACGCGGCTGGCTGCTGCTCTTGGGTAAATATGGCTGTGGTAAAACGCACCTGGCTGCAGCGATCGCTAATCAAGCAGTCTCGATGGGCGTCTCGACTTTATTTTTAACCGTGCCGGACTTGCTCGATTGGCTGCGCTTTTCCTACTCTGAAGGCAGCGAAGATAGCTTTGAGCAGCGCTTCGAAGAAATCCGTAACATCCCTTTGCTGATCATGGATGATTTTGGCACGCAAAACGCCACCAGCTGGGCGCAAGAGAAGCTTTTTCAGATCTTGAACTATCGTTATATCAACCAATTAGCGACGGTGATTACCAGCAATAACCCGCTCTCGAGCTTTGAGGGCCGCATCCGCTCGCGGCTGATGGACCCAGAGCTCATGACCCGCGTGGAGATTTTAGCGCCGGATTATCGCAACCCGACGGATGATATTGGCCACCCGGAGCTTTCAACGCTTAGTTTGCATAGTAAGCAGACTTTTGGCACCTTTAGCTTGCGCCGAAACGAAGATATTGATCCAAGTGACTTAGCCTCCTTAAAAGAAGCTTTCGAAGCCGCCCAAGCCTTTGCCCAGAACCCACAAGGCTGGTTGGTATTTTTAGGCCCTTACGGTTGTGGGAAGACGCACTTAGCCGCGGCGATTGGCAATTACCAAGCCGGGTTGGGCTTTCCACCCTTGATGGTGGTGGTGCCGGACCTGCTGGACCACTTACGTGCTGCATACGCCCCGAGCAGCCCAGTGAGTATCGACCAGCGCTTTGAGGAAATCCGCCGTTCGCGTTTGTTGATTTTAGATGATTTGGGGACGCAATCTGCTACACCCTGGGCGCGGGAAAAACTCTATCAATTGTTTAATTATCGCTATAATGCAGAATTACCCACAGTCATCACTACAGCGAGTATGCCCGGAGAAATCGACCCACGGCTGCGCAGCCGTATGTCCGATACGCGCCTTTGCCGAATGGTTTTTATGAGTGCACCGAGTTATACGGGCAAGAACTGACACTCTTACACGGTTTACATCTCCGCAATGAAAGTATGATATGATTTAGGTCGTTTTGCAGGCAACTGCAAGCTTTAATTTAACGTTGCCTGATGCATATCTTTATATAAAAAGAGTTGATTTATGGAAAAAATTATCCGAGAGATACCTAACAGTTTTAACTTGCCTTACCGCATCAATAAACTGGCTGACCTCGCCCACAACCTATGGTGGGCATGGAACCCCGAAGCAGCCCGCATGTTTAAAGAGATCGATCCACTGCTTTGGGAGCGGTCGCACCACAACCCCGTGGTCTTTTTACGCTCTGTTGACCCAACGACCTATGATGGCTTGATTAAAGATCGCTACTTTTTAGGGCGCTACGACCGCATTTTACGTGAATTTAACACATATATGAAGCCTAAGGATACCTGGTTCAGCCATACTTATCCTAATCTTCTGGATGACGAAATTGCCTACTTTTCGTTTGAATATGGGTTACATGAATCCTTGATGGTATACGCCGGTGGGTTGGGCGTGCTTTCGGGTGACCACCTCAAAGAATCGAGCGACTTAGGTATTCCCCTTGTGGCTGTAGGTTTCCTCTATACCTACGGCTACTTTTCACAAAAAATCACCGAAGATGGCTGGCAAGAAGCGCGCAACGTCCAAATTGTTTATGACGATTTACCTCTCATTGCGCTCTATGATGCAAACCATGAACCCATAAAGATTTCTGTGGAGCTGCCAGGAAGAACAGTCTACGCTCGCCTGTATGAGCTCAATGTTGGCCGCGTGAAATTGGTGCTTATGCAAACCAACATCCCTGAGAATAACCCCAATGACCGCCAACTGACTGATCGGCTCTACATCAGTGACCCAGAGCTGCGCATTTCCCAGGAGATCTTGCTGGGCATTGGCGGCTTCCGCGCGCTGAAAGCTTTGGGGCACAGCCCAAGCATTTATCACATGAACGAGGGGCATTCTGCCTTTTTGACGCTGGAACGCACAAGAGAGCTTGTCCAACAAGGCAAGACTTATGATGAGGCGATAGATCTTGTCAAGCGCTCCAGCATTTTTACCACGCACACGCCTGTCCCTGCTGGGAACGATGAATTCCCTATCTGGATGGTGGAGAAATACTTTGCCAATTTGTGGCCACAATTAGGCTTGAACCGCGAACAATTTATGGATATTGCCCGTATCAACCAAGACTGGGGTGGGGAAGCTTTTAGCATGCCAAAGTTAGCACTCAAACTTTCGAACTTCCGCAATGGTGTATCAAAAATTCACGGGCAAGTTTCCAAGCAGATGTGGCACGAACTCTGGCCGGATAAACCTGTGGACGAAGTTCCGATCACCTACATCACCAATGGCGTCCACACGCGCACATGGTTAGCGCGCCGGCTCGCCTTACTATACCGGCGGTACCTTGGTCCGGATTGGTATGAACATATTGATGACGAGGAAATGTGGCAACGTGTGGACTTAATTCCAGATGCGGATTTATGGCGCGTGCGCCGGCACCTCAAACGAAAGTTGGTCGCTTACATGGTCAACCGTGCTCGGGATGCTTGGCAAGCCGGCAGTGTTCACCCCGTACAGACTGTTGCCAGCGGCGTGCTGCTGGATCCATACGCGCTCACGATTGGTTTTGCGCGCCGCTTTGCTACCTATAAGCGGGCTAATTTAGTCTTTTCGGATGTGGATCGCTTGTTGCGCATTGTAACTAACCCGAGCAAGCCAGTCCAAATTGTCTTTGCTGGAAAAGCCCATCCATCTGATGAGCCTGCTAAGCTCTTAATTCAAGAAGTTTATCGGCACGTCAAGGATGCGCGCTTTGGCGGCAGGTTAGTATTTTTGGACGACTATGATATGGATATGGCGCGCTATTTGGTGCAAGGTGTGGACGTTTGGCTCAATACACCTCGCCGCCCGCGCGAAGCTTCTGGTACAAGTGGACAAAAAGCTGCGCTGAATGGCACCCTGAACTTCTCAGTGTTGGATGGTTGGTGGGCGGAAGGATATAATGGCGCAAATGGCTGGGCAATTGGCGACTCTACCGTTTCGGATAACCAAGACGAACAAGACAAAGCCGATGCTGAGAGCCTCTATGACACCCTCGAAAATGAGATTGTGCCCCTCTACTACACCATGCGCTCTGCTGACGGCTTGCCCGGAGATTGGATTGAGCGGATTAAGGAAAGCATCAAGACGCTTACCCCACGCTTTTCTACTACCCGTATGGTCAAACAATATGTGAATGACCTCTATTTACCCGCTATGCAAATGACAGAAGAAGAACCAGAACAAGAGAAAGCCTGAGAATAATTAAAAAACGAGGTACCGATTATGCCTGATTTCCTTACAATTTCCCCTTGGATCGGCGCTTTGATCATTTTTGTTTTGCGCGTGATCAATATTGCCATGGATACCCTGCGCGTTATGTTGACCATGCGTAATATGAAGGGGATTTCGTGGATACTTGGTTTCTTCGAGACAATTCTCTTTGTGATTGCCATGGGGGCAGTGTTGGATAATCTCAATAATATCCTCTATATCGTTGCCTATTCTGCTGGCTTTGCAACGGGCAACGTGGTTGGCATGGAAATCGAGAAACGCTTAGCCCTAGGCTATTCCCAGATAAGCATCATTAGCCGTGCCCATGGCAAGGAGATTGCGCAGGCGTTGCGCGAAAATGACTTTGCGGTTACGGAAATCCCTGCACAAGGAAAGGATGGCACGGTCTTGCTGTTGCATTGCTCTATGCAGCGCAAAAGAGCAGACCAAGCCCAAAAAGTCATTTTGGATGTGGATCCTAACGCCTTCGTAACTGTGGAAGATATCATTTTGCAGCGCCACGGCTATTGGGGAAATCGAAATCTTCGCTGTTGAAACACGCTCAAGGGAATTACTCGTGAATGGCGCGCTGATTTTTGATTTTGATGGGCTTATCTTAGATACAGAGACGCCCGAGATGCGCATTTGGCAGCGCTTGTTTGCCCAAGCCGGAGGTGAGTTTGACGTTAAAGGCTATCAAGCCATCATTGGGACGTATGGCTCGGAAATCTACCGGCCCGCGGAGGAGCTTGCCCGCTTGCTCGACCATGGAACCACGCCCGAGGAGTTATGGGCATTGGTACAAGCAAAGAGCATCGAAGTGATCAATCGGGAACCGGCTTTGCCTGGCGTTGTGGAGCTCATCGCTGAGGCGAAAAGGGCAGGGCTTTCCTTAGGAGTTGGTTCCAGCTCTCCACGGGATTGGGTGTATAGACACTTACAGCGCTTAAGTCTTCTGAGTCAGTTTGATACTATCGT
>DICP01000103.1:0-2114 GCA_002417685.1 Candidatus Mesolinea sp. UBA5823
GGGGTCGGCGTCTCGGTTGGCGTGGGCGTTGGCACTTCCAGTGTGAGGGTGAAGCGTTTTTCCGCTTGCGTATCCACCGTGCTGCGCATCAGAACGCGCAATGTTACCACAGGCACTTCGACTTCGGTCAAATCCCATTCGTAAATCTCCTGGGGTGTATGGGCTGGATCATTATTCCAATCAACTAACACATTCCACTCCGTTGGGTCTTCCCCTTCACCCCAATCGACGCGGAAATCTTGGAAATTCGCTGTGGCATCAATAATCCCAATAATTTTGAACGGATTTTCGCGAATAGTTTGCCCGTTGACCAAATTAAGCTCGATGGTGACATGCGGATCATCCGGCTGGCACTCCCGATCGGGCAGGATGACCGGCGGGTTTGGAAATCCGTAGTTATCCGCCCATTGCCTGCCCTCCTCGGTTTCCTTAAGCCAGCGAATGGCGAATTCATCGGTTACATTGATGACCAATTCACGCTTAGTCAGTTCCGCGCAAGCTGCTGAGGCTTTCAAGCCAGTCCATGTATCAATTTCAACTTCTTTCCAAAGGTCTTCTTCCTTCGGTGCAGGCAGCTGGTCAGAGGCAAAATACTCCACACGCGTGCTCGGGCACCACTCAGAGGGCTTGGTGCCAGAAACCGCACAAATGACCTCATCTTCTATATCTGCTGGCCCCCTGAACGGCGTTGCTTGCCCGCCATAAACTAAACTGATTCCATCATGCATCACTCTAGACCAAATCGGCGCTGCACCGCTGACGCCGGTGGTATTGACCATTGGAGAGTAATCTGCATTACCCACCCACACTCCTACCACGAGATCTGGGGTATAGCCCAATGTCCAGTTATCACGGTAATCGTTGGTCGTGCCGGTTTTAGCTGCTGCTGCGAAGGGTAGGTCAAGTACGGAGGGATAGCCAAACATAGGTGCACGCGCCTCGGGGTCCGAAAGTATCGAGCTAATCAGGAAAGCATGTGCTTCCCGAATTACCTGGTCGCCGGCTGGCGGGGTGTACTCAAAGACGGTCTGACCGGTGTAGTCAACCACCTTGGTAACCGCAACCGGTGCCACCCGTCTACCTTCGTTTGCTATCACGGCGTAAGCGCCAGTCAATTCCAACAGGCTCACTTCGCCTCCGCCCAAGGTGAGTGAAAGCCCGTAATCTGAGCGCGTCAGACTGGTGATGCCTAAGCGCTTTGCCATAGCAATAAAGCCATCTTCTTGTAACGTGGCGGGGTCATCGTAGATACCCACATATTGCAGGGCTTTAACGGCAGGAATATTGTATGAATTGGCTAAGGCACTGCGCACCGTCACCGGTCCATGAAAGCGGCCATCGTAATTTACCGGCACATAAGGCGCGCTTGGATCGCCTTCTACGCCAGAAGGAGGAAATTCTGAAGGCACATCCCAAATCAGCGTAGCAGGGGTCCAGTCTTTCTCGAAAGCTGCCAAATAGGTGATTGGTTTGATTGCTGAACCTGGCTGGCGGGTTTGCGAAATCGCCATATTTACTTGCCCGCTAATGGCTTCGTTATAGAAATCCGCAGATCCAACCATAGCTAAGATCTCGCCATTTTTGGGGTTGATCGCAATTACCGCTCCATTAGTAGCATTATTAGCGGTCATCGTGGCTAATTGGTCCTGTACTGCTCTCTGGGCAGCCTCCTGCAAGTTGGGATCAAGTGTGGTGTAAATCGTGAATCCCGAACGGTAAATTGTCTGCGCGTCGAACTGCTGTTCGAGCAGCGATTGGATGTAGACCACCCAATGCGGAAAGCGCATAGTGTTTTCTTTTTGCACAAAAGCGTAAGTTTCTATCTGTTCGCGGGCGGCCAAGGCATCAGCTGCACTCACACAGACTTTATCCAAGTTTTCCCCAATATAAATGCAGTCCTTCTCCTCGCTGAGCTGGTACATCAAGACCAACACAGCGCGGCTGCGGGTAAGGGTTGCCTCCCGGTTATTGTAAACATCATAGAACGCCGGCGATTGCGGCAAGCCAGCTAAAAATGCAGCCTGCCAGAGGTTGAGATCAGCAGCAGTGGTATTGAAGTAAGTCTCTGCTGCCGCTTCCACACCATAAGCCAAGTTGCCATAGTAAATCTCGTT
>DICP01000103.1:2126-9843 GCA_002417685.1 Candidatus Mesolinea sp. UBA5823
CAGCAGCAGCATACGCGCCAACTGCTGCGTAATGGTTGAAGCGCCGGAGACTATCTCGCCAGACGTATAGTTTTGCCACAATGCCCGAGCAACAGCCACGACGTCAAAACCAGGGTGGTTATAATATTCCTTGTCTTCTGTTGCGATTGTCGCCGCAATCATATATGGAGAAATTCTCTCCAGTGGTACATAGGTTCGTTTTCCAGCGTTAGGATCGACCATTTCGTAAAGGATGTTACCGTTTCGATCGAGGATACGGGTGGTTTCGAACTGAGAGGTACGTGAACGCAGCTCTGCCACACTCGGCAAGGTCGATGCAATGCGGAAATATTGCAACCCAACAAAAATAATGCCGATTATAAGGAGAGATAAAATAACACCTAAAATTGCCTGCCAAGGAAAGCCTTTCTTTTTCTTGGGTGCTTTCCCTTTTGCGGCTGCGGTGCGGTTAGGCTGGGTGGGAATATTCCCGCCCCCGCCAACGTGTGCACGGATGGGGCGGTGCGAAACTGAAATAGGCTGCGTATCGCCAGACGCTGTCTTCACCGGGGCATAGGCTGAGGATGTGAGGCGGGTGGCACCAGCATCAGTTTCGGTAACACGGCGGGGAAGTGGAGTGGGTTCACCAGCCTGGGGTTGCACTGGTTCCTGTGGAGGAATAGTAGGGATATTATCTTGCAAGCGGTCAGGCTCATACGTCCAGCCGCCAGCGGGTTTTACCATGCGGGTTTGGCTGGTTGAAGGTGGCTGCTGCTCACTGCGCGCCCAATGTTCAGTAAAAAAGTCTGTGTGAAGGTCAGGTTCAACCGTTTTCGCTGGCAGGGCTGGGGTCGGCTCGCCACTAAAGCCCGCCACTTCCTTGAACCAAGGTTCTGAAGGCGCCGCGGGTGGTTCTGTAGGCTGTTCTCCCGGTTGTTCCTCGCCAGACGCACTTTCAGCATCCTCGCTCAGTTCACGACCCTGCGATTCTGCTGCTGAAGTCTCCTCGCTAAGGCTCTGCTGATTTTCACCAATTTGGTCCTGATCATCATCAGCGTTAGGGGAGCTTTGGGCCACTTCCTCAGGAGTTAGTCCGGTGTCCTCATTAGAGTTTACCGGCTCGAGAGTACCTTCTGAGTCTTGGAAAGCACCAATTTCGCCGAAATCCCCATGGCGGTTTTCCTCAGGATAATCATCATTTGGGTTAATATTTTGATCTGTCATCAGCTTTATTTTAGCATAACGTCTATTTTTGATTTAACGACGATTAATGTGCTGAGGTTCCCGGAAGCATTAAAACACATTGAAATTAATTTTGTGCTGCCAGTGCTAAAATGAGGTTATGCTTGCTGGACCATTTTTCCAATCAGATCCTATTGGCTTGACCTTAGCTGCAGACCAGCGCTTCGGATTGCTCGATCCCTACATTGATGCTGTCTGGCAGGCAAATTTAACTCCAAACAAGCCTCTCGCGCTTGAAACCAGTTTATGCTTGCAGGCAAAAAAATTTAGCCTTTTTCCGGTCTTCTTAATCAACCGCCGGTCGATATGGCTAATTAATGATTTTTTCTCCCAGCCACGTGTAGACGAAATCTTCTCCAATTATGCGCGCTTTACTTGCACGCCTGCGGCTGGCTTTCAGGCACGCTTAGAGGTTTGGGCTCAGACCAGCACCACCTTGCTTTGCCGGCTAAGCTTGCACAACTTAACGGAATCCAAAGCAATGCTTGGAATCCAAGCCGCAGCGGAGCTTTTCCCGTTGGAAGGGAGCGCTGGAATGGCACCAGCTATGCTCCAATATCAGCCTTATTTATCGGGAAAAACAGGTAATCTTAATTTATCCTTGGCAGCATTCGGACAAGCTGAACCAGTCTACAGCCCCTTTTCTGCTTTGCAATGCGAAGGTAAAGTTGCTCCACAGGAAATGCTAACATTTACTTGGCGCTGGAGTGCCGCATTAGACGAAGAAACCAGCGTAAAACGTGCATTCCAACCCTTCCCTGAAAATTGGGATGCAGCTATTGCTAACCTCAGGCTCTCCCAAAGAGCAGAGATCTTGGAAATCAGCGCCCCCAATGCCGATTGGGATGCTGTTTTTCTGACCTGCCAAAATGCCGCTCAGCAAGCCCTGATCCGCACAGAAGCGGACCCTGAGCAGCTGAATTTTTACCCGAACCGCAGCCCAGATTATAGCTATACGCAATATGCAACAGCTTCGAAGCGCGACGCGCCGCTCGAACCCAACATTCCAGCGCTCGCTCTAGCCCAACTCCTCCAAGCATTAATCCCGCTGCACTCATCTGAAGCAGCGGCGGTCTTCCTTACCCAGCTTCCGCTCCTGAGCGATCCTCCCAGGGTGCCTGGTTTTGGGCGCAAAGTGCTGCCTTTCCCGTGCTTAGCCCAATTGGTAGTACAGATTTACACCCAAACTGGTGATCTCAAATTCCTGACAGAAATCTTTCCTCGCATCCAAGAAACTTGCTTGGCTTGGTTCGATCCATCTCTGGACAGTGATCAAGATGGGCTCCCCGAGTGGGCTGTGTTGGCGCAAACTGGCTGGAGCGATCACCCTACCTTTAACATTTTCAATCCTGAGCACTTAGCTACACGCATCGCCACCACTGAGAGTTTTGCTCTGGGGAAGATGTTGGTAGAAGAACTTGATGCGCTGCAAAAAATCGCTCGGATTGTGGGGGATCAAGTTACTCTTGAGCACGCGAGCGCACTGCAGGCTAAACTGACTTCCCAGCTTGAGGCGATGCACACACAGTTCCCGAAAGCCAGCTGCTGGGATCGCGATTCCCATCAGCAAACCTGCCAAGCTGTGCTCTTCGAGGGTAGCATAATTGAACTAGAACACCAAAGCTTGCGCTTGGCACAAGCTGCCCGCATCAACGTCAAGCTGCTGATAGGACTAACGGCTCCAAAGCCTACACAAGTTCATATCCTGGGTGAAAGTCCCGATGGCAAACCGATTGAAGAAACCATACCCAGCGCAGCGCTCTCACGCTTAGGAGAATTTCTGTTTTTTACCACGGAGCACGTTTACCAACAGATCGATCGCCTCTGCTTTTCCGAGCTGAGCGACCAGACCTGGCTGAGGATTTACGTGGCGGATCTAATGCTCAGGGATATTGGTTGGTATTTATCTTATACACCTGAAGAAAAGCTGGAACCCTTGGAGCTTACTGAGGGAGCCAAGGACGAATTTAATGCCGACGAAGAAGATTCCCCACAATCAATTTTTGCCTCTAACCTTTACGGCTTGCCAAATTACGAACAGAAAACTGAAGAAGCTCCCAAAACTGGCTCAGTGAACCCGGCTTGGAATAGCCTGGTCCTGAGACACTTATTGGAGGTTGGCGCTAAGCCGGAAGCTGCAGAGCTTTTCACCAGCTTGATGCGCGGAGCGGTTCAAGTGCTGCGGAAGGAGCACCACCTCTTTGAAGCTTATAACAGCCAGAATGCTCTGCCTTTGGGTAAAAGCAATGGACTCACGGGATTACTCCCATTGCAATTTTTTCTCGAACTGGCTGGCATCAAGCTTTTAGAACCGGATCGTGTGCAGGTTGCCGGAGAGTACCCCTTCCCTTGGCGGCTCAGTTTGCGCTACCGCAGTGTAGAAGTGGTACGCGAGGGCAAGAATACCACCGTTACTCTGCCCGACGGCAGCGTGCATCATCACTATGGCAGCCAACCGAGGATGTTTTTCACCCAGCCTTCAACAGAGTATGCAGATAACCAAGTAGAGGATAAGGACCAATGAAAACTCAGAAAAGCACCCAACAAACCATTCTCTGGATTTTGCTTGCAGTCATTATCCTCTTGGGTGTTTTCTTACGTTTTTACCAAATCGGAGAACAGTCTTTCTGGCTCGATGAAGCAGCATCTTATTCGGCGATCACAAGCGGATTTCCAGAGTTTGTCAGCACCGGAAATATGGCCATGTTTTACCTGCTGGCTGCGCTCTGGACGCGCCTGGTGCCCGTGGTCACCGAAGCCAGCTTGCGCTCTCTAACTGCAATTTTTTCAATTCTGTCAATCCCTTTGATATTTTTAACAGGTAAAGCCATCTTTGAAGATGAACGCAAAGGGTTGCTTTGCGGGCTCCTAGCAGCCTTCCTGCTAGCAATCAACAGCACCGAGGTGCGCTATGCTCAGGAGTTCCGCTCTTACAGCCTCACCACCCTACTTACCCTCGCCTCTACCCTACTGCTTATACAACTGGTCAAAGAAAGCGCCAAGAAAACCAGGAACCTGGTGCTCTATACCCTCATTACAGTTGCAGCGATATATAGCCACATGTATGCCGGTTTACTGGTCGCAGCCCAGGTGATCAGTCTGCTTTTTCTGATTCCCGCTTTCAAAGCAAATGCGCACTTCCAGCGCCGGTTGCTGCTTAGTTATTTTTGTGTAATTCTCTTGTTGATTCCTTTAGCAGTACTGATTCTAACAACTGGTAGTAGCCCGTTGGGCTGGCTTGGACAGCCTAAGCTCAGTGACATCCCCAAGCTGTTCCTGTTCCTCACTGGAACCACGCGTCCGGGTTATCTCATAATCCATCTAGCTTTTACCCTGCTCGGTGCGCTCGGGGGAATTGGTATCTTCAGTAAGTCCATCAGCCAGCAGCGCTGGCGCTTCATTTTGCTCCTGATTAACATCGTTTTGCCCATCGGGCTAAGCTTTATTGTCTCACTAGTCCTCCAACCTATCTTCATCGACCGTTATCTGCTGATGACCGGCCCTAACCTAACCCTGCTCATGGCTGCGGGCATCGTGACCGCCACCGAGCTCCTTCATAAAGCCTTTCCCAAAGCCTTGCCGCTCCCACTGTTGGCGACCGTTTTTGCGGTGTTGTTCGGGGTCCTGGCCTATAGTGGACTATCAAATTATTATGAAAATTTTAGTAAGGAAGATTGGCGCTCAGCAGCTAACATCCTCGCAACGCACTGCAAACAGAGCCTTCGCATTTATTGTCCGGATTGGCTTGCCCCTTCGGTGAAGTTTTACGAACCAAGTTTGAACCCCATTGCGCCTGCTGAGCTAAGTGCCTATCTGCAAGAGCTTAAAGTGGATGGCAATGACACCTTACCACAGGCTGAAAACTACGAACGAGCGTGCCTGGTTTTCAGCCATCTTCAAGTGGGCGAGCGCAGCCAAAACGCCGAGCTGCTCCGTCAAGCTATCCAAAAGCAATTCCCTAACGCCCTTATCACGGAGCTCAACAGCGTTACAGTCGAAATCTATTCGCGCTAAACCTTACCTTAATCCACTGTCAGCGTCTTGCTCAGGTTGCGCGGGAAGTCCGGGTCGTAACCGCGCCCGATGGACATGTGATAAGCCAGCAGTTGCAATGGCAGCACGGTCAGCAGCGCAGCTACGGGAGCCTCGGGAGCCGGGATAGGAATCAGGTCAGTGGCATTGGCACGCAGGCGGCTGTCTTCTGCACCGATCGCAATCGCACGCCCGCCACGGCAAGTTACCTCATTGATCCCGCTCACGATGAGCGGTACGTCTTCTGGACCCACCGCAAATATCACCGGGAAGCCCTCAGTCACCGCCGAAAGCGGCCCGTGCTTGAACTCAGTGGAAAGCATGCCCTCGCAGTGAGCGTAGGTGATTTCCTTGAGCTTCAGCGCACCTTCGAGCGCCATCGGCAGCGTAGTGCCATAGCCTAAGCAGTATAGGTCATTCCAAACGTTGATCTCTTCAGCCAAAGCCCGAACTTGTGGTTCACACATGGCAAGGGTTTCTTCCATCAGGTCTGGCAGACCTTCCAGCGCCCGCCCATCTCTTCCGCTCAAGAGGTCGGCAAGGTAAAGGAAGGTGATTACCTGATTGGTAAAGGTTTTTGTCGCTGGCACGCTGATCTCGTAGCCGCAGGTCAGTGGCAGCCAGGCAGAGGTTTGCTTGGTCAGCGTGGAGCCGATTACGTTAGTCATGCTGAAACAGGTCATCTCAGCAGCTTGGGCGCGCTCGAGCGCATTGAGCACATCCTTCGTCTCGCCAGATTGACTGACGAAAATGCCTACATCTTTTTCATTCACCGCAGGAGCATATTGGGCGATGAACTGCGGCGCCAAAACAGGGATTACGGCGCGTTTTGCCAGCCGGCCAAAGTAGACCGAGCCGGCTAGGCAGGCATGGTAGCTCGTGCCGCAGCCGATGAAATAAACATTACGCGCAGCTTCTATGGCTTGCAAGATGCGAGGTACATCCGGGTGATGCGCCAGCAAGTGCAGCAGCTCGCGTGCCACCTGCGGCTGTTCGTGGATTTCCTTAAGCATAAAGTGGGCATAGCCGCCTTTTTGCACCGCGGACATTTCTTCGGTGATTAGCTCTGGCTCGCGTTCAATCCTACTGCCATCGCTCACGGCGTGCAGTTCTATGCCATCCCACCTCAGCGTGACCACGTCGCCATCATTGAGGCGCACAATCTTGCGTGTCAGTGGCAGGATCGAGGGCAAATCCGAGGAGACGCAGGTAAAGCCATCGCCAATTCCGACCACTAAGCCGGAACCCTTCTTGATGGCGTAGAGCTTGTCGTCATAAATGCTGCCAATCACAAAGGCGTAATCGCCCTGCAGGTCCTGATAAGCCAAGCGGATGGCACTGACCATGTCCTGACCCTGGTTCACATACCGCTCAACGGCATGCACACAAGACTCGCCGTCGTTCTGCGAGCGCACGGTCATACCCTCGGCGATGAAAGCTTGGCGCAGCTCCACGTTATTGACCACGTTGCCATTGTGCGCTCCGACCATATCGCCATCGGAATCTAAGTGCGGTTGTGCGTTCTCCTTGGAGGGCGCCCCGAAAGTAGCCCAGCGCAATTGCGCGATTCCGCAAGAACCGCGCATCTCGGCAAAGTTGTAGCGCTCTGCGACCTCATCCACGCGGCCTTTATCCTTGCGCAGGTCAATCAGCCGGCCGCTGAGCGTGGCTGCACCCACCGAATCATAGCCGCGGTAGGTAAGGCGCTTAGCTGCGTCGATAAGGATATGCCCTAAGGGCTGCTCGTCTTTAGTTACAATTCCGAAAATTCCACACATAAATTCCTCTGTCGATTCAAACTGTTACTCACGCAACGCAGGGAATTATAGCGGATTATTATCCAGAGCGCCCGCTTTGTGCGTCTTCTAAGTGGATAAGGTAAAATGGAAACCTGAAAAATCATTTAGCGTGATGGAAGCCGACCCAACATGATACCAACCCGCAAGAAAATTCGCTTGCAGCTCCTGCCGCTCCAGCGTTACGTTGGCGTGGATGAAAAGGACCCGATCAAGTTTTACCGCCTGCCGGTCATCGGGCGCATGTACCAGCGGCGCATCGAGCTTTGCCTGGAGCAGCTCACGGGCGGACAATCCGTACTCGAGGTTGGCTTCGGCTCGGGGGTTAGCTTTCTCAACCTCAGCCAGCTCTACCAGGAAATCCACGGCTTGGACCTGACCGCAGACGCCCGCCAGGTGTGCGAGATGTTTGCCAGCCTCGGTATCCAAACCGACCTGCGTAATGGCAGCGTGCTGGAGCTGCCTTACCCTGACCAGAGCTTTGATGCAGTACTGCTCATCAGCATCCTAGAGCACCTGCAGCCTCAGGAGCAGATCATAGCCTTCCGGGAGATTTGGCGCGTGCTCAAGCCGGGCGGGCAGGTGGTTTATGGCGTGCCTGTGGAACGGCCCTTGATGGTGTTTTTGTTCCGCCTGTTGGGTACCGATATCCGCCAGCACCATTTCTC
>DICP01000103.1:9888-12582 GCA_002417685.1 Candidatus Mesolinea sp. UBA5823
ATGCGCGGTCCGCTTGGGCTGTTTGGGCAAGTGTATGAGGTGGGGGAATATGAGAAGACAGATTCCTTCCAAACATTTCCTAATTCATAAAAAGATGATAATTTAATAAATATAATTCATCAGGCTTATACCATCGCCATTATAATTAAATTATATCTATGAAAACATATCGGCTGAGAGGAAATCGAGGAGCGATGCGGGAAAAAAGGAGATCAACGATGGACACTATTTCCTTGGTGATGATTGGGTTAGCAATTGCTCTACTCGTTTTTGCGCTGATCCGTGGAGGCGGGTTAGCCAAGGACGGAGTCAAATTAGCGAGCCAAACTTTGTTGAATACG
Source organism: Candidatus Mesolinea sp. UBA5823 (assembly GCA_002417685.1). Classification (GTDB taxonomy): domain Bacteria; phylum Chloroflexota; class Anaerolineae; order Anaerolineales; family Anaerolineaceae; genus Mesolinea. The sequence continues at coordinate 10,230 of DICP01000103.1, forward strand.
CTTCCGCTCATATTAGCCGGCTTTCTGATTGGCGGATTGGTGCAAGTGATGCTGCCGGCAGAGCTTATCCAAACCTGGATAGGGAAGGAAGCTGGAGTCAAGGGAGTTCTAATTGGGTGCTTAGCCGGCGGGTTGATTCCCGGCTCACCTTACGTGATGTTCCCGATTGTTGGCGGGCTGTATAAAGCCGGCGCAGGGGTGGGTGCAGTAGTGGGGTTCGTTTCGGCTTGGTCGCTGTGGTCAGTCTCTCGCTTTCCGCTGGAGATCGCGCTTATAGACCCCAAGGTAGCAACACTGCGATATGCAATTACCTTCCTTGTACCGCCCTTGGCTGGCATGCTTGCAAACGGACTGGCGAGGTTTGTAGGGTAAAAACATAACTCTCATTAATAATGGTCATAAATCTTCCATGTGAGCGCTTGACTTCCCTCGCCCCCTTCCGGGGGACCCTGAACCAGTGGGGATATTAAATAAAAAACATGAGCGTGCAGGGGCTCGAACCCTGAACCAATGGCTTAAAAGGCCACTGCTCTACCATTGAGCTACACGCCCAGCGTGAGTTATTTTAGCACGGCCAACGCCTGCGCGTCAAATGCAATTTGCCCTACCTGATGATATGATTAACCTCACTCACCAGGAGGTCAACCATGAACGCATACAAGCAACTCACCCCTTACGGCCTGTGGCCATCGCTTATCACACCCGAGCTCATCGGGCAGGGGATACGCTTTTCTGACGTGCAGTGGGCACCTGGAGATAGTGAGCGCTTGGTGTGGTGCCAATCCCAGGGCGGCAAGTCTACCTTGATGACCAAGAGCACCGGGGAACCTGCCACGGCGTTTTCTGGCAGCTTCAACCCTGCTGGCGGGGTCGGATACGGCGGCGGAGAGTTCTGCGCGGGCAAGCAGGGCGCGGTGTTTGCCGATCGGGACGGGCGCTTGTACTTCGCCCCTTACACCTTCGGCACAATCCGCCCGCTCACGCCTGGCTTTGGCAGCTGGGCCAGCCCAGCACTTAGCCCCGATGAGAGCGGGGTGGCTTTTGTGCACACCTACGAAGGACGCGACGTCTTGGCTTACACGCGCTTGGAGGGGGAAGTTTGGCCGAAGATCCTTGCCTGTGGAGCAGATTTCTATATGCAGCCTTGCTGGAGCCCCGATGGCAGAGCTTTAGCTTGGGTAGAGTGGAACCACCCTAATATGCCTTGGGATGGCTCGCGCCTGGTGGCAGCTGAGTTTGACCCTGACACAGAAACGCCTATAAGCCTATGGTTTGTGGATGGCAGCGCTGAGGTGGCTACTTTCCAACCAGCGTTTTCCCCCGATGGGAACTACTTGGCTTACCTGCGCAATCGCGGCGAGTGGGATGAGCTGTTGGTTGTGGACCTGGCAAACAGGGAGAAGCACGAGTTGGTCAAGGATCGGAGCATGCTGCCGCCAGCTTGGGTGCAAGGTATGCGTACCATCGCCTGGGCACCCACAAGCGACGCGCTGTACTTCCTGGAGAATCAGCAAGCTGTGACCCGCCTGAACAGGGTGGAGCTGGGAAGCGGCCAGATTACCTCACTGCTGATGGAGCAATTCACCCATATCGAACAAATCAGCGTTTCGCCTGAGGGTGAGGTGGCACTGATCGCGCAATCCCCCGAGCTGCCACCCGAAATCTGGCGCCTGCAGGGCAACATGTTACAGCTGGTAGCATCGAACCAACCCAATCTGGCTGGAACGGGCTGGGCGCCGCAACCTCAGCCGGTTTCCTGGCATTCCTCCGATGGCGCCACGGTCTATGGCACCTATTACGCCCCAACCAATCCTAATTGCACCGCTGAAGGGCTGCCTCCGCTGATCGTTTATGTGCATGGCGGGCCGACTTCGCAGGCTACGGTGGGATTCAGCTTAGACCGACTGTTCTTCACCAGCCGCGGCTATGCTTTCTTGGAGGTCAACTACCGCGGTAGCACTGGCTTTGGGCGCGCTTACCGCGAGGCGCTGCGCCACAATTGGGGGCGGCTGGATATGCAGGATACGGTGGAGGGCGCTCAGGCGATGGTGGCGCAGGGCTTAGCTGACCCGCACAAATTGGTGGTCAAGGGCGGCAGCGCAGGCGGGTTCACCGTGCTGAATGCGCTCATCCATTACCCTGGCTTCTTCAAGGCAGGGCTGTGCTCGTATGGCGTTTCCAACCTGTTCACGCTGGCGATGGACACGCATAAGTTCGAGGCGCATTACAACGACACGTTGATCGGGGAGCTGCCCGAAGCCGCGGAAAGGTTCCAGGAGTGGTCGCCCGAGTATCACGCCGACCAGATCCGCGACCCGTTAGCCATCTTCCAGGGCAGCGCGGATAAGGTGGT
>DICP01000103.1:12619-23807 GCA_002417685.1 Candidatus Mesolinea sp. UBA5823
TACCAGACCGCCGAGCGCTTCCTCAGGGAGCACGTGATTTTTAGGGGGTGAGGGGGAGGAGCATGGGTTAGGCGAGAACAAGGGCAGGCTCTGCCCTCGAGAGACTGGCGAGAACGATGATTAGAATAAGGTTATAATATTTCTCGAGGAGGGCTTTTTCTTTCCGCAGAATTTAGATATTATTTTTCTTCACAAGGGCTGTGCATAAGCCAAATGGAGATTATTTAGAAAAAACCTGGTTGAGCAAGTAACAATAAAGTAAATAAAAACTTAGCCACCAGCAAAAAAGATGGAGAGGGCATGGCAAAAAACGGCAACAACACCCAGGAAGAACCAATCGAAAAGCAACTATGGAAATCAGCTGATAAACTTAGGAAGAATATTGACGCGGCTGAGTATAAACACGTTGTTTTAGGGTTGATATTTCTCAAATATATTTCAGATGCTTTTGAGAGCCTTTACGAAAAGTTAAAAGCTGGCGAGGGGGATTATAAAGGAGCTGATCCTGAAGACATTGATGAATACAAAGCTGAGAATGTTTTCTTTGTACCAGCGTTAGCGCGGTGGGCTTTTCTGCAATCTAAAGCAAAGCAGCCAAGTATTGGAAAAATTTTGGACGATGCGATGGATGCAATCGAAAAACAAAATCCATCCTTAAAAGGTGTGCTACCGAAGGTTTACTCATTAGGGAATTTAGACGCCACAAGTTTGGGTGGTTTGATTGACCTGATTGGAAACGTTGCACTGGGAGATGCCAAAGCTAGAAGTGCAGATGTGCTAGGCCATGTGTTTGAATATTTTCTCGGGCAGTTTGCCTTGGCTGAAGGAAAGAAAGGCGGTCAATTCTACACGCCGAGGAGCGTGGTGGAATTACTGGTTGAAATGTTAGAACCTTACAACGGGCGGGTATTTGACCCGTGCTGCGGGTCCGGTGGGATGTTTGTTCATTCAGAAAAGTTTGTTACCAGCCACCAAGGCAAGGTGAATGATATTTCTATCTATGGCCAGGAAAGCAATCTGACAACCTGGCGACTATGCAAAATGAACTTGGCAATTAGAGGTATTGAGAGCTCACAAGTAAAGTGGAACAATGAAGGCTCATTTTTGAACGATTTGCACAAGGACCTGAAAGCAGATTATGTGTTAGCCAACCCGCCATTTAATGACAGCGACTGGAGCGGGGAGCTGCTCAGAAATGATGCCAGGTGGATATATGGTGTTCCACCGAAGGGTAACGCAAACTATGCTTGGATACAACACTTTATTTATCACCTTGCACCTCACGGCATAGCCGGTTTCGTGTTGGCCAAAGGGTCGCTCACTTCCAAAACATCCGGTGAAGGCGAAATCAGAAAGAACATGATTGAAGAACGGTTGGTAGATTGCATTGTCAATCTGCCTCCGAAGCTCTTTTTGAATACCCAAATACCTGCTTGCTTGTGGTTTATTAGCCGGAATAAAGCTAACGGTAAATTTAGGAACCGTCGGGATGAGATCCTATTCATTGATGCAAGGAACCTGGGGCACTTGATTAATCGGAAGACGCGCGAATTTTCGGAGGAAGATATTCAGAAGATCGCTTCCACCTATCACAACTGGCGGAACCCAGAGGGAAATTATGAAGACGTGAAGGGGTTTTGCAATTCTGCGCATATTGACCGCGTACGAGAATTAGATTATGTGCTCACCCCTGGGCGTTACGTGGGGCTGCCAGACGACGAGGACGATTTTGACTTTAAAGAGCGGTTTACAAAACTAAAAGCAGAGTTTGAGGCGGAACTGAAGGAAGAAGAAAGACTGAACGCACTCATACTTGAAAACCTCGATAAGGTGAAGATCGAATGAGCGAGTGGCGAGAGGGAGTTTTAATGGCTGATGAGATACCCGAAGGATGGAGGGAGTGCAAGCTGGGGGATGAATTGGTACTTCAATATGGAAAAGGATTACGTGAAATCGATAGAAAACAAGGTAATATCCCTGTATACGGTTCAAATGGACCTATTGGTTATCATAATGAATATCTTGTTAAAGGACCAGGAATTATTATTGGTCGAAAAGGAAGTGTTGGAGAAGTAAAATATTCCGCGCTTGATTTTTACCCGATAGATACAACATATTATGTTGAAACCAATGATAAGAATGATATTAAGTTTCTATATTATTTTCTGCTTACTTTGCAACTCAATGAAATGAATTCACATAGTGCCGTTCCTGGCTTAAATAGAAATGACGTATATTCATTAGATGTATCATTTCCCCCTCTACCCGAACAAAAAGCCATCGCGTCCGTGCTTTCCAGCCTCGACGACAAGATAGACCTGCTCCACCGCGAGAACAAGACACTTGAAGCGATGGCAGAAACTCTTTTCCGACAGTGGTTCGTGGAGGAGGCAAGCGATGATTGGGAAGAAGTACCATTAAGCGATGTTTGCGTAATTCTTAATGGTTTTGCATTCAAAAGCAAAGATTATCGAAAAGAAGGCATTAGGATTATAAGAACTCTTAATTTCATGAATGGATTTATTGATTTAAATGACTTAGTATACATTGATTATGATTGCGAAGAAGATTATAAAAAATACCGATTAAGAGATAATGATTTTTTGATGGTGATGGTCGGTGCTAATCTTGGTAATTTTGCAATTGTAACATCAGATATTCTGCCTGCTTTGCAAAATCAAAATATGTGGAACTTTAGAGCAACCAATAAAGTTTCTCAATATTATCTAAATTATGCATTAATTAAGATCATCAAAGATAACATTGGCAGTGCATCAGGAAGCGCAAGAGAGTTCTTTCAAAAAAAACAATTTTACAGTTTTAATATTAAAATTCCACCTTCAACTATTTTAGAAAAATTTGATTATTTGATGAACAATTTCTTTCAGAAAATGAAGAATAACAGATTACAGATACATACTTTAAAAAAACTTCGTGACATTCTTTTACCCAAACTCATAAGCGGTGAAGTGAGGGTGAAAATATGACTCGAATAACGGAATCCGAAATAGAGGAGTTCGCTTTAAAACTACTGGAAGATCAAGGTTATCAATACGTATCAGGTCCCGAGATAGCACCAGACGGAAAAAAAGCAGAAAGAAAATCTTTTGAGGACGTCTTGCTCTTCGATCGGCTCAAAAGAGCAATCAATGCGATCAACTTCAGGGTTCCCGTTGAAGCCAGAGAAGATGCCCTTAAACAAATCCAGCGCTTTGGTTCGCAAGAATTGATTGTAAACAATGAAGCCTTTCACCGAATGCTGACGGAGGGCATTAGAGTCAGCTACCGCAAAGAAGGGGTGGAGAGAGGGGATTTGGTATGGTTGATTGATTTTGACCATCCGGAAAACAATGAATTTTTAGTGGTTAATCAGTTCACCGTGTTCGAAGGAAATATCAATAAACGGCTCGATGTAGTCCTTTTTGTAAACGGGATTCCTTTGGTGGTAATAGAGTTGAAAAACCCTGCAGATGAATTAGCCACGGTGAACACGGCATTCAAGCAAATCCAAACTTATAAGCAGTCCATCCCAAGCCTTTTCAGTTACAACGCTTTCGTGGTGATATCGGACGGATTAGAGGCAAAAGCCGGCACAATTTCCTCTGGTTATACCCATTTTATGGCTTGGAAATCGATTGATGGGAAAAGAGAAGAATCAGGTCTGATCAGCCAATTGGAAACTTTGATTAAGGGGATGCTAGGCAGGCGCACACTGCTAGACATCATCCGGCATTTTATTGTTTTTGAGAAAACTAAAAGGGAAGATAAGACTTCAGGTATTACATTTGTTCAAACTGTAAAGAAGCTGGCATACTATCATCAGTATTTTGCAGTAAACAAAGCGGTCGAATCTGCTATTAGAGCTTCTGGGTATACTGAGAAAAGAAGTAATGAAGGCTTCAGGGTCATGCAAGCTCCGGAGGAATATGACCTGGAAAGCATACGCACCCAACCAGTAGGAGATCGTAAAGGAGGGGTCATCTGGCACACCCAGGGGAGCGGAAAATCACTCTCGATGGTATTTTTTGCTGGCAAAATCATTCTGAGCTTAGATAACCCTACAATCTTAGTCATCACCGATAGAAATGACTTAGACGACCAACTTTTTGATACATTTGTTGCCTCCAGACAATTACTCAGGCAAGACCCCATTCAAGCAGAAAACCGTGAACATCTGAAGCAGCTGCTCAATGTCGCCTCAGGGGGAGTCGTTTTTACTACCATTCAGAAGTTTATGCCAGAAGAAGGGAACATTTATCCGAAATTATCGGACCGAAGAAATATTATCGTCATCGTCGACGAGGCACACCGTACGCAATATGGCTTTAGAGCTAAGACCATCGATGATAAGGACGAAGATGGCAAAGTCATTGGAAAAAAGACAGTCTACGGCTTTGCCAAGTATATGCGTGACGCTTTACCCAATGCAACTTATATTGGTTTTACTGGAACGCCCATCGAAAAGGAAGACCGAAATACGCCGGCAGTTTTTGGTAATTATGTTGATATTTACGATATTTCCCAAGCGCAGGAAGATGGTGCTATTGTAAAAATTTATTATGAGAGCCGGTTAGCAAAAATTGGCTTGAGTGAAGAAGGAAAGAAGCTCATTGCGGAAGTAGACAAAGAGCTAAACCTGGATGACCTTGCAGAAACCCAGAAGGCCAAAGCTAAATGGACACAACTTGAGGCATTGATTGGAAGCAAGGACCGAATCAGACATATTGCAGCGGATATAGTGAGCCATTTTGAACAGCGGCAGGAGGTCTTTGAGGGGAAAGGCATGATTGTCACAATGTCCAGGCGGATTGCAGTTGATTTATATAACGAGATTACTAAGATAAGACCCCAATGGCACAACGAGGATCTTTCCAAGGGTGCAATAAAGGTTGTAATGACGGCTTCATCAGCGGATGGACCGGAGATGGCAAGGCACCATACCACAAAAGAGCAAAGAAGGGCTCTGGCTGAGCGGATGAAATCCCCAGAAGACGAACTTAAACTGGTCATCGTGTGTGATATGTGGCTGACTGGCTTTGATGTGCCGTGCCTGCATACAATGTATTTGGATAAACCAATGAGGGGGCATACCTTGATGCAAGCGATCGCCAGAGTGAATAGAGTATACAAAGACAAGCCTGGCGGTCTGATTGTAGATTACTTAGGGATTGCATCTGACCTAAAAGAGGCTTTGGCTTTTTATTCTGACAGTGGTGGTAAAGGCGACCCTGCAGTACTTCAAGAGCAAGCTGTTCAGATTATGCTTGAGAAATTAGAAGTCATTGCTCAGATGTTCCATGGGTTTTATTACCAAGACTACTTTGAGGCAGACACTTCAAAGAAGCTAACGATTATCCTTTCAGCTGAAGAGCATATCTTGAGCTTGGAAGACGGAAAGAAACGATTTATTGACGAAGTGACCGCTTTATCCAAAGCATTTTCAATTGCAATCCCCCACGAGGAAGCTTTGGCAGTAAAGGATGAAGTAGCATTTTTCCAAGCAGTCAAGGCACGATTGGTGAAGTTTGATAGCACCGGATTGGGTAGGACTGATGAAGAAATTGAAACGACGATCAAACAGGTTATTGATAAAGCCCTTGTTACAGAACAGGTGATAGATATCTTTGATGCCGCTGGGCTCAAGAAGCCAGATATTTCCATCCTTTCTGAAGACTTCCTGATGGAAGTTAAGCAGATGGAACATAAAAATGTGGCATTGGAGGTGCTAAAGAGATTACTCAACGATGAAATCAAAACGAGGATGAAAAAAAACCTGGTGCAGAGCCAGACGCTGATGGAAATGCTAGAAGAGTCTATCAGGAGATATCAAAACAAGGTAATTACAGCCACTGAAGCCATTCAGGAATTAATTGAGCTAAGCAGAGAAATTAAGCAAATGGACAAAGAGCCTAGTGAATTAGGCTTGACAGATTATGAATATGCTTTTTATTCAGCGATTGCAGACAACGAAAGCGCACGAGAGTTGATGCAAAAGGAAACATTAAGAGAATTAGCGGTAGTTCTTTATCAGAAAGTAAAACAAAACGCATCAATTGATTGGACCATTAAAGAAAACGTGAGAGCAAGACTTAGAGTAATCGTAAAGCGTACCTTAAGACAATACGGTTATCCGCCTGACATGCAAGCTATTGCCACCGAGACAGTACTTAAACAGGCGGAGATGATCGCTGATGAGTTAACCCAGTTGGAAAAATAATTGTCAAATAACATTCTAATATAGAAAGTACGCTCTATAATTTATTTCTTTTAGCATGGTTTTGGGGGTGAGAATGAGCCTGTGGCAGCGTTTGAGGCAACCCATGGGGAGTAAGCCGGCGGAGGCGCGGTATTAAACAAATCAGCGGAGAGGGTGGGATTCGAACCCACGATACCTTTCGGTATACTCGCTCTCCAAGCGAGCGCACTAGGCCAGCTATGCGACCTCTCCGTCTTACATGCCAGATTATACCAGAAACTTACAGCCAATCCGCAAGGTCTTTTCGTAAATTTTTCCTAAATGTCCAGCTTCAAGAGAGGAATTTTGGAAAACAGGCTAGATTATCTTAGGGGCTGATTCCATTACTGCTTTACAATAGAGCTATCAAAAGAAATCAAAGGTGAAGACGATGAAACTATTAGAAATTCTCTTTTGGCCAATCAAGCTGATCTTTGGGCTCGCCTTGCTTATTCTGAGAATCGTTGGCAAGCTCATTGGTGCCTTCATCGGGATTGGGATTCTTATTCTGGGTATTCTCTTATCTGCCACACTAATCGGGGCGATAATAGGCATCCCGCTTATCTTCCTGGGGGGCATCCTTATCGTACAAGCGATTTTTTAGGTAGCATTTGCAAACTTAGGCACTATTCTTCTGCCAAAGTTTGCTTTAAGCGTGTGAGTGCCTCCACGGGCGTCGGATCCACCCCATAAAACAGGGCTAAGTAATAGGCTACATAATCCCCAAATTGCAGCAAGCTCCACATCTGCGCCAAGCGCGAGTTCCCCTGCCCCCAAATGGCATCCACTGCTGCGCCGGCAATCAAATAAGCTTGTTGGGTTGCATCAAGGCGCAATGCATTGCGGGGATGATCGATCTTGGAGCGCAAAAATAGGACTGAGGTATGTTCGAAGAGCTGCTCAGGGAATTCCAATCCAGCTAAGGTATTATGGTTAGCTTCGGGCAGCCCCTCAAAACATGCCCAGGCTTTTGCCAGCTCATTGATTTGCGTTTTCCAGCGGCGCGCGACCACTTCCAGTTCCCCGGCTGCCATCACCAAGACGTTGCGGTTAAGCAGCTGCCCAGCGATGCGCTTAGCAGGGTTCTCCGCCAAATCAGTGCTGGCTGTCAGTTTTGTCCGCGCATTGCTCATCACCGCGATTGCATCCGCAATTTCAGTCTCGTCAATCTTTGCCAGCCCCAGGCGGCAGAAAAGCGCTAACAGCAGCCCAAAAGAATAAGGAATAGCTGTGCGCGGCTGACCGGTATGCGCAAAGGTCCACAGCGGAACTCCCTTGGCGGTTGCCTCAGCTTGCAATCTCCCTCCGGTGCAGAGCACCAGCAGCGAACAATCCTCCTGGAGGGCTTTATTAAAGGAAGAGAGTGTTTCTTCTGTGTTCCCGGAGTGCGAAGAGCAGATGACCAGTGTATTTTTGCCCTTTGACCAAGCTGGCAAAGCATAATTACGATGCGAAATAACCGGGATGGTGAGCTGATCCGCCAGGTAAGCAGCCAATAGGTCTCCACCGATCGCTGAGCCGCCCATGCCCGCAATGACCACGCGCTCTATTTGTGGGTAAGTCGGCAGCGGAAGCTGCTTGCCAAGCTGCCAAGCCTTTTCTAGGTCATCCGGTAAGGCATCCAGATACCCCAACATATTTTCAGGGTCATAGTTAGTGGAGAGGTTAGTCATTAGAATGCTCCCATAAAAAATAGCATGCAAACATCAGAGCTTTACAGCCAGGTCTGCAATATATAGGTTTGTGAAGTTCGCCAGGCGGTTATCCGGCTCACTATCTTCATACAGATCTTTGATTAAAAAGCCAGCGCGCAGCTGCCCACCGAGCTGAGTTTCAAGCGAATGGCTGAATTGGTAGCCTTCATCTTCCGTCACGATCCTTCCTTGCGCTTCCAGCATCCTGCCATTATAAGGCAGCGGAAATTTGCACACCAATGGGCTAAAAGCATCGGGGCGCATATCTTCATCAGCAAACATATACATAAGCGGGTTGGTAAAACCGGTCATCAGTGCGCCGCCTTTGCGTAACACCCGGTAAGCTTCTTGCCACATCGTTTGCAGCTCTTCAATGTAGCAGTTCGAAACGGGGTTGATAATCCAGTCAAAGCTCTCATCCTCAAATGGGAAAGGCTTGGACATATCAGCCTTGACTAAGGTAATTGCATAGCCTTCCCGTTCAGAGACCAATCGGTCAGCCTCAAGCTGGCGCCGGGAATTATCCATAATCGTGACTTCATAGCCGTGAGCCGAGAGAAGCGCTCCCTGCTGACCGCCGCCACTGGCTAAGCCAAGTACTTTCTTTCCCAACCCGTGGAACCAATGCGCTGGCACCGGCTTTTGTGGGGTCAGGTAAATCTTCAGTTCCCCTTGTTGGCTGCGCAGAAAATCCTCATGGGAGATGGGTTGTGTCCAGATGTTCTTGTTCGCGCTCCATTCATCCCACATCCGGGAGTTGAACTCGACGTAATCAGTCACTGCTGCTCCTTTATGGTGCTCCCGTCATGCTTGCGTTAGGGCGTTGGGGTTGTTGGCGTTAGCGTAGGTGTTTCAGTGATAGTTGGAGTGAGCGTTGGCGTTGGCGTTGGAGTTGGCGTTTCGCTGCCGCTTAGTGTGGAGGTTTGGGTTTGAGTGGGTGTTTCCGGCCCAACGACCTGAATGCGCACCCAAAAAGGTGCATCTCCGTTAGGTCCAAGGCCGAAGAGTTCACCTGCCTGCGATTGCAGCATCCAATTGCTCTGATATGTGCCAGATTCGAAAGGTGCAATAAACTCCACGCTCACGTCGATGCTTTGCCCGGGCAGGACTTCCGCATTTAGGTACTGAGTTTGTTGGGCACCCATCGGGTTGCCGGAAAAGAAAACCACAGCATATAAGCGCGTCCATTTGCAAGTGCCGTTATTGACCAGCCGCCAGGTTTTGGTGAAGCTTTGGCCAGGTTGCATGATGGTGTCATCCGGAATGGTGACATCAAACGGTATTCCAGCAGCCACGCGGTTGCACGCGCCAGCTTGGCTGGGCGTTGGCTCCGGCTGGGGGCTGCGAGCGATGGTGGGGATAGCCGTTGGCAGTGTCGTTCCCGTCGCAGTGGGTTCCAGGGGCATCGTCGCGGTTTGGAACGCCACCAAGGTCTGCAAGAAATCTTGCGTCACTTGTGCTACGGCGGTCTGAATAATCCCTTCAGCATCAGGTGTGTTGGCAGTGTCGGTTACACGTGGGCCGCAGCTGCTCATTGAGAGGGCTGCCAAGGCGCCGGCGAGAAATAGGATCACGATTTTGTGAGTCTTCATCGTGCCTATTTTACCTTAGTTCAGATTGAAGCAATTTTCCTACTTATCTCATCATAGATTCTGCGAGCTTTTTGTTGATATAGAATATCCGTGCAGGCGCGAATTTGTTTGCGCAACTATAGGATTAACCTTGCCACCACGCCTGGAGTAAAGTATAGTTTTAGCGATATCAAACAAGCTTCACCACGGAGATCCCTTATGAATGCTGAGATTGGCGTCACATCTTCCCAAGAATCCCACGACCGCTGGCTGGATAAGCCCGTCTTTGGCTGGTGGCCCGCATTAACCATCGAAAAGCTACTGATTGTGCTTATCATTGCCATCACCTTGCTCACCCGCTTTTACGACCTAGGTGCGCGCACGATGTCTCATGATGAGGTTAACCATGTGGTGCCTTCCTACACCATCGAGACCTATGTCTATGACCCAGTAACCCACGGTCCCTTCCAATTCCATGCGATTGCCTTTTCTTATTTCCTCTTTGGGGATTCCGACTTCAGTGCGCGCGTCCCGGCAGCCCTCTTTGGCGTGGCAGTGGTGGTCTTCACCCTTTTTGCGTGGAAGCGTTACCTTGGCAGGGTCGGCGCGTTGATTGCGGGTTTTCTCTTCATGATCTCGCCCTACATCTTGTTTTATAGCCGTTATACCCGCAATGAAATCTTCATTGTGTTTTGGGGCTTGGTGATGCTATGGCTGTTCTTACGCTATCTTGAAAGCGGCGAGAAAAAGTTTCTGCTTTGGTTAACCTTGATCATCGCGATGCATTATGCTGATAAAGCTACGTCTTATATTTTCACCGCCGAAGCGCTCATCTTCTTAGCCGTGCTCTTTATCCTTGAAGCACTGCACAAACCATGGAGCGAAGACCGCATACGCCGCAATTTCCTCATTTGTCTGCTCGTCATGCTCCTGGCAGTCTTGGGGTTGGGCGGGTTTTATCTCCTTTCTGCCGATGGCTTAGCCGGAATCCCCATCCCAGCGCTCCTTGTCCTCGGTGTAATGCTTCTCGCCGGCTTGGTCTTCGCTTTCCTCAACCTTATTAGAGGTTTAGGTTGGGGTCAAATCCGCCTCATGCGCAGCTTTGATTTGGTGGTGCTGCAGCTGCTCCTGGTGCTGCCGCTGCTTACTGCGCTGCCGGTCAGGCTGCTGGGCTTTGATCCTCTGGATTACTCTCAAGCCGGCATTATCCGCTCGGTGGTTGTGTTCGTATTGTTAGCAATAATTTCCATGGTGTTAGGGCTGATGTGGAACCGCAAAGTTTGGCTCAAGAGCTTAGCCATTTTTTGGAGTATTTTCATCGTCTTTTACACTACTTTTTTTATGCATGGTGAAGGCTTCTTCAAAGGCTTAGTCGCTGCTCTAGGCTACTGGATGTCTCAACAGACTGTGCAACGTGGGACGCAGCCCCTATACTATTATGCACTGGTTCAGGTGCCCGTTTACGAATACCTGCCAGCATTAGGCAGCTTGCTCACGCTCATCCTTGCTGTTACTCGGCGGCTTTTCACCAACCAGCCTGGTGCTCCCTTCGATCCGGCTTTGCCGTTGACGATTCCAGCCGAAGGGGAGCTGCCCTCAGATGCAGCCCCAGCCAGCCTGAACTCGATCGACTCTGAAGGAAGCTTTCCCCTAGATGCACAAACTACGCCTTCTTCGCCAGAAGAGCC
>DICP01000103.1:23869-31261 GCA_002417685.1 Candidatus Mesolinea sp. UBA5823
CTGATCACCTTCTCAATCGCCGGCGAGCGTATGCCTTGGCTTACCACGCACATTACTATGCCGATGATCTTAGCTACCGGTTGGGGCTTGGGGTACTTGGTGGAGAAAACGAATTGGCAAGAAGTGCGCCAAAAGAAGGGCTGGCAAGTGATCTTGCTATTGGTAGTGTTCCTGTTTGCCTTTGGCAGCCTGATTGGCTCACTCTTGGGCGTGACCCCACCTTTCCAAGGGCAGGAACTTGCCCAATTACAAGCCACGAGCAATTTCTTACTCGCTTTCGTAGGCAGTGCCGGTAGCTTGGTTGGCTTGATCATCCTCTTACGCGGCTGGCACACTAAGACTTTCGCTAAAACCATGCTGCTTACTTTCTTTGCTATCCTCAGTGTGCTTACTTTCCGAACCGCTTACCGCGCAGCGTATATCAATTACGATAACGCCAAAGAATTTCTCGTCTATGCGCACTCTACGCGCGACATGAAGGACGTGCTTGAGCAAATCGAAACCATCTCGAAGCGCCTGTATGGCGATAAATCCATCAAGGTGGCTTACGATAACGACTCGCTTTACCCCTTCTGGTGGTACCTGCGCGATTACCCTAATCGCGTATGGTATGGGGATAACATTACCAAAGACTTACGCGACTCCCCGGTCATCCTGGTTGGCAGCGCGAATTTCGCCAAGATCGAACCCCTCGTGCGCGATGACTATCTCATGTACGAATATAAACGCATGTGGTGGCCCACCGAGTTTTACCGCAATCAAACATTAAGCACAATCTGGACTGATTTGACCAACCCAGCGATGCGCTCAGCCTTGTGGCAGATTTGGTTCAACCGCGATTACACGGAATATGCTTCCGTAACTGGCAATACCAGCCTCACACTGGCTACATGGTCTCCCTCGGATCTGCTGCGCATGTATATCCGCAAGGATGTAGCTTCCCAAATCTGGGAATACGGTATCACGCCCCAGCCAGAAGAACCCAAGATCGACCCCTATGCCAGTAATACCATCAGCTTAGACCCGGTCAAGGTCATCAGTGTGGCTGGGCAAAGCACATTTTCTGCCCCGCGCGGTATCGCCGTCGCACCCGATGGTAGTTTGTTTGTCGCTGATTCACGCAATCATCGCATCGTCCACCTGGATCCAACAGGCTTATACCTCAATTCCTGGGGCAGCTATGCAAATGTTTTGGAAGGTCCAGCCCCCGAAGGAACCTTCAATGAGCCTTGGGGAGTGGCTGTGGGGCCTGACGGGCTGGTTTATGTGGCGGATACCTGGAACCACCGCATACAGGTTTTCACGCCAGAGGGTACCTTCGTGCGCATGTGGAGCGAGTGGCAAGTGCAGGGCGTGATCGATAGCTTCTGGGGTCCACGTGGTATAGCTGTGGATACGCAGGGGCACGTGCTCGTGACCGACACCGGCAAGCAGCGCGTGGTCGTCTTCGATAGTCAGGGTAACTACCTTACCCAGTTTGGCGAGCGTGGACTTGCCGAGGGACAGTTGGATGAACCTGTGGGCATCGCCGTCGATGCCACTGGGAAAGTATACATAGCGGATACGTGGAATAACCGCGTGCAAGTCTTTGCCCCCAATGCTGATTTCACAATTTACACCAGCGTGCTTACCTGGGAGGTTGACGCTTGGACTTCGGATTCATTGGATAACAAACCCTTTATCGCCCTGAGCCCCGATGGCGATGTGTACATTACCGATCCGGACCTAGGCCGCGTGATCCGCTTTGACTCGGAAGGCAACTTCTTGGAACTCTGGGGAGGATATGAAAACGAATATCTCATGGGTATCATTAGCGGCATCGCCATCGGGCAGGATGGATCCGTATGGGTGAGCGACGCACTCAATAATACGCTGCTCGTCTTCGAACCGCCAGCTGTACCCTAAGTAAATCCGAACAATCAAAAAAACAACCCCTGAGGAATTTCAGGGGTTGTTGATTCTTGGTTAGTAGTCTTAGGATTTAGAGGTTGCCTTAGTGACCACTTCCGCAAATGCTTTTGGATCGCGCACCGCTAAATCTGCCAAAACCTTGCGATTCAGGATGATATCCGAATTGCGCATGGCGCTAATCAGCCGGCTGTAGGTGATCCCATTCTGCCGGGCAGCCGCATTGATGCGTACAATCCAGAGCCTGCGCAAGTCGCGTTTGCGGTTGCGGCGGTCATTATAGGCGTACCACTGGCTTTTTAAGAAAGCTTCGTTGGCGCGTCTAAATAGATGATTGCGTGTGCCTGTATACCCACTATTGTAGGCAATCCGACGTTGGTGGCGTCGGCGGCGATAAGGTCCACTTTTTACTCTTGCCATAATTTATCTCCTTCGCGGTCCCCTGGGCGTCAGATTTTTGCATCTCGTTGCAAACACCCAGCAGCCGCACTAAAACAATGTGACCGAATTAGTCCTTTTTGCTCATATAGGGGGCTAAACGCTTGATATGCTTGACAAGTCCATTCGAGGTTACCGGAATGGTCTCTGAAAGCAAGGCTTTGGTGCGCTTAGGGGTGTTACGGCGCAAGTGGCCTTTGCCAATCTTGGTACGCACAACCACACCCGTCCCTGTGGTGCGGAAGCGTTTAGAGGTTGCCTTATGAGTCTTCAATTTGTACTTACCATTACTCTTTTTTCGTGGCACAATTACACTCCTCTAAGAAAATTCAACGGCTGTGAACCGACCGCAGCCGTTGGTAAAACTACCAAACGCATATTATATCAGATTATAGGAAGAGTCAAGCCGCTATTTCTTCGGGCTGAGCATCATGTACATCACTCGGCCTTCCATATTAGGAGCCTGCTCAATCTCACTCACATCCTTAAGTAGTTCGGCGATCTCTTTCAGGTCTTCCAGAGCCAGCTCTGGGTAGGTAATCTCCCGCCCGCGAAAGCGTATCGTAACCCGTACTTTTTTGCCGTCCTCTAACCAGCCTCGGGCATTGTTCACTTTGATGTTACGATGATGATCACCCGTTTTGGGGCGCAACATAATTTCTTTGATTTCTATCTTAGTTTGGGATTTGCGCGCTTCGCGTTCCTTTTTCTCTTTCTCATAAAGGAACTTGCTGTAATTCATGATGCGGCAAACAGGTGGATCCGCATTGGGAGCTACCTCCACCAGGTCCAGACCGGCGTCATCTGCCCGGCGGAGTGCTTCGCTTACAGAGACGACCCCGACATTTTCGCCGTTTTCGTCCACTAAGCGGACTTTTTCCGCTCGGATGCGTTCATTAACTCTATATTCTTGTTTACTACTGATTGTTGCTTCTCCTTCTATAATTATTAATAGAAAACACTTCCAGTGTTCTCTGGCGACGTGTAAATTTTACCATAGGGAGTAAAAAAAGGTCAAACCAAATGGGCAGAAAATAACCTCTTTTCCTGTTTTTAGTTGAAATTGCGGTAATATCTAATGATAACTTGCTCGAAGACAATGCAACAGTTTGAACTCGCGAACAGGTCAATGAAAAACTAAATCATAAGCTAATGACTGGAGGAAAAATGTCTTTTGAACGTTATCTCGAAAACTATGCCGATCTCATTGTCAACTTTGCGCTCGCTCTCAAGCCTGGCGATAAACTCGCCATTAATTTCAACGCCGACTGCCTGCCCCTCGTGCGCTTGGTCACCCGGAAAGCTTACCAAAATGGCGTCTTGGACGTCTTCCCATCCTTGAATGACGAAACAATGGTACTCGACCGCTATCTCTATGCCCCCGAAGAAGCTTTTGAGCATTTTCCGCCCTACCGCATCGAATATATGGAGAAGATGTTCCAAGACCATTACCATCGCCTTTCTTTGGTGGCAGATAACCCCGAGCTGCTCAAATCGGTGGACCCGGCGCGTATCGCTAAGTGGCAGAAGACCGCCGGCCAGGCTTCTAAGCCGCTGATGGCTTATACCATGCAGAACAAGGTCAAATGGTGCGTGGCTGGCGTGGCGAGCCCTGGCTGGGCAAAAGCCGTCTTCCCGGATTTGCCTGAGGAAGAAGCCGTAGCCAAGCTATGGGAAAACATCTTCAAAGCTACCCGGGCTGACCAGCCTGACCCGCTCTCCGCTTGGCAGCAGCACGATGCTGAACTTAAGGCTCACAAAGCCTTTATGAACACGATGCGCTTTGATTACCTACACTATGAAGGCCCAGGCACCGACCTGAGGGTGCACTTGGTCAAGGATCACATTTGGGAGGGCGGCGCTGCAGTAAGTGCGGATGGCGAAAGCTTTATGCCCAACATTCCCACCGAAGAAATCTTCAGCATGCCAGATGCCGACCGCGTGGATGGTACCCTGCGTGCCACCATGCCCCTCAGTGTGCGCGGGCAAATCGTGGATAAGTTTCATTTTACCTTCAAAGATGGCAAAGTCGTAGACTTCGATGCCGAGGTGGGCAAGCAAATCTTGGCGGACTTGCTGGATATGGATGAGGGCGCCAAGCACTTGGGTGAGGCTGCGCTCGTACCAGCTAATTCACCCATCAGCAACACGGGTATCCTCTTCAAAAACACACTTTTCGACGAAAACGCCTCCTGTCACTTCGCCCTTGGCGCGGCTTATAGCGAAAACATGCAAGGCAGCACAGAGCGCTCTGAGGAAGAAAACCGCAAGTTAGGCATGAACAATTCGCTCATCCATGTCGACTTCATGGTCGGCGGGCGCGAAGTGACCGTGACCGGCGTGAAAGCCGATGGCAGCCGCGTCGTGCTGCTCAAGGATGGTGACTGGCAAATTTAGCTGCTACAACTTTTACAATGGATTTAGTAAAAAGAGGTTTGGGACGCCAAACCTCTTTTTGGTCTGTAGGCACCTGACCTAATTTTTATCGGCAATTTCCTCTGATCGCGCCGGTCTTGCGTAGCACCCCAAGCCGAAGGCTGTGTGGGCTGACCGCGCGCGGAATTTGACCAAAGGTCTCCAAGGTATTTGCAGGTCCCCATCTCACAGGTAGAGGCTATCGATGGAAACCGGTGTGAGGTCGGATTGCCGGAAATCGGAGCGGATGAGTTCGCGCTCAGTGTCTATCTGCCGCTACAGGTGAAATGAGCGATACGAAAGCTTTATTATCCTTGGTCTGGCTTGATCTCCAGACCGAAAAGACATGTGATTGCCATTCCCCCTTTTCTGAAAGACCTAAAGGATAACTACTTCGTCAGTTCCTTGGAGGCAGTTTTGCAATCTCAGGAATAACTGGAATAAGATAATGTCGTTCGTTGTTCGACAAACAATAAGACAGAATTAAAGGCTACCTACCAATTTTTTCAAAGCCTTTAGTTGATTGCCAAACGAAACCCCTTCAAAGGGAATTTGGTAGTGCTGGATTTGGGGGATTAGGTACTCAAGGTAGGAATCTCCAGCCAAGAATATGAAGTCATCATTACTCAAACTGGCATATTTTGACAATTTTACAAGCACACTTTTCGCCCATGCCCTTCTCTCAGCAACAGGCATAGTTTTTAGCGTTTTCTCATATGGCGCAATCTTGTCGGTTAATCTAAGCAGACCATATTTCGCCGAGAGGATGAAGATGTGGTTTGGTTTCAGTTTACGGGCATAAGCAAGGTTGTATTTGAAGAGAGGACTAATGTAGAGATGCTCCGCTCTGGCTGGATGGTCGAGTTTACTTTTGACACACGAAATCAAAACAATTCTGTTCATTTAACACCAACCTTTTCGCAACAAGTATCCAATGGACATGATCCACAATCGGCGCTTGCAGGGTGACACCAATTTCTACCAATGGACCATAATGGACCATCAATCGCGCCAGGATAAGAAGGACTGATATGGCGGGCAGCTAATATCGCAGAGTCAGTATTGATTGAAGGGGATGCACCTAAACGGTAAAGAACGCGCAATGTATGGACATCGGGTTTGATATCCATTTTCGTATAATCAATATCAGAAAAGGTAATGTCATAAACGCTTTCGATCATAATCAGAGTCATATTGGCAATGCCATTTCCTACGCCATAAACTGAAAGGAGCGTCCTCTTCACGTCCATAGCGCACCGATTCTTCCAAATGTTTTCTGCTTTCCCTGAGAAATCTTCCACTACAATCCTACAGATTTCCTGAAAAGTTCGGGGGGCTGCTTTCGTGTAGCGGGGTTTCTGAGGTAATCTATCAAACAGGAAACTGATCCTTTCCAAGCTCATGGGATAGAATTGCTTAGGATCATAATGACCGACCTGTTGGGAGAGCCAATAAGGAATAGTCCAGATAATCTCAGTCTTAGTTCCCCTATCCAGACAACAGGCAGAGATGAACGCGAAGCTATTGTTATGAATGAGTTGAAGGGCTTCGGGGCACTTAGCGGGAGTGAGCACCTCATGACCATATGTAGCTTTGTGACGGAGAAGAGCTTCCAGAATTTGTTGGTAATCTGCCATAATTGCCTCAGATAATTAACATGAGTAGCTAATTAAACTTTTCTCTAATAAAATCCCAATTATTACGATAAGATGAAACATCCCAGTAATATGGGGAATTGTTGGGAGATAATAAGACGATTCTCACATTATTATCCTGGTGAATGCGTCCGAATCTCCCAGGAGTTTCAAGCCACAAGCGATGAAATTTAGGCACGTTCTCAGCCATCACCCGATTAGGAATGATGTAAAACTCTGTATGGTCTGAACTATCACCTAGAGGGATACCTGCAAAGATCCAAAAGAAGTTGTCCCCAAAGAATTTCTCTGCCTTAAGACCAACGATGCAGGAATTTTTCGCAGGATTGTAGGTTCTAACGATTAGGTTTACAGACTTCGTTTTCTGGGGGTCGTAGCATATGATATCCACGGGAGGGTTTGCCCGTCCCTGTAAAACCGTTTTATAACCTCTTCGAGAAAGTTCATCAACTACAGTGGATAGGCCCTTATTCCGACGATATACTTTATTTGTGCTCATTACAAACCTCCAAATTTTGGACTGTCATAGCTTCGACCCACTACTTGGGTATTGTACCACCGCCGTTCCCTGCTCTTGCTTGCAATTTTGATTTTGCAATTTTGATTTAAAAGAATCTCCTTCGGAGCGTGCTGCCTGCCCACTTGTAACCAAGGGTAGGGGCAAAGCATCCCAGGATGATCTCTCTACCTCACCATAATCGCGAATTTAGGATGCTTCGCCCCACCGTCCGAATGTCACAGCTTGCGGCTCGTTGGTATCGCTATAGTCTCCAGTGCGGAGCCCCCTGAAGGAACCAGTGAGCAAGCTTGACTGCAAGCCTCCAGCGCTCTTTTACCAGTTGGGAACCCAAATCCTCCACAACGTCGCTCAATCTGTGACCTACTGAGGACATTATTCAAGAATACTTGCACCAGAAATAAACAGAGCCCGCTTCCCGCGGGCTCTGTCCTCACTCAGGTACTAAATTTTTTCCAC
>DICP01000121.1:0-744 GCA_002417685.1 Candidatus Mesolinea sp. UBA5823
GCCCCCGCCTGCAAAAGAACCACCCTCTCCCAGCAGATTGACGCTGAAAAACGAGCGTGATTCGGATCTGGGAGAGGGCATGGTAAGGGCAGATTGAAATTCTTAACTTCGAAAAATTTGGGTGTAATCGATTAACCAATGTTTTTCAACACCCTTTCGCAAATGCCTTGCCCATTTATTATGATTCAATTATGATTAATCTATGCGTTTCGACGTCTTCAGTTTGTTTCCCGAAGTCTTCCAACCCTATCTTGAAATCAGCATCCTCAAGCGCGCCATTCAAGCCGGCTTGATCGAAGTGAATACCTATAACATCCGTGACTGGGCTACCGACCGTCACCACACCACCGACGACACCCCTTATGGCGGTGGCGGTGGGATGATCATGAAGCCCGAGCCTATCTTTGCGGCAGTGGAAGCCATCGAGGGTAAACCGCCCACTTGCCCGGTTATTCTGCTCAGCCCGCAAGGCCAGGTTTTCAATCAGCAACTTGCTTTTGAGCTTGCAGGTTACGAGCGCTTAGCGCTCATCTGCGGGCGATACGAAGGCTTCGATGAGCGCATCCGTGAACATTTAGCCACGGATGTCCTCTCCATTGGAGATTACATCCTCACAGGCGGGGAACTGCCAGCGCTAATCGTAATGGATGCCATCGCCCGGTTGCAACCCGGTGTCTTAGGCGATGAAAATGCCCCCTCTCATGATTCTTTCATTAACGGCCTCTTGGAGCATCCGCAATACAC
>DICP01000121.1:766-1280 GCA_002417685.1 Candidatus Mesolinea sp. UBA5823
GCAAGCCCAATGGAAACGCGAGCAGTCGCTCATCCGCACGCTGCTTTCCCGTCCAGATCTGCTGCTGAATGCAGGGCTGAGCGAAAAAGACCGCACATTTCTCGAAAAGTTTATGGCTTCACAGCTAAAGGGACTTTCCCCACACAAACCAACATCAAATCTTGAAGAGGAGTCAGATGGAACAGCATAAAATGAATTACTGGAAGACGTTTTTGATTGGTTTTGGTTTTTTTGGCGTCAGCGTACTATGGAGTCTTTATAATACCTATGTTCCTATCCTGTTAGAAAAGCGCTTTGCCTTCGATTCGGTTGCTACGGGTTTTTTCATGTCTTTGGATAACATCGCAGCATTGTTCATTCAACCCGCTGTAGGCGCTTGGTCAGATCGATTACGCACACGCTTAGGCAGGCGCTTACCCTTTATCCTAATTGGCGCACCGATTGCTGCCATCGCTTTTGGGTTGGTGCCGCTGGCTAACGCTTTGCCACTATTTTTTGCTTGCACGGTCACAAC
>DICP01000121.1:1285-1704 GCA_002417685.1 Candidatus Mesolinea sp. UBA5823
AGCCAAACTTATGGAAAAGCCTGAAAGAGCTCTTTACCAGCCAGCATGGTGATGCTATTCGCATTTTTTTAGCAATTTTCTTTTGGTTCGTCGCCTATAACGCAATTGAGGCATTTCTTTCCCTCTATGGCGTCAATCATTTAGGGCTGAGTACACCAGAAGCAGGGCTTTTGGTAACNNGTTACCCCCTCAGAATACCGCTCCCAAGCCAACGGAATCATCAACTTTATGGGTGGATTAGGGTTAGTGTTAGGCACATCTATTGGCGCAATGCTCGTCCGTCAAAATGAAGCCTACCCATTTTGGTTTGGCTCTTTTCTTGTGCTCGTTTCAGCAGTTTTGGTCCTGATCTTCGTGAAAGAACCAAAAGTTTATGACCAAAACCCCAACGCAGAGAAGCCAAACTTATGGAAAAGCCT
>DICP01000121.1:1736-7587 GCA_002417685.1 Candidatus Mesolinea sp. UBA5823
CAGAAGCAGGGCTTTTGGTAACCAGTGTGGGCTTTACTTTTCTGCTATTTTCGATACCTGCTGGCTTCATCGGCGCCAAATTTGGGCGTAAAAGAACCATCCTTACGGGTCTCGCCTTGATGAGCATATCCATCTTGAGTGCGTTTATCATGCCGAGGGATATTCAGGTGCAAACCTACACCACCCTACCACTATTAGGCAATTTTATGAACCTGACAATACTCCTCATGTTAGCTGGTATCGGTTGGTCATTGATAAATATCAACTCGTTACCCGTGGTTGTGGACCTGACCGACCAAATTCACATTGGCACCTACACCGGACTTTATTACCTTTTTTCCACATTAGCTGCCATCGCTGGGCCAAATATAAATGGTTTAATCATCAAGTTAGCAGGCAATAACTATGCTTCCATTTTTGTCATCGGGCCCGTTTTTATGTTAGCCGCATTTTTCATGGTCTTAGGAATGAAAACCAAAGAGCCTGGTGATAAATCCCAAACTACGACATTAAAATCTGAAAGTGATGCCCAACAACTGGAGTAAACATCTTGCATAGAACCCAATAGCCATGTATACTTTAACCAATCGTTAAACCGGGATTCCGGATATTTACAAAACAAACAAGAGGAGAATGAAATATGAATAAACGATTTATCACAATAATGACCGTTCTGATCCTTGGTAGTTTGGTCTTGGCTGCATGTGGTGGCACAGCCACTGAGACTGAAGTAACAAAAAAGATCAAGGTCTGCCAAATCACCGATACCGGGGGTATCGATGATAAGTCCTTCAATGCCACTGCTTGGAAGGGTGTCCAGGATGCCATGGCTCAACTTGGCGTCGAGGGCAAGTACCTGGAATCCAAAGAGGTTGCAGATTATGAGAAGAACTTAAATGCTTTCATTGAAGAGAAATGCGACCTCATCATCACCGTTGGTTTCCTCATCGGCGATGCAACCAAAGCTGCAGCTGAAGCTAACCCCGATATGAAGTTTTCTATTGTGGACTACACTTACGATCCCCCAATCCCCAATGTTGTCGGGCAGATCTTCAACACGGATGAAGCAGCCTTCTTAGCCGGTTACCTTGCTGCTGGTGTGACCAAAACTGGCAAAGTTGGTACCTTCGGCGGTTTGCCCATCCCAACAGTTACCATCTTTATGGATGGTTTTGCCAGAGGCGTCGCCTATTATAACCAACTCAAAGGCACCAACGTGGAAGTCTTAGGCTGGGATCCCGCTAACCCTGATGCCGGCTTGTTCAGCAACTCCTTCGATGACCAGCAAAAGGGCCGCGAGTTAGCCGTCTCTCTGATGGACGAGGGTGCAGATATCATCATGCCTGTGGCTGGACCTGTTGGTTTGGGTTCTGCAGCTGCCATTAAAGAACGCGGCAATGCCTACCTCATCGGCGTGGACTCCGACTGGGTGCTCACCAGCCCCGAATATGCTGATATCACCCTGACCTCGGTGATGAAACTCATGGATTCCACGACCTTCCAGGTAATTCAATCTGTAATCGATGGAACCTTCAAGGGTGGTAACGTGGTTGGTACGCTTGAAAATAAGGGTGTAGACATTGCACCGTTCCACAATCTGGATAGCATGGTACCAGCTGAGCTGAAAGCTGAAATCGAACAGCTGAAAGCTGATATCATTGCCGGCAAAGTATCCGTCAAGTAAATGCCGTTCGTTACTCACAAAACGGGTCAGCTTTCAGCTGACCCGTTTTTTTAAATTTTGTGGTAAGATAATTACCATTAAATTCTATGTCTGAAGGTGTTCCTATGCCACCTATTCTAGAACTCAAAGGAATCACAAAACAATTTCCCGGTGTATTAGCCAATGATCATATCGACCTTGAGCTCAATCAAGGCGAGATATTGGTCTTACTAGGGGAAAACGGCGCGGGGAAAACCACGCTTATGAACATCCTTTACGGTCTTTACCAGCCGGATGAAGGCGAAATCTTCATCCGTGGTCAACGTGTCGAAATTCATTCTCCCTCGGATGCCATCCGCGCCGGAATCGGCATGGTGCACCAACACTTTATGCTCATTCCAGTCTTTACAGTAACCGAAAACGTGATGTTAGGAGCAGAATCCGTCAAGGTGGGGGATATACTCGATCGCGAAAGCGCTGCCAAACGGATCCGTGAGATTTCCACAAAATATAGCTTGGAAGTGAACCCGGATGATTATGTCCGCGATTTACCAGTTGGCGTACAGCAGCGCGTCGAGATTATAAAGCTGCTCTTTCGGGAAGCCGATATTCTCATTTTCGACGAACCCACAGCGGTGCTCACCCCACAGGAGTCTGATGAACTTTTCGAGATTATGCGCTCCTTAGTGGCTCAAGGCAAGTCCATCATATTCATCACGCACAAACTACGCGAAGTGATGGAGATTGCCGACCGCATTGTGGTAATCCGCCGAGGTCAAGTTGTCGGAGAGACCACACCGGCTGAAGCAGATAAGAATGCCTTAGCCGCCATGATGGTCGGGCGGCAAGTGAACCTCACGGTCAAGAAGAAAGAACCTCAACCCGGCGAGTTAGTCTTCAAAGTGGAAAACTTGATCGTCGCTGATAAATTCCAAAACATTGTTGTGGATGATGTTTCTTTTGAGATCCGCGAAGGCGAAATCTTAGGAATTGCCGGAGTACAGGGCAACGGTCAAACCGAGCTGGTAGAAGCAATTACCGGGCTGACAAAGATTGCGAGTGGCAGTATCACCTTACTGGGTCAAAATATTTCCAATGCGGCACCCCGCAAGATAACCGAATTAGGCACAGCCCACGTGCCAGAAGACCGTCAATCCGTTGGGTTAGTGCTGCCCTTCCCCGTGGCTGAAAACTTAGTGCTGTGCACATATTATCAAGCTCCCTTTTCCAAAGGCATCATCTTGCAATATGACGCTATCTTAGAGCATGCTGAGAAATTAATCAGAGAATTTGATATTCGCACCCCCAGCGCGCTCACCCCTGTTTCCACGCTTTCTGGCGGAAACCAGCAAAAAGTTATTATCGCGCGAGAACTTTCCCGCCCAATTAAATTCTTAGCAGCCAGCCAACCCACCCGCGGTTTGGATGTTGGCTCAATTGAATACATCCATAAGTGCATCATCCAGAAACGGGATGAAGGCTGCGCAGTTTTGCTTGTCTCGCCAGAATTAGATGAAATCTTGGAACTTTCTGACCGCATTGCAGTGATGTATCGTGGAAAAATACTGGCGATTGTGCCCAATAAGGGCATTTCTAAGGACTATATCGGTCTGCTGATGGCTGGCATCATCCCTGAGGAACCAATCCAGCTTAGCGGTGAGACTGAAATTGAAGTAACCTTTTGATGAGGCCAAACCATGACTGAACAAGCACAAGGAAAAATTGACTTTGGTCAGCAAGTTCTAAAGGAAATCAACGAACCAACCCCAGAAGGTGAAACGCATAAACGTTCCTTCTGGTCCACTATCTCAATCCCACTGCTGGCTATCCTCACGGGGCTGATTATCGGCGCAATTCTGATCGCCGCCACCAGCCCAACCGTTTGGGCTGCCTTTAGCGAGTCGATATGGCAGGGTTTTGGGCAGGCATTCACTGAGATTGGAAAAGCCTATGGAGCGCTTTTCACCGGTTCGATTGCCGATCCGGCTAAAATCGTGAATGCCATCTCCACCGGCGACCCGCGGGATATCCGTTCAGCCGTCAATCCCTTTTTAGAAAGTTTAGTCCAAGCCACTCCCTATATTTTTTCGGGGTTGGCAGTCGCTGTGGGCTTTCGCAGCGGGTTGTTCAACATCGGCGTGGAAGGCCAGCTTTTCATTGGTGCCGCTTGTGCCACATACGTCGGTTATGCCGTCACTGGTCTTCCTGCTTATATTCATATGCCCCTCGCTTTCCTTGCGGGAGCGCTGGGAGGCGCAATTTGGGCTTTTATCCCAGGGTTACTAAAGGCTAAAACCGGCGGGCACGAGGTGATCAATACGATCATGATGAATTGGATTGCCTTCCGCCTGACAGAATGGCTGCTCTCCGGGCCAATGACGCGGCCTGGTTCGGGCGGCATGCCCCTCAGCCCGCTTATCCAAGACACCGCTAAAATCCCCCAGTTTTTTGCTTCCCCAATTCGTTTTCACTTGGGCTTCTTCATTGCACTCGCAATTGCCTGGTTGATCAACTGGCTGCTCTTCAAAACTACTTGGGGTTTAAACCTGCGCACAGTAGGCACAAACCCGCGTGCAGCACGCTACGCCGGGTTGAACACCGATAATTCCATCATGATTGCCATGGCAATCTCCGGCGCCTTGGCAGGCATGGCTGGCGGCACACAAATCTTAGCAGTCAACCACAGTATGGCGCTGGGTCTTTCTTCAGGCTATGGTTTTGATAGCATCGCCTTAGCCCTCATTGGCAATAACACTCCAATTGGGGTGATTTTAGCCTCGCTGCTCTTTGGCACCCTTCGCAATGGTGCCACGCGTATGATGGTCGTATCTGCTATCCCGATCGACATTATAGACGTGATTCAAGCTATCATCCTAATCTTTGTAGCCGCACCAGCTATCATTCGTTCAATTTATCACCTGAAACAACCTAAAGTTGAAGAAACGCAAGTCTTCCTCAGCGGTTGGGGAGGTAAATAATGACTACTACGGCACAAACTATATCCCCAAAAAAGCTTACTGCGATCTCCCCTGCTCGCAAAATCTCCATGGGGCTCGTTGAAATTATCATTGGCTTGCTGATTTATTTTATCTTCGCTGCCACACTCTCCGCCGATGTGCAAACAGTCTTCGTGATGACGCCGGGCGGTTTTGACGTTGGCCAAATGGCGGATTGGGTGCTGCCCGCTCGGCTTTCACTCACCTTCCTGGCAGGGATTTGCATTGCACTTGGCATCTTCCAGCTGGTCAAAGGTTTTGGCGAAGCCACCAACACAGTGGTGGGCGTGTGTGGATTATTGCTCATCTTTAGCTTCTTAATCTGGCAAGCCAGCGGTAAGTCGCTTAACTTAGCTGGCATGCTTTCCAGCGCGGTATTGCTGGCAATACCCATTACCTTAGCAGCTTTCTCCGGTATATTGGCGGAGCGCTCCGGCACAGTTAACATCGCCATCGAAGGGATGATGTTGATGGCGTCAATGATCGCGGCGTTAGTTGGCAGCCTAACGCAAAGCGCTGTTTTTGGTTTACTAGCCGGCATGCTCTCGTCGATGCTGCTTGCAGCGATCCACGCTGTTCTGAGCATCAAGTACAAGATCAACCAAGTTGTTTCCGGCACCGTCATCAACATATTCTCCGCAGGCATGACTGCCTTCATCTCCCAAAAATTCATGCAGGTCAACCAAAGCCTCAATATTCCGCCTATGTTTGGACGCGTGCCTGTGCCGCTCTTATCGCAAATTCCTCTGATTGGACCGATCCTGTTCAACCAAAACATCTTTGTTTACTTGATGTTTGCAATCTTGATCATTTTGCAGGTAGCGCTCTTTAGCACCCGCTGGGGGCTGCGCTTTCGCGCTTGCGGCGAGCACCCCAAAGCCGCAGATACTCTGGGGGTAGACGTGATTAGGACACGCTATATCGGCGTCTTGCTTAGCGGTTTAGTGGCTGGGATTGCCGGCTCCTTCTTTACCTTAGGTTCTGTCGGGCGCTTCGATGAGGGCATGACCGCCGGCAAGGGCTTTATTGGCTTGGCGGCAATGATTTTTGGCAATTGGATGCCAATTGGCAGCTTGGGCGCCGGCTTCCTCTTTGGCTTTGCCGATGCCATCGGTTCTAAGCTCTCCCTGCTGGGCAGCGCCATCCCACCGCAGTTTATGGCTATGGCGCCTTACCTGATCACCATGATCGT
>DICP01000012.1 GCA_002417685.1 Candidatus Mesolinea sp. UBA5823
ATAATCAGGGCATTCTTAACGCTCTTTTTCGGGCTGAACCTAACTGGCTATTCGTTTATCACCTTTTGGGAACCATGAGCACCATGCCCGGCCTGCCTACCAGACCCTCTTATTACGACATCGACATCTACTTTAAGACGGGAAAGATACTGGGATTGAGTTAGACGTTGTTTTCTATATCGAAAGCATCCCCATCACTGAGGATGCTTTTTTAATTTTCAATTTAGCCTCTCCTTAATTCTCACCAAAAATTCCCTAGATCAAACGTAAAAAACTCAGGGGTAAGGGACGATAACGGTTGGTTCGAGAGTCTCTACAGGGTAGGTCTTCTCGGGTGGTGCTATTATGGTGGGTTCCTGGTTGGGTAGGGGGGCAGGATGTGGAAACCACTCAGTGCTGACGCCGTCTGCCATCCACCAGGATACAACTGGAAAGCTATAGTCATAAAGATAATCCAGCCAAACTTCAGAATTTGGTCCATGAATCTCGAGCCAGCACATGTCAACCTGGTAGAGCTTTTGTTGGTTAACCCCCATAATCAGTGGCTCGATTTGCCTCATTGGTAAATCGTTATTGAGAGTCTGTAGATCTGGCTCGACTAACAGGATGTACAGCGTGTTAATGATGGTGTTGTTTTTTTGCTCCTGGATCAACTCGAATCGCTCCACCTGGGCGGACCCTGGATTAAAAGTCTCCCGCAGGTAATTCGCGGCTTCCTCAAGGTTCATAGTGTACTCAAGTGGAACGTCTTCTGGATCACTTTGATAAAGGAAGTATTGTTCCCAGCTTAATTGTTTGCCAACATCATCAAGAATCAGAATAATATAACTGCTTATCTGGTATTGTTCGCGATTTAGCTGGGCACAGTTCCATCGTACTGCATGACGACCACGGAGGATTTCCGCTTTTCGCTCAGGGCTATCAGCGGATGGGTACTGAAGGGTTACTTCCAGTATAAGTGGGGCTTGTTCTTCCACGCGCACACTTAACAGGGGCAAGCCTTCCAAAGTGAGGTTATCAGCAAGTTGTTCCGCAAGCTGCTCAGCCTTGTTCGCATTTACCCGATTGATAATCAGAAAAGATACCAGTGCCACAATTGCAGTTAATCCACAGATTAACATAATTTGTTTTTTAATCATAATATCTCCTTTTTATTAATTCATTAAGATTAATGGAAGATATTGTTGCCATGTGTCAATCCGATAAGTCAAGAAAGTTGACTCACTTTCAATGACTAAAGAATATGGAAACTGTTCAGTCCAATTTGCCTGATTGAACAAATGCCAACTATCACTCGAATCTCGATATGATGCTTCTTCGAATTGTGTGTGCAACTCTATCAAGGGATCGTTGTGAACTTCTGACATCGTCTGCAATGCAGAAGGAGCATAAACTATATCTCTGCATCCTATCCCAAGATTGTTTATGTACGCACACCAAACTTCATTGCCTACATTTATGATCTTATACTCGATCATTGTTCCCCAATTCTGATTTCCTTGAGGATAGATTTCTTAATTGCTCACTGGGGAATAATACTCTACGTATTTTTCGGGAAATTGATACCCCGAATAATACCTCCACCCTGTCTAAATCCAATAAGGTAATGGGAGTGAAATCCAATTCGATTGCCCAGAGTGAAAAACGTTTATTGGATAAGGGGGGGTATAAATGTTAACTTTTCCCCCGTATGCTGACACATATTGATTTCCCACGTAATACGATGACATCACAGTAGAAGTTGGTATCATTGGAATAATGAATAGGATTGCCAAGATAACGCGACTTTTCATAATGATTCTCCTTTAAATACTACACCGTATAATATTAGTATAGCAAATTTTTATTCTATTGCAAAGGCTACGTGTTAGTTCATCTAAAATGTTACCGAAATAGAATTGTTGGGTCAAAAGAAAATGTTACCGAGGTGAACGGTGAGCGAAACAGACCTAATGAATATCGATGAACGCAGGAAGTATCTTCAACGGATTTGGGAACGTTATCATTACGCGAGTAAAGCAGACAAAACGATGTTGTTAGATGAAATGGAAGCAGTGACTGGCATGCATCGCAAGTCAATCATTCGGCTAATGAAAGGACGCAGGGGCCGCAAGAAGCGAGAAAGAGAGCGGGGAAAGGCATATGGGAGCGAAGTCGAAGATGCGCTTCGGGTGATAGCCCGCAGTCTGGATTATCCCTGTGCAGAACGGCTGGCAGCGGGTTGTGGCGCTACACTGGCAGTAATTGGGCTTACGTGGGCTTGAGCGGGTATTCTGTCATCAGCTTGGCAGCAGATGCTGCACTTGGTCGTCTGCTGGTTTCGGCTTGTGATGTGAATGGTATCTGTTCTGTGCGCAGCTATAAAAACGGTGCGTTTGGCGACCTCAACCAAGGCTTGGGCGGGTTACGAACCAACCAGGTGCTTGTGCGCGGGGATGACTACTTTGCAGCGACCACCAACGGCATTTATATCCGCGATAACACTGGCGCACAATGGATCCACACCGGAGGCGCAGGTAAAAATATGCTTTCGGTAACTTATGCAACCCAGAATGCATGCTTGATGGCAGCCGGTGGATCAGGGGTGTCTTATACCAGCACGAATTGTGGAACAGTGTGGGAGCTGACAACATCTGAACTCAACCTTTGGAGCTTTCAGGCGGCTTTGATTGACCCTGCTAATCCGAACCGCTTAATCTTTGGTTCGAAAGAGGCGGGAGCCTTTCTCTGGCAGCACGAATAGCTCGCAGGGGAAAAATTAAACGATTCTTAATCTATTTCCATAAAATTTGTATTCAGTTATTAATAATGGCGTGTTATATTTATGCTGTAAAAGACTATGCTTATTGTCATGTCTGATCTACACTTGGCGGAAGCCAGCTCGTATGCGCTGGGTGAGGTTAAATTTGATAACAATTTGCCTGCCAGCGTTTACAGCGTATACTTCAATCAAATTTCCGATTTTATTCATAAAAACCACATTGCCAAGGTTGATTTGGTATTAGCTGGAGATATTTTCGAGCTTACCCGCTCCGCTTTATGGTTAGAAAATGGCTTACGTCCTTACATTCACTTGAACGAGATAAATGCGGGCAGCCCAATGGAAGCGCGTATCGCCGCCATTTTAGCCGCCATCGCACAAGAAGAGCGCGTAGCAGAGACCTTAGCCATTTTTCGCAGTTTAGAGACTATTTTGCAGAGGCCGGTTAGCTTTCACTATTTACCTGGGAATCATGATCGCTTAGCAAATGCCACACAGCTAATTAGGCACCAAGTGCAAAATCTCTTGGGTTTGCCCTTCAACGATGCACCCTTTCAGAATCAGGTAGTCGTCTATTCGCAAGGAGAGCCGTTTGTATTGGTACGGCATGGACACGAATATGACCCAAGCAATTTTGGGCTCAATCTGAAGGAAGAGCAAAGTATCCCCACTTTTATTCCCGCAGAAGTCTATGGCAGGCCGGTGCTTGGAGACATCACAACGTTGGAATTGGCAGCCAAACTACCTCAGCTTTTTAGAGAGCATTACTCTGAACACGCGATTCTCGAAAACGCTGATTTGCGCTTGCTTTATCAGCGGCTGATGGACTTCGATAACGTGAGACCAGCCAGTGCTTTGGTGAAATTTCTACTCACAAC
>DICP01000027.1:0-1005 GCA_002417685.1 Candidatus Mesolinea sp. UBA5823
TCA
Organism: Candidatus Mesolinea sp. UBA5823; assembly: GCA_002417685.1. Taxonomy (GTDB): domain Bacteria; phylum Chloroflexota; class Anaerolineae; order Anaerolineales; family Anaerolineaceae; genus Mesolinea. The sequence continues at coordinate 4 of DICP01000027.1, forward strand.
TCTTTAGCCATATTGCCCTCTCTGCATCTTACAAACTAGAACAATTTTCGTTACAAACCATTGCCGTGAACTTCTTAGAATAGCCACATAGATGAATTATTCAGAATTTCCTACTCAAGTGTTTAACTATGCGCAAAGCGCAAGGCGCTGTTAAGCAGAAAAGCACAGGGCAGCCGTTAATCGGCTTCTTTTTTAGGCGCTTCCTGAGGAAGTTGCTCTTCCTTCTCGCCTAATTTTTCACGTTTATAATCCACAAAGCGGTAACCGACACCTCGTTCGGTCAGGATGTACTTCGGGTGCGAGGGGTCTTTTTCGATTTTTTTGCGCAAATAATTGATATATAAGCGCACGTAATGCGGTTCGTTTTCATATTCGTAGCCCCAGACCTTGTTCAATATCTGGTCATGCGTCAGCACCCAACCAGCGTTCTTAACCAGGTGATAAAGCAAGCGGTATTCCGTCGGGCGCAGCTGCACCAGCTTGCCATCCACCCAGACTTCATGCCGATCAAAGTCGATCTGCAGGCGTCCATCCACATCGATCTTGCCCGTATCGGTCTCATCGGCATAGCTGCCACGGCGCAAAACGGCCCGGATGCGGCTGGTGAGGATTTTCGGGCTGAAAGGCTTGGTAACATAGTCATCCGCCCCGAGCTCTAACCCGCGCACGATGTCACTCTCTTCCCCTTTGGCTGTGAGCATAATCACGGGGGTGTTACCAATTTCTCGGATCATCTTGAGGACCTGAAAACCATCCATATCTGGCATCATCACATCCAAGAGCACAAGGTCCGGCAGCGTCACGCGCAGCTTCTCCATCGCCTCCGCGCCATTATTGGCTTCCACAACCTCGTAACCATCCTGCTCTAAGTTCAAGCGGATTAACTTGACCAGCCCTTTTTCATCGTCCACAACCAAAATGCGATTTTTCTTTGTTGAAGGATCCATACTTTTTCTACCTTTCAATTAATGAATGTCGACAATTATGACGCTGATATTATCC
>DICP01000027.1:1067-3138 GCA_002417685.1 Candidatus Mesolinea sp. UBA5823
GAGAGTCCCCCACAAGCCATCCGAGCAGAGCAGCAACTTCGCTGGGGCTTCAATTGTAACCTGGCCAAAATCCGCGCTAAAGCCTTCCCCTTGGCCCAAAGCACGGAAAAGGCTGTTGCGTAATGGGTTCACTCGTGCCTCTGCACTGTTGAGCTGACCAAGGTCTACGAGCCGCCGCGCAACAGAGTGATCTCTGGTTAAAGCCTGTAAGCCACCACTTTGGGTATAAAGGTAAAGCCGCGTATCACCCACGTGAGCAAAATAAACTTGCCGCTCGAGCACAAGCGCCAGGGTTAATGTACTGCCGCCGCCAGGGACACCTTCGAGCACAGCCATCTGAGCAGCTTGCATCGCTTGGTTGAGCAAAGCCTCAATACTTTTTCCTGAGGGAAATGACGGCTCTAAAGTGAGAGGATCAAAGAATTTTTGCAGCAAGACTCGGGAGGTAGCCTGAATGGCTAAACTGCTTGCGCGCTCGCCATCCACATGCCCGCCCATACCATCAGCAACTATATAAAGCCCTAAAGCGCGGTGCTGGGCTTGTAAGCAAACTTGTGTGCTCAGGCTAAAGAGAGCATCTTCATTATGCGTTCGCACTTTGCCTATGGAAGTAGCCGCCTGGGATTGGAGCTGTGTGGATGGATTCAAAGATGAATCCTCTTCACGCGTTTTTACCCGATTATGATCTCTTTTATGGTTACTTCGTTGACGTTTCACGCAATAATCTCCGGCTAAGAATAGCTATTAAGGGGTGGGGGTTGCCAATTCGATGAGATCCAAAAAGTCTTGGGCAGACCAGCCCGTACGCGTTTGATCATAAGGAGCACTCAGCTGCCACCATGTGTAACCATCTGCCTCCACCGGTCCACCAACTACGAGGAAGACTTCGTCATCCATAGCGACAAAGTCAACAGCGGCATCAGTGCCGGGCTCAGCACGCATCCGTAAGCCGGCACCTTGTGTGCGGCCTACTTTGACATACGCCCCAACGCCAATCGTGCCAGGCGGCAGAACAGCACCAGGCGTTGGGGTAGCGGTAGAGATAATGCTCGTTGGCGGCGGAGTATGCGTATGCGTAGGGGCAGGTATAAGCGTGAGCTTAGCTGTTGGGACTTCACCTGGTTCGTTTGGCGCTGGACGAGTTAATTGCAAAATGAGATAGAGCAAACCTAACAGGGCAGCCGCAAAGAGGATCGCTGCCACGATACTGAGTGGGTGAATCCGGTTTTTTGCTGGTTTATTCTCCAAATCAGTCTCACTTTATGTCTAAGACGCTGCTCGATTTATGTTCCCTAAAAAGCTAAGCTTTGCTTTTTTCAGCTTCCTTGAAAAAATCGTCTAACGCTCGGAAAAATTCACCCGGTCGGTCAAAATGGGGCATGCCCCTGGACCGACGAATGCGTTTAGCCTTCCAGTTACTGTGCGTATGCACCGTATAGGGCAGCATATCAAAATGCAAACCTGGTTCATTATCGTAGATGACTAAAACAGGCACAGAAAGGTTCTCATATACTTTTTCGCGCACGTTAAGCGTATAAAGCTTGCCGCAGAGGTACATCATAGGAGCAAAATGCGCTCCTGGTTGGTGGGCGGATGCCCAGGCTATGCTGACCAACTCATCTGGTACGCTGTATTCAAAACGGTGGCGGTAATATGAATGCAGCCGCGGCCGATTGACCAGCAAGTCGAAAAGCGGCAAACTCCATAAAGGCACAGCTACCAGGGTGTAAAGTATATCTTCCAATGTTTGCACGTTGGGTTTATCCCAGAGCGTAGATTGTGGCATCTGGAAGCCGGTTGGGTTAATCATGGTGAGCGAATGGAATAAATCAGGCTCGGCTAAAGCTGCTAAGGAGGCAAATTCACTCGTGAGCCCCATCACAACGACGTCAGTAGGAGTCCCAATTTTCTCCCGGATAAAATCGGTGATCGCTGCCTGATACATACTTGGGCGGTAGGGGCGGTCACCTTGCTGTGAGCCGCCAAAACCGGGTAGGTCCAGCACATACACCGGTCGATGGGTGACAAACGCCTGGAAAATGGGGGCAACATCATGCAAACCAGCGGCTAA
>DICP01000027.1:3144-12228 GCA_002417685.1 Candidatus Mesolinea sp. UBA5823
AACATAGTGAATCTTCCCCGCCGTAGGAGATTCGTAAAAGCCTTCTTCGCCTTTGAGCACGCCTTTGACTTTAGCATGGTGGTCGATATAACGCCGGCTGTAAAAGATCCAAGCTGCAGCAACAGCGGTGCTAAAGCCTAACAAACTCGCCAAACCGCGAGGAAGCAATCCCTTGCGCTTTTTCTCTTGTTTGGTCATAGAAGTCTCCTTTTTGAAGGATAATGCTCTTCTCTTCTATTATACACTTAGGAAATCCTATGGTTCACTTATCTTGGCTTTCTATAAATTTCCCTTCGTAATTAGATGCGGAAAGGCATACTGAGTAATATCAACTTTTGCAGCAAGGGTTGTCGAAAATTTGTTTCTTCTACCTTTCTGGTAAAATCAGCGGCATGAAATTGAAGGCTAAGCATAAGCAAAGTGATCCAGCGCGTTGGATTATCGGCGGGTTTGGCGTCTTCTTTATTATCATCAGCTTGTATATCCTTTTTTCGGATTTAGCTAACTACCGCCGGCAAAGCAGCGTTTTCCCGGTTGGTGTAAGCGTGGGGTCTATCCCCGTGGGCGGGCTGACACGTACCGAAGCCCAAGCGCGCCTCGAGCAAGCCTTCTCCATTCCCATCGAGCTGCGCTATGGCGAGGCACGCATGCAGTTTACGCCAGCGGAACTTGGCTGGAGCTTAGACATAACTGCCACGCTGGACGGGCTCAAAGCTGCTCTGCCCAAGGGCGGCTGGTGGCAGCACCTCTGGGGTCGAAATATATCAGCAGCAAACCTAGATTACCCCCTGCAAGTTTCATTCAATCCGGAAGCTTGCCGGACTTTCCTTACCGAAAATATCATCCCACGCTACGATCAGCCTGCTACAGCAGCGTTGCCCATCCTCTACACCACCAACTACACTCCAGGCCAAAAAGGCTTAGAGCTCAACCTGGAAGCGGCTCTGTTTGCTATTCAAGAGGCTTTACGCTCTCCTTCAGCGCGCATTGTGGAGCTGCCCATTAACGAAACTCCAGCGCTGCCGTTGGACCCCGCCAACCTAGAAATCTTTCTCAAGCAAACGATTCTGCTATCTGGCTTCGATGGTTTAGCCGAGCTTTATATGGAGCCACTTCCGCAAAGCACTCCATTGCACTTTGCCGTGCGCGCTAACGAACCTATTCTGCCGGATGTAGCTTATTCCGCTGCCAGCACGATCAAAATCCCGATTATGGTCTCGGTCTTCAATCATTTGAGCGAACCAACCCCCGAGCTTGCCCTGGGCTGGATGCGCGGCATGATCACCCAATCCGAAAACCCGCCTGCTGATGCGCTAATGCGCACTTATTTGGATGAAAACTTAGGACCTTTGATTGTGACCGAAGACATGCGCGCACTTGGGTACCAAAACACTTTTTTAGCTGGTTACTTCTACTCGGGTGCACCTTTGTTGCAGCGCATTCAGACTCCTGCGAACAGCCGCACGGATGTGTACCTCGATCCGGATTTTTACAATCAGACGGTGCCTTCAGAAATTGGTAACTTGCTTGCGCGCATTTACCGCTGTGCGGCTGCATCAGAAACACAGCAACATGACCTTTTCCCCGGCTCGGTAACGCCTAGCGAATGCCAGACGATGTTGAACTTGCTGGCAGAAAACAAAATCGGCGCACTTATCGAAGCAGGTCTACCGCCAGAAGGCGACGCTGCACATAAGCACGGCTGGACATCGGATCTGGATGGCTTGCTGCACACGATGAGCGACGCCGGCATCGTTTCTACCCCCGGCGGGGACTATGTATTAATTATTTTCATTAACTCCAGCCAACAGCTCATGTTCGATCAGGGCAATTGGCTTTTTGCAAGGCTCTCCCAAGTCATTTATAATGCTTTTAATTTGGAAAATCAGGCTGCCTGGTTAGGTAGTTAATGCGCGAAACCCGGCTTTAGCAGCCAGAAAAGAACATGCCGATGAAGGTTATCCTCACCCACGAACGCGCAGACCTGGATGCACTCGCATCACTTTTGGGTGCCCATCTGCTCTATCCAGATGCCTACGCTGTGCTGCCGCGTGAGGTCAATCGCAATGGGGCAACATACTTGCATAATTATGGCGGCGAGTTGGGGTTCACTAAGCTCAGCCAACTCCCGCAGGAATCTATCAGCAAGATCCTCCTTGTCGATACGCAATCCATGGTCACGCTCAAGGGCATTACGCCCGAGACACGCGTGCGGGTCATCGATCATCATCCGCTGCGAGAAAACCTTCCAGCCGAGTGGGAAGCTGACCTGCAAAATACAGGCGCATGCACCACGCTGCTCGTCGAGAAGATCAAGGCTGATAAAATCGCTTTCAATACTGCCCAAGCTAACCTGCTCTTGCTGGGTATTTACGAAGATACCGGCTCACTCAGCTACGCAACCACTACCACACGGGATCTTTTAGCTGCGGTCTACCTTCTGGAACATGGCGCTGATTTAAATATCATTTCTCCTTATCTGAACCCACCGCTTTCGAATTCCCAAATGACCTTGTTCGACCGCTTGATGCGCGCCATCACCGCGCACAAAATAGACAGCTTAACAATTCTCATCGCTAAAGCTGATGCTTTAGACCTTCACGATGAAATTTCTACCGTTGCCCACAAATTACGCGACTTCCTCAATCCTGATGGACTAATTATTTTGGTGCGCACGCGGCAGGGCATCCGTATGGTGGCGCGTTCAACCACGGATGAAATCGATATGGCGCAGTTAGCACGCTACTTTGGTGGAGGCGGGCATCGACGCGCTGCTTCCGCCCTCATCCACCTCGATTGCAACACTAAAGCTGCCGATGCAGACTTCAAATGGAATCATATTATTCAGCAAGTGGTCGATTACCTTCCGGAAATCGTTCACCCCTCGGTACGCGTGCATCAAATTATGTCTAAAAAACCGATGACCCTGACGCCCGATACACCTGTAGAAACGGTTGCAGATTTGATGCGGCGCTATGGCTTCGAAGGTTACCCCGTGATTGAAAATGGCAAAGTTGTGGGTCTGCTCACAAGGCGCAACGTGGACCGCGCACTCAGCCACAAACTCAAAGCCACTGCTGGCATGCTCATGGAGACAGGTTCTGTGAGCGTCACCCCGCAAGATACCCTCGAGCACTTGCAAGAGGTGATGGCTTCCAGCGGTTGGGGGCAGGTACCCGTCATCGACCCGGAAAGCCATGAGATCATCGGAATCGTAACCCGCACAGACTTAATTAGCACGCATAGCGGTCAGAACAACCTTCCCAGCCCTGAAGATATCATCCAGTTTCTGCAGAATGCCATTCCATATCCACGCCAGGTATTGCTGCGTGTAATTGGCAAGGAAGGCACACGCTTGAACATGCCGGTATACATCGTGGGCGGCTTTGTGCGCGATTTGCTGCTCAGGCAGCCCAGCCAAGACCTGGATATCGTCGTAGAAGGAGATGCCATCGCTTTTGTAAACGCGCTGGTGCAGCTTTATGGCGGCCGAGCTGTGGTGCACAAGCGTTTTGGCACCGCTAAGTGGATCATCGCTGAAGCCCGTGAAACCTTAGCCCAGGCGCTGAAACCCGACCTGCCTTTGGACCCTCATGCACTGCCGGAGAGTTTGGACCTGATCACGGCGCGCACGGAGTTTTACGAGAAACCAGCAGCCCTTCCTACTGTGGAAAGCAGCAACATTAAAATGGACCTGCACCGGCGCGATTTTTCGATCAACACTTTGGCTCTGCGCTTGGATGAGCCTTTCTTTGGCAAGCTGTATGACTTTTGGGGCGGTTACCATGACCTCCAAAACGGTATCATCCGCGTTCTCCATGCGCTTTCTTTTGTGGATGATGCCACACGCATTTTACGGGCACTGCGCTTTGCCGCTCGCTTTGAGTTCCGCATCGAGCCGCGCACCCTCAGCCTGATGCAAGCCAGCCTTTCAATGCTGAACGAAATTTCCGGCTCGCGCTTGCGCCATGAGATAGATTTGATCTTGCTCGAGCCGAAGGTAGTCGATATATTCGTCGCCATGGTGCGCACCAATGTGATGCAAGCCATCCATCCTAAGCTGCCTTGGAGCTTAGAAATCAAGGACCGTTTAGGTTATCTCAACACACCAGCGGCACAAGCAGAATGGGAGACCACGAGCAGCGAAAAACAGCTAAACATCCGCCAAATTTTTGGTTACATTTATTGGTTGGAAGACCTTCCCAAGCAGGATTTGGAGCGCGTCGCAGCGCGTTTACGCTTGCCTGCTAAGGTGATTCAAAATATCCGCCAAGCAGCGGAATTGCGCACCCAGCTTCCAAAGCTCAGAAAAGAAAAACCTAGCACCATCACTGCTGCACTCGAAGTTATCGACCCATTGGTCATCACTGCGGTTTATCAGAGCACTCCAGAAGCAACGCTTCGGGAACCCCTGCGTGCAATGATGCTTCACTACAGGCAAATAAAACCAACGGTGAACGGAGATGACTTGCGCGCCATGGGCTTGCCCCCTTCCTCGCGTTATCGTGAAATCTTGGATGCATTAAGCAAGGCTTGGCTGGATGGTGAGGTTGGGACGCCAGAGGAAGAACGGGCATTCCTCCAGCGCCTGATTGAGAACGATAATGGTAGAAACGGTTAATCAAGCGACTTTTTATCTGCCAAACGGCGAGGGAATTTTAGTGCGTCCGGCACATGAGAGCGATTTGCCCGCAATGGAATGGGAAGGGCAATATACTCACTTTCGCCAGCTCTATGCCGACCACTTTGCGGCCAGCCGTCTTGGCACCACGCTGATATATATTGCCGAGACCTTAGAGAGCAAAATGGTTGGGCAAATCTTCCTGCAGCTCTATGCACGCAACGCAGACTTAGCGGATGGGTTGCATCGTGCCTACTTGTTTTCTTTTCGGATCAAACCAGAGTACCGCAGCCAAGGCATAGGGAGTTTTATGCTCCAATTTGTGGAAGATCAGCTTTTAATGCGTGGCTTCGATAGCATCCGCCTTAACGTCGCACGCGCAAATGTGCGTGCTCGCAAACTCTATGAACGGCATGGCTATCACATCATCGGTGTTGACCCTGGCGTCTGGCGCTACCAGGACCATCTGGGCGAATGGCACACTGTACACGAGCCTGCCTGGAAAATGCTCAAGAAGCTGCGCTGAACCTAAAGGCGTTTACTGCTCATCTTCTGGTTCGTCTGCCTGCAGGATTTCCTCTTCAGGTTCGGGCTCTTCTGGTAACTTTTCCTCAGCTTCAAGCTGAGGTGTTTCCTCAGGCGCTGGAGCTTCTGCTTGCGCTGCAGCTTGGTTCTCGGCGATCCAGCCTTTCAATGTCTGCACCACTTCTTGGTAATCCTCGTCCGGCAGATAGTTCGTGATTACCAAAATGTCTTTCCCTTGTTTAGCCGAAATCAACATGCCATACTTCTTATCGGTTGAACTAAGCAAATCGCTCTTGTTTAAGCGCAGCTCTGGGTATCGCGGCTGGTTTTGAACTAAGTGGTCATCATATAGCTCCAGGCTATAGTTCTCCCAAAGCTCCTTACGCTGCTTATAAGCCCGATTGCCTGAAAACACAAACAAGATTGCAATTAACGGGATCATCCAGAGGAGCGAGCGCATTGTTTCCTGCCCCCAGTTGAGCGCTACAGAAATAGCGACTAAAACTAAGAAGGTAATGCCGTACACCTTCAGGATGGTATTCTTTTGTTGCGGTAATTTAGCTGGGTCAAGGCGGTAAGTTTTCATAAGTCTAATGCCTCCGTTACGGTTACCAATATTATACTCTTTGGGATTGGGAGTTATTTTGCCTTTGCGCATGAAAGATAGATTCGACCCATACTTTTGGTGCCTGCATGCTCAGTTCTTATTCGTCGCCTGAATGTTTAGCCTTCCTGTAAGGTAGCATGCAGGGCTTTTAACCCTTAGATCTCTAAGAAACTGACCGACCTATGATGAAATCGGTAATTATAGATGCTTGGAATGCGGGAGACTCGCGGTCAAGTTCCTCGCTCGGTACTCACAGGGCTAACTGCACACTCCGGAGAATGGCAAAAAAAGATTAGTTTTTCGAAATCCTCATCTTAAATTTTGGAAAATTTAACCAAATTGTTTGATATAATTCACCCTCGGCATTGCGCCAAAAATGATATCTTTACACGACGCATACCGCGCCGTGATATTTTGCAAAATTATAGGAAAGGTCAACACTCATGAAAGAATATTCTACAGCCTCAGTACGCAACATTGTGCTTGCGTCCCACAGCAGTTCCGGCAAGACGATGCTCACCGAAGCTCTCCTCTACTATACCGGTGCAACCACCCGCCTCGGTAAAATCGAAGATGGGACCACAATCTCCGACTTTGACGAAGAGGAGCACCGCCGTGGGATTTCCTTATATACCTCGGTTATTCCAGTTCTCTACAAAGACCTCAAGTTGAACTTGCTGGATACGCCTGGCTATATGGATTTTATTGGTGAAGTCATCTCTGCAATGCGCGTGGCAGATTGTGCCGTGGTGCTGATAGATTCCGTCGCCGGCTTGGAGGTCGGCACAGAGATGGCGATGCAATACGCTGCCCAGTTCAGCCTGCCGATGATCATGGTTGTAAACAAAATGGACCGCGATAATGCCAATTTTCAAAAAGCGATCGCATCCGTTGAGGAAGGCACAGACTACCGCCTCATCCCGATGCAGCTCCCCTGGGGAGAAAAAGCTAACTTTCAAGGTGTGATTGACTTAGTGAGCATGAAAGCCTATAAAGGCGATGGTAAAACGGTTGTGGATATCCCAGAGGAGTATAAAGCCCAAGCAGATGAAGCGCGCCTAAAATTAGTTGAGGCTGCAGCCGAGGGTGAAGATGCCTTGCTTGAGCGATACTTCGAGAATGGTGAGCTTTCGGACGAAGAAATTTTGCAAGGAATGCGTAAAGCCATTGGAACCAGCAATGTCATTCCAGTTCTTGTGGCAGCCGGTGCTCACATGATCGGCATCGGGCCGTTGCTGGATGCCTTGGTTGCCTTAGCGCCCTCCCCGTTAGATCGGCCAGCAGTTGTGGCGCAATCTCCTCAAGGCGAGGTGAAGTTAGAACCTTCCGATACGGGACCGTTAGCTGCCTACGTTTGGAAGACCACTGCAGACCCCTTTGTCGGCCGCCAGACGTTCTTCCGTGTTTATTCCGGCGTGATGGTCTCCGATTCTCGCGTTTGGAATGCGAATAAGGGTGAGGAAGAACGCTTAGCTAACGTTCAGGTACCTTTTGGTAAAGATAATTTGCCCGTGCCGGCTATTCATAGCGGCGATATTGGAACGGTGGCAAAAATGGCTGTTACCACCACGGGAGATACCCTCACCACGCGTGAACAAAACCTTATCCTGCCCAAGCCAAGCTACCCTAACCCGCTTTACCGTGTGGCAGTTGCCCCTAAGACGCAATCGGATGCAGCTAAGATGAGCAGCACCCTGACGCGCCTGTGCGAAGAAGATTTAACCCTCTCCTGGGAAATGGAACCCGCCACCAAGCAAACGCTGCTATTTGGTATGGGGGATCAACATATCGATGTAGCTATCCGGCGAGCAGAGACCAAATTCCAGCTTTCAATGAACTTACTAGAACCGAAAGTGCCCTACGAAGAGCATATTACCAAAGAAGCCAGCGCCATGTATCGCCACAAGAAGCAAACCGGCGGTGCCGGTCAGTTTGGTGAGGTTCACCTACGCGTATTCCCCATCCAAGATGAAGATTTCACCTTTAGCAATGACGTTTTTGGCGGTGCAATCTCAAGCAGCTATATGGCGCCGATCGAGAAAGGCATCCGCTCGGTGATGAAAGAAGGCGTGATTGCAGGTTACCCAGTGCATAATGTTGGCGTTTCAGTCTTTGATGGTAAAGAGCATCCTGTTGATTCCAAACCGATCGCCTTTGAAATTGCTGGGCGTGAAGCCTTTAAGTTGGCTTTCAAGGATGCCAACCCTGTGCTTTACCATGGAGTTCGACCATTATGACTTGGTACCAACTCACTTGACCCAAGCGATTATCGAAGCGCGCCAAAAAGAACTAAAATCCGAAGATTAATCTTCGTTTTTACACATTCACAGCCGCCCCAGTTTGGACGGCTGTTTTTGTTTAAGCTGTTCTTTCAGGTTTTGGCTTAGGTTTCGCCATCGAAAGCAGAGCTTCCGCCAAGGGAATGCAGTCTGCTACCACGCGTTCATCTGCAACTTGGAAGATTGGTGCGTGCGGGTCTTTATTCACCGCAATGATGTAAGTCCCTTCGGCTAAGCCAGCTAAGTGCTGCACTGCTCCAGATATGCCAAAAGCTAAGTACACTTTCGGAGCGATTGTGATACCCGTTTGCCCGACCTGATGCATATACGGCAGCCAACCTAGGTCCACCACCGCGCGGGAGGCAGCTAAACCCGCACCCAGGGCTTTTGCGAGGTCCTGGAAGAGAGGCAAGGTACGTGGGCTGCCGATGCCCCTGCCTATCCCAATTACGATTTCCGCTGATTCCAGGCTCAAGGACTCGCTTGTGGTGAGTCTTAAATCTAACTGTTGGATGAGGTGGTTTTCGGGCAGGCGCACTTCAGCATAGGTAAGGCTGCCTCGCCGGTAAAAATCGGGCACAAGTGGCTGCATCAAATGCGGACGTACGGTCGCCATCTGTGGGCGTCGATTACGGCAGATGATCGTTGCCATCAGGTTACCGCCAAAAGCCGGCCGTGTTTGGTGCAGCAAACCGCTCTGCGCGTCAATTTCCAAGCGGGTACAATCAGCTGTCAAGCCTGTCTCCAAACGGGAGGCAATCCGTGGGGCAATCGAACGTCCAAAACCTGTTCCGCCAATCAAAAAAATGGAAGGCTGGTAAGTTTGCACTAATTGAGCCAGGGCAAGTGGATAAAGCAGCTCATCGCGTTGGTCAAGCTCTGCCATTGGCACCGCCAGCACTTCATCTGCGTCGTACGCCCAAAGCTGGCGATAGCTCTGGGCAGCTTGCTCCCCCAGCACGATCGCGCATACAGGCTCTCCACTGCTTGCAGCGAGGCGGTGCGCCTCACCCAAGAGCTCAAAGGTCACCGGTTTGAACTGCCCAGCGAAA
>DICP01000027.1:12292-12692 GCA_002417685.1 Candidatus Mesolinea sp. UBA5823
CATGCTAATTGCGCCATAAGGGCAGGCTGGCAGGCACTTACGGCAGCCGACGCATTTTTCCGGCAGTACGCGGATCTCAGCCATGCTGCTCCCTCCCAGCTTGTTGCTGCAAGCTTGCCAGGATCTGACCCGCAATTTCTGACAGCGAACCTTCCACCAGATGGCTGGTTTTATTGTGCTCCGGCACAAAAGTGGAGATAACTTGCGTGGGCGAACCTTCCAACCCAATGCGCCCAGGGTCAACATCCAGATCCTCTACTTTCCAGATGAGAATATCGGATTTCTGCGCCCGGCGGAAACCTGCCACCGTTGGAAAGCGCGGTGTGTTGATCTCCTTGACTACGGTAAGCAATGCGGGCAATTGGACCCTCAGGCGCGCGTAGCCTTCATCAATCATCTT
>DICP01000027.1:12754-14483 GCA_002417685.1 Candidatus Mesolinea sp. UBA5823
ATGTGGAATGCCTAACTTCTCGGCTAATTCGGGACCAACCTGAGCTGTATCGCCATCAATTGCCTGCCTGCCGCATAAGATTAGGTCCACTGTGCCACATTTGCGAATTGCAGCTGCTAAGGTAGTCGCCGTAGCGAGCGTATCAGCACCGGCAAAGCGACGGTCAGTTAGCAAGATGGCTTGATCTGCCCCCATAGCGAGTGCTTCCCGCAGCATCATTGCAGCACCAGAGATACCCATAGTAATCACGCTCACCCTGCCGCCATGCGCCTCGCGCAAACGCAGCGCTTCTTCCAAGGCGTAGGCATCAAAGGGATTGAGCATCAGCTCCACGCCTTCGCGGATGATCGTACGGGTGCGCGGGTCCAGCTGAACTCGTGTGGTAGCGGGCACTTGCTTAACGCAGACGACAATCTCCATACCGCTTTCAAGCCTCCAGCGAGAACATATTCCCAGGGTTGAGCAGTCCGTGGGGGTCAAAGCAGCGTTTGAGCGCGCGCATTTCGTCCAAAGCTGGTGCGCCGTAGAGCTCGGCAAGCAGAGCATGCTTGAGCTTGCCAATGCCGTGCTCCGCTGAAACTGTCCCGCCAACGGCAACCACCTCCCGCGCCCAATGCTCAAAGAGCTGCTTACCCTGAGCATATTCAGATTCATTTTGGGGGAGGATGTTTACATGTAGGTGATTATCGCCAATATGTCCAAACTTTAGCGCTTCCAAGCCGGCTTGGGTGAGGGTCTCTTCATACAACTTCATCACCCAGTCGAGTTTGTCATCTGGCACAGCCATATCACTGCCCAACTTGGTCAGATTGGGATGTTGCCGCTTGCGCTCAGCAATGATGCGATTGATGCTCTCTGGAATGGCATGGCGGAATGCAACCAGCTTTTCCAAATCTTGACGCGAAAGCGCTAACCAGGTAGCTTGTTCATCACCGCCTCCAGCGTTGAGCAGGTCAGCAACCCGATTGAGAGCTTCATCGCGCTCGGGTAAGCTCTCAGCGGTAAACTCCGTGTAGATCGCGCTCTGAGCCGCTGGACTAAGCGCAGGAATATTCTGATGGGCGTGCAGCTGCTCTTGCTCGCTGCGGATGAGCGCTAAGCAAGCTTGATCAAAAAATTCGATGGCGGCTGGCTGCTCAGCTTGCGGCAGGGCTCTTAGGGCGTGTACATAAGCCAAGGCATTCTGCTCGCTTGTGAAGAATGCCATCATTCCCCAAGTGAAGCCTGGCTGCAGCGCTAAGGCTAAAGTGACCTCGGTTACAATGCCTAATGTCCCTTCCGAGCCGATGAAAAGATCGATAAGATCCATGTTTTCATGCACATAATACCCGGAAGCATTCTTGACCTGCGGCATGCGGTAAGCCGGCAGCTGCCCAGCGATCTGACTGCCATCATCCAAGCGCAATGCAAACTGCCGACCTTGGGCAAATTGCTCGCCGCGGCGCAAGCTAAGGCTCTTACCGTTGGCAAGCAGCAAGCGCAACCCAAGTACATGCTGGCGCATAGAGCCATAACGGTAGGACTTTGCCCCTGAAGCGTTGGTTGAAACCATTCCCCCAATCGAAGCAGTCGTCTCGGTGATATCCGCCGGCAAGAACCAAGCACCGCTTTGCTGAAAGCGCCGCAGAGCAGATTGTGCTTGTGCATTCCAACCATTTGTATCAAAGGATTTTTCGGCGATAGCTTTGTTGAGCTGATTGAGCTGCACGCCAGGCTGAACTGAAAGCAA
>DICP01000027.1:14532-17276 GCA_002417685.1 Candidatus Mesolinea sp. UBA5823
ATATGCCCGCCTGTAGGCACAGCACCACCCGTAATGCCCGTGCGCGCGCCTTGCATCGTGAGCGTTTGATGAGCTTGGCAAACCGTGACCAGAACCTCGCGGATTTCTGCTTCACTTTCTGGGAAGGAAATGCTCTGCGCCTGTCCGGTGACTTTGGACTCGTCACTCAGGTAAGGCTGAATTATTTGGGGATCGCTCAGAATTTGTACTGGCATCCTGCCAATTGTAAAGCAAAACTATAGTAAGCGGGTTATTTATCCCAGCCCACCTGCAGGAATGCGCCGGGTAATCCGGAAACGATATCCTCTGGGGTGATGGCACGCTCCGTGAGCATCTTGGCTTGCAGGTCGGCTGCTAACCCGTGCAAGTAGACCGCTCCGCAAACCGCCTCCCGCAAGGGTAAGCGCTGCGCCAAGAGAGAGCCAAGAAGACCGCTCAGCACATCACCAGAGCCTGCTTTTGCCATACCAGCGTTCCCAGATGTGTTGATCCACACTTCGTGCCTATCTTGCTTTTGTGGGAAAGCGATTACCGTGCCGGCACCTTTGAGGACCACCACGCTCGCAGTTAATGCAGCCAAGGCTTCAGCGCAGGCGATGCGGTCCTGCTCGACCATCGCAGCCATTTCTGGGCAAAGCCTGCAGAATTCACCCGGGTGCGGGGTGAGGATGGCAGGTTCTAACCCGCTTTGCGTGCGGGTTCTCAGTGCCGCCCGTCCGGCTTCCAAAGCTTCAGGCTCAGTGAGCAAATTTAACGCGTCGGCATCTAGAACCAAGCGTGGAGCTTCTGCAATTGCTGCCAATACTAAGCTGAGCAGGTCCGGGCGCTTCAGCGTACTCTTGCCCATGCCAGGGCCAACTAAGGCGGCATCACAATTTTCTAAGCGTTGCATCCAAAAAGACAACTGTGCCTTAACTAATGCTTCTTGCACTAACGGCTCCTCTGGGAGGGGTGCGCTCAGTAGCGAAGGCGCTGCCTCGAGCATTGCTGTGTAGATCTCGGCTGGCACCGTGAGGGAGACGTAACCTGCACCGCTTACTTCGGCTGCACGCCCGCTCAGAATCGCAGCGCCTGCCAAGCCTGGGCTGCCTGCCAAAATAGCTAAACGCCCGAAAGTACCTTTATGCGCGTCCATAGGACGCTGCGGACGCCATGCACGCAGCTCCTCAGCGGTCAGCGCAGAAGGAGTGTGCAGATTTTGTTGCTGCCAAACTTGCTCTAAAAAACTCTCTGGTAGGTCGAGGTCATGCACGTACACTTGCCCAGCTGCTTTATGCCCAGGGTAGCTTAATAACCCCGTTTTTATATATAGAAAGCTTAGGGTTTCATCAGCTTGGATGACCGTAGGCGCAACCTGGCCATGATCAGCCTGCACGCCAGAGGGCAAATCCACCGCTAAGACCAATGCGCTATGCTCCATACGGGCTTGATTCACCTTGCGAGCTAAGCGCTCAAACTCTGGGCTCAGAGGACGGTCTGCCCTAAAACCGCTGCCATAGACAGCATCGATGATCAAACCATCTGTGGGATCAAATTCAGAAAACGGCTGGGGGGTGATGCCCAAATTTAGGCAGATTTGGCGGTTAAGGCGTGCATCACCAGCGTTATTTGCGGCTGCTTCATCTTCGAAAACTTGCAGATGCTGCACGCGACCCAAAAGCAGCCGCGCTGTAGCAAAGCCATCTCCGCCATTGTTACCCGCCCCGCACAATACCATCACTTTTCTAAAGCCGCGTTCTGCTACAAGCTGCAGAGCCCGCATAGCGATGGCGTGGGCTGCTGATTCCATCAATAGCAAAGTCGGGATGCCAGCCTCGGCAGCGGCTTTTTCAATAATCCGTTGTTCGTTTGAACCAATGGTGCGCATGCTAAGCCTCCTCAGCCAAATGTTCTCTTGTAAATCTTCACCAACTCTTCATTAGTTACTCGCAAAATCTTCAACAATACTTGCTATGATACGCACAGTTAGTAAATATAACTAACATTATAACGAATAGGAGATAACCATGAAAACTTACACAAAAATCTTATTGCTCAGCTTGATTGCTATCCCGCTGGTATTTACCGCGAGTGTACCTGTTAGCTTAGTTCAGGCATCTGCTCTCTCTGGAGCGATCACCACAACGANNGAAAAATTAGCGCATGATGTCTATGCTACTTTTTACGATCTCTGGAATATGCCCATTTTTTTGAACATTTCTCAAAGTGAAAGTCAACACACTGCAAGTATCGCTAAACTGCTCAGTGCCTATAATATTCCCGACCCTGTAGACGATAGCCAAATTGGTGTGTTTGAGGATCCAGAAATTCAGAAGTTGTATACAGACCTAATTGCCCAAGGTTCAGTCTCTCTAACCGAAGCCTATAAAGTAGGTGCAACCATTGAAGAAATGGATATCATAGATTTAGAAGAAGCTCTCGCAGAGACAGATAATGCTGATTTGGAACGGGTTTATAGCAACCTTAAGAACGGATCCACCCACCACCTCAGTGCCTTTTCGCGTGCCATAGAAAACCAAACTGGTAGTGACTATATACCAAGCCTTATGACTACCGAAGAGTATAGCCAGCTGACATCCACCAGAGGAAATCGCGGACTAGGAAAGCAAAGATAAGAAAAACAAAACTCGCATTGAAGCAAAGCCTGAATTGTTCAGGCTTTGCTTTTAATGTCATGGCTAATTAGAAATGTACTATTCAGTGGATAAAGTCGCCAGTCTGAGTTTTTCTTGGAAATTTATCCT
>DICP01000093.1:0-224 GCA_002417685.1 Candidatus Mesolinea sp. UBA5823
GACCGATCACCCTGCACTTGACGGCAACCCGGCCTGGTCCCCGGATGGACAGCGCATCGCTTTTACTTCTGATCGCGATGGCAATTTCGAGATCTATGTGATGAACGCCGACGGCTCGGGTCTAATCCGATTGACCGATCACCCGGCCGATGATAGCTGGCCAGCCTGGTCGCCGGATGGACAGCGCATCGCCTTTGCGCCCGATCGCGATGGCAATTTCGAGA
>DICP01000093.1:262-8899 GCA_002417685.1 Candidatus Mesolinea sp. UBA5823
AGATCTATGTGATGAACGCCGATGGCTCGGGACTGATTAGTCTGACCGATCACCCTGCACTTGACTACCAACCGGCCTGGTCGCCGGATGGACAGCTCATCGCCTTTGCGTCTGACCGCGATGGAAACTCCGAGATCTATGTGATGAATGCCGACGGCTCGGGTCTAACCCGATTGACCGATCATCCGGCAGTGGACATGACGCCAGTCTGGTCGCCGGATGGACAGCTCATCGCTTTTACTTCTGTTCGCGATGGAAACGGAGAGATCTATGTGATGAATGCCGACGGCTCGGGCCTAACCCGATTGACCAATCATCCGGCAGGGGACGTGGCACCAGCCTGGTCGCCAGCTCGCCAGATCGAATAGGTCCCTGGCTGCGTAGTGGCTGCCATCGCAGCCTGCAGCAGCAGATCAATTTGCGCCGTGCTGACGGGTTCGTCAGAAAACTTGCGGATGCTGCGCCGACTGAAGGTTAAATCCAACACTTCCATAAGAGACCCCTCACATCGCCACGAGCAAAGCCCCCAAGGTACGCGGTGCCTCCATCATCGGCATGTGCCCAGCACCAGGGATAAATACACTGTGAGCTTTAGGGTTTACCTTAACCATCGCCTGCACTGCAGCTGGGGGAATAATTTGGTCCTCTTTCCCTGCAGCAATTAAAACCGGACAAGCCAAACCTGCTAAAACATTCAATCTTTCGGGCCGCTGGGCAATAGCGAATTGCGTGTTCGCCAATCCCCGTGGCTCAGTTGCGGCAATTAATTTGCGCGTCAGTTCCTGAATTCGTGGGTCTGCAGAAAGTTTTGGGCTCATTGAGTTAGCTAACACATGACTCCCATGTTTTAAAATTTCCTCAGCATCTGTAAGGCGCTGGCGCTTCTTTTCTTCCGAATCGCTGCCGGCATTGGTGGCAATCAGCGCTAAGCCAGCTAAACGTTCGGGGTGCCTTTCTGCAAAAGCTAAGGCAATATAACCGCCCATAGAGTGCCCGCCTAAAAGCACTTGCTCAAGCCCTAACTGGTTGAGCACGCCAAGCACGTCATCTGCCATTTGTTCCAAGGTATGGTCGGCATTTCCCGTTTCGGATTTTCCTTCACCGCGGAGATCCAACACCACAAAACGTGCCTGATCTTGATAAAGCTGTGCCATTTCCAGCCAGATAGTGTGATCGAGACCTACGCCATGCAGTAGAACAATGGGCTTGCCTTCACCTAAGCTCTCAACATTCAGATTGATATCACTAACTCTAATTTTCATGCGGTTCTCCTTCTTGCTTTTTACTTTCCAGAAATTGATAAACGAAATCGATTGCCCCCTTTTCGTCGCTAACTTCACCTGCAGCTTGGGCTTCACGCATCGCTGCTATGATCTCGCCAAGCAAAGGGCTAGGTTCAAGCCCGAAAATGCGTTGCAGGTCTCTTCCATCCAGCAGCTTGGGCGGCTGAATAAGGGCTTCTTGCCGATTGAACCAGGCAGCTAAAAGCTCGTTAACAGCCTTCACTTCGCGCTCCCACGCTTCCATTTGGAGGGTATCCTCGAAAGCTGCTAAAGTATCTGCTAAACTGAGTAAAGCGTTATCCACGCCGGCATCACCTAAATCACGAAAATACCGGTAAACAGCGCGATCGGTCATCTCAACGCCAGGTTTACTAAAATGATGAATGCGCATGTGCTGGCTGACGAGCAATGTGAGATAAGCAATCTCCTCCTTGCCCAGCATAAGTGCCCGTGCGCGCTTTTCCATCAGCTCGGAGCCAGCCTTATCATGCCCGTAAAAATGATGGTGCCCTTTTTCATCTTGAGTTTGCATTAACGGTTTACCCGCGTCATGGTACAGCGCTGCTAACATCAATAAACTGCGCCGCGGTCTTCCAGCTTGGACTGGCTGACTGAGCAAATCTCGTACTTGCTCAGCATAAGGGGCGAGTATCTCTTTTGCCAGCTGCATGTAGTTTTCAGTGTTGCTTCCTACAGGGTTAGCCCTATATCCAAGCATAATTTCTAAATAGGTAATTACTTGCAAAGTGTGCTCCCACAGCGGATGCACATGCGGATAAATTGCAGGTTGAGGCTTAATCACCGCCAACTCAGGGAAAACCGCATCAAGAACTCCGAGGCTGTCCATCAGCCTGAAAGCTCCTGCAATATCACCTTGGGCTAAAATCTTAAAAAGCTCGTCACGAATGCGTTCGCCCGAAATCTGTGCCAAACCCTCCGCTGCCGCGCGCATCAAACTTTCAGTCTGAGGTTCAATTTCCAGATTGAAAGTGCGTTTGAAGCGTATGCCGCGCAGGACGCGTAGTGGATCTAATTGCATAGAGTGTAGTGATGCTGCTTTCAGCACTTTGGCATCTAGGTCCGGTAAGCCGCCAAGCAGATCGATCACCTCTTCCGGTTGCAGCAAGTCGAGAAGCAAAGTGTTGATGGTAAAATCCCGATTTTTTGCGTCTTCAAGCAAACTTCCACCGGTATAGATCACAAAGTCCAAGATGATTTCATTGGGTTTGCTCTGGTTCAAAATTACTCTGCCAGTTTGGCGTTCATCATCGAGGGTGAAGCCGACAGCGTGTAATTGCTGACGCACCTTTTTCGCCAGTTCCAAAGATTGCGCCGGAACAACAAAGTCGAAGTCATTCACCGGTCTGCCCAGCACCAAATCGCGCACGGCACCCCCTACCAAATGCACCAGCAAGTTTTCCGGGGCACTGCTATGCACAAGCTCTAAAAGCTGGCGGGTTTCTGGGTCAAGCTGGATCTTCATACTTTTTCAAATCAACGGTTCCAATAAAGGGCAGGTTGCGATAATAATCATCCATATCCAACCCATAACCAAACACAAATTTATCCTCAATGGCAAACCCGCGGTAACGCACCGGCACTTCAACTTCCCGCCGAGATACTTTATCCAGCAGGGTGCAGACGTAAAGCGATGCGGGGTCGCGGGTTTGAAGCAGCTCGATTACTGCCGCCAGGGTATGTCCGCTATCGATAATATCTTCCACAATGAGGACATGCCGGTCCTTGATGCTTGTATTGAGGTCTAAGGTAATGCGCACATCGCCAGAAGAAGCCCGTGCACCGCTGCCGTACGACGCAACTGCCATAAACTCAATTGCCAGCGGTACGTTAATCTGACGGATTAAATCAGCCAAAAACATAACTCCGCCGCGCAAAATACAAATGACCAATAGCTCTTTACCATCATAATCTTTTGAAATCTCGGCTCCAAGCTCGCGAATACGCGCTTGCAATTGTTCTTCGGTAATGATGATTTCGTCTAAAAAATCCTGATAGGGTTTCATATTTCCCTCTCAATCCCGTGGAACTTCATGGCAGCGCCGGCAGCGGGCTTCGTACATTTCCGAGGCGCCCACGATCACAATAGGATCATTATAATGAGCCGGCTTGCCATTGACCAAGCGCTGGGTGCGGCTGGCTGGCTCGCCGCAAACCATACAAATGGCATTTAACTTATCCACATACTCCGCTTTGGCAATGAGCACAGGCATACAACCAAACGGTTCTCCCCGAAAGTCCGTATCCAGTCCGGTAACGATCACGCGAATGCCTTGATTCGCAAGCTGATCAACCACTTCTACAATGGAGTCATCAAAAAATTGAGCTTCATCGATGCCTACTACCGTAACCTCTGGCTTTAAGTTCTGAAGAATTTCCGCAGCGGAATTGATCGGTAATGCTTCGAAATCTACGCCAGAATGAGAAGTGACCTTGCTATACGCATAGCGGCTGTCGATAACAGGCTTGAAAACCTGTACTTTTTGCCGCGCAATCACAGACCTGCGCAGGCGGCGAATGAGTTCTTCGGTTTTGCCACAAAACATCGAACCCGTAATGACTTCCACATAACCATATTGATGAGCCATAATACCCTCCAGAAAAGACAACAGGCAGGTGGTGTGCCTGCCTGTTAAGTTTACCGAAAAAAAGCCAAGTTGTGGTGTTAATCTTCAGAAGATTCAGCCGCTGATGGCAGCTTGTAACCCAACTTACGCAGCTGTTTCTTGATATCAATAAGGGATTTGCGTCCGAAACCATCAATGTCGAGCAAGGCTTCTTCACCTGATTCCAACTTAGCTAATATATCTCCAACCGTATTCAAGCCGGCTTTGGTCAGCGCGTTGATCGCCTTTGTGGAGATTTCTAGTTCAGAAATCGGCCGTTCAGGAGAGGTTTTTGCTTCAGCTTGTGCTCTCAGATCGGCAACATATTCCTGCCTCACCTGTAAGCGCTTATAGAAGCGATCCACTTGCCCTTCGCGGTCAAGCAAGCGTGCTTGCTGACCCGTATAGAAAGGATGGCAGTTTGAACAAACTTCGGTTCGGATTTCCGGCACAGTTGAACCCGTAGTCCAAGTTGTCCCACAAGAAGCGCAAATTACTTTGGCTTCCGGATAATATTTAGGTTGAATTTTTGCTTTCATAGTTCCTTCCTGGCACCGTGTTAATCTTGAGAAACGATCACGTGCACTTTTTTGCGTCCGCCCGGAAGTGTTTCATATTTAACAGTTCCGTCGGCAGTGGCAAAAAGCGTATAATCCCGACCACAGCCAACATTCCAGCCAGCATGTACCTTGGAGCCATGCTGCCGAACTAAAATGTTGCCACTGATTACCTGTTCGCCACCAAATTTTTTGATTCCAAGCCGCTGTCCACGGCTATCACGACCATTGCGGGAGGACCCGCCACCTTTTTTGTGTGCCATTTTGACTTACTCCATAGAAATTGATTCCACCAGCAGCTGGGTGTACTTTTGGCGATGCCCTGTATGCCGGCGATAGTTGTTTTTAGGTTTATATTTGAAGACCAAAATTTTCTCGCCTTTAATCTGATCGACGACTGTGGTTTTCAGGCTGGCACCGTTCACATTGGGGCTGCCAACAATTACTTTATCGTCATCAACAACGAGAAGGACTGATTTAAGGATAACACTATCCCCAACTTTCGCTGGAAGAAGGTCAACAGTCAGCGTTTTACCCTCTTCAGCGCGGTATTGCTTACCGCCAGTTTCAACAATTGCATATTTCATATTTCTCCAATCTTCACTTCGCCACATCCTGCGCGTTTCACCGCTCAGCTGCGGGTAAGTTGGTTTACATAATTTACCCCAGCAAGATATTGCCGGGGCAACAAAAAATTATTATAAATGCACCTAAGGTGAATGTCAAGCAAAATGCTTGGCTAAGCATGCACTTATGAAATAATCCTTACCCATAATTGATCTTGCTGACCACTGGAATTTTATAGCACTTCCTAAAATGTCTGCATTTTTTGCTTGACCGATGCAAAAGCTAATGATAAAATTTTTTCACCTTAGCCCCCATGGTCTAGTGGTTAGGACACAGCCCTTTCAAGGCTATAACTCGAGTTCGAGTCTCGATGGGGGCACAAAGCAGGAGATCCACCTCCTGCTTTTATTTTTTGCTTACCGCTTGTTATTCGGTGGGCATGTTCCACTTACTCACCGAAAATAGTTTTTCTAGCATGGCAGCCCGCGCGGATGCGTCCATCCACAGCGGCTGGGAAAAATCCCTAAACGTAATGGTCAGCAGCTCCACGCCTAAGTACTTACCATCGTAAAACACATGCCGATCGATGAAGGCGTCATCCGTATCTACCGTGAGGCCATATTGATCAAAAAACAGATTGCCCAATCCATAATGCAGCACAGTATTGTCGGTAATCTCAAT
Source organism: Candidatus Mesolinea sp. UBA5823 (assembly GCA_002417685.1). GTDB lineage: Bacteria > Chloroflexota > Anaerolineae > Anaerolineales > Anaerolineaceae > Mesolinea. The sequence continues at coordinate 5,975 of DICP01000093.1, forward strand.
AGCATGGGGTTGGTGCGCTTGGCTGCCGCTGACGATCACTGCGCCTGCTGCTTCCATGCGGTGGAAGTCCTCTCGCAATTGAGATTGTGCCTCCCAAACGTAATATTCATTATGTTGGAAAGTAACGATGGGCAAGTAGCCTTCGCCTTTCAGCTTTTTCACCTCTGCGCTCATATAATCCCAATCGCAGCGCAGGTTGCCAGGTTTATCCTCTGTGGCGTTGCTATAGGTTGTTTCCTTCGCATTGCAGCCTAAAAAGGCAATTTTAGTACCATTGACTTCCAATTTAACTGGCTTTTTGGCTTCTTCCAGGTTACGCCCGCCGCCATAGTAAAGCCAGCCTAATTCTTCATAGAGCTCCAAGGTGTGCAGCATCGCCTCTGGTCCCCAATCCTCAAAATGATCACCTGTCAGCTCCACCACATCGGTTCCCACCGCTTTGAGGAGTTCTACATACTCGTCCTTCGAGCAAAAAATCAGCTTATCGATATTTTGCGGTGCCGGCTCGCCACAATTCACTGCAAAAGGCACTTCATTGCTAATATGCAGGATATCTGCATCGCGCAACTCCGGCCCAATGACATCCGCCGGCCGGGTGATGCCCAGCTTTTCCATTTCCCTGGCTGTGCCACGCACGAGTGCTGTCACACCTGTAAGAATGACAGTGGTTAATTTATCTGCATCGCGGTTAGTCTGAGCTACGTTTGGTTTTAGGCTCTCTGTTATCGCGTTTGTTGGTTTGCCATCCACAGCCACGAGCGAAATCGGCACTCTAAGCGGGTAACTTTCTGGTATAAAGTCTTTATGCAATGGGGATTGCTCATCCAGTGCAATCACCTTCCACCGCGGCTGAATCTCTTCAAAGGGAATAATTGCCCAGGTGCCTGGTGTGTTCCAAGCAAGGTTAAGCAACTCTGCGTCTGCGTGCACTTCCACCGTTCCAGCCGGCTTACCCCACAGGCTTTCGATAGCCTTATAGCTGCTTTGGCCTAGAATCAAGCGGTCAAAATAAACGGTTGGGCTGGCTTCCTGCCAAAAATCTTGCAATTCTGTCGCATTAATCCCATCCGTAACCGTCGGAAATGGTGCCACCAGAGCATAAATCCAAGTGCTGATTGGCGCCTCCGAGCCGAAAATGAGTTTGGCTGTTGCGTTTTCGCTTTCAGCAACCAAAAAGTCAGCCGCATCGAGATGCAAAGAATCTTTGAACGCCGAGGGCAAATTTGGATCCACGTAAACGCTTACAACTTCAGAGGTGGGCGTTAGTGTTAGCGTTGCGGTGGCAGATGCCACCTGTGTTGGCGTAACTTTAGAACTGTTTTCCGTAGCTGTATTGGCAAGGTTTGTGGGGGCTGTACTTAATGGCCCACATGCCGAGAGAAGGAGTATGCCAATTGATGCGATCAGAATTGTCTTTTGCACTGCTTTGCGATTTACCATGCGATCAATAAGGTCCTTTTTGGATTGTAACTTTCCTCCGTATTGTATCCCATTCGCTGAGTTAGGATAATAAATCGCATGATATTGGGCGGGCATTCGCATACTTATACGCGGCAACCCGCGGGTGTGAAAACATTCTGATTGCACAAGCCGCTGTGGGCACAGATCAAATCGAGCGCATCGATATTGAGGTCGATGACGATTCTAACTGCATCGTAGAGTGAAAATGGCAGCTAGTGTCTATTTGCAGCGATACTATCCAGCCTGATGAAGAGTCACAAAAATTCATCGATTCGTATAGTTCCGAAATTGACCGGAAATATAACATGCTGCTTTGCCAAACAGCTCAGGAATTGACACATCCCTCGCGTATCATCGAGACTTCGCTCGGCAATTTGTTTGCCGAAAATGCTGCTTGCGATGTTGCCTTGATTGGCAGCGGCTCGATCCGCCAAAAACAGATCGGACCTGTGGTGATGCTGCGCGACCTGCGGCAAACTTTCCCTTATGATGATATGTATCGGCGCGTTACCGTCACTGGCGAGTAAGTACAGCGCATCTTCAGCCACATTATGTACGCTGAGAACCGTAACAATGAAGGTGAATGCCATCAAGTCAATCGCGGTGTGCACGCTGTTTATGATGATCACCTAAATAAGCTAGTTTCGCTTGAGAGTAAGGAAAAGCCCATCGATGCCCGGCACACTACCCCATCAGTTTAATTGACTACCATTATTCCAACGTATTACAAAATCTAGGGGTTTCTAACGAGGAAATTACTGCTATAAGTGCGCCAAAAGTCACCGCCACTTCCATGATAAATGCGGCGAAAGATTATTTATTTTCACACCAAAACCGCCAAACCAAGTGGAAGGACGCCTCGTCTACCCTTAAGGTCATCACAGTCAAGTTTCCCATTCCTTTTTACCCCACAAACTTTTTAACTTGCTTTTTTCCGTTGACAGCCTGCCCCTTTACCTCTAAACTTATGCCATGCTTGCTCATGTGCTTTCCTGCGCGGTTATCGGCTTGGACGGAGTCATTATCGATATCGAAGTTGATTTCGGGCAAGGCTTACCTCACATGGCTATCGTCGGTTTGCCAGATGAAGCTGTTAAAGAAAGCCGTGAGCGTGTCTATTCTGCCATCAAAAATGCTAACCTCGCCTACCCGCGTAAACCCATAACTGTCAACTTAGCGCCTGCTTCTGTGCGAAAGGAAGGACCTTCTTTCGACTTGCCCATTGCTGTGGGGGTGTTAATTGCTGGTGAACAGATTAATCAAGAAGAGATCGAAGGCGCACTCGTTGTCGGAGAGCTTTCCTTGGATGGTTCTGTTCGGCACGTGCGCGGCGTTTTAGCCATCGCTGCTACGGCTCGGCAAGAGGGTTTTAAGCGCCTTTACGTACCAGCTACGGATGCCGCAGAAGCTGCACTCATTCCCGATCTGGAAGTGATCCCCATTGGTTCATTAGCAGAACTCTAC
>DICP01000093.1:9031-11599 GCA_002417685.1 Candidatus Mesolinea sp. UBA5823
GGAAACATGCCCCATCCAGGTGAAATTTCATTGGCGCATCGCGGAGTACTCTTTCTGGACGAGCTCCCCGAATTTGGCCAGCGCATCCTCGAAGTGCTGCGCCAACCCATTGAAGACAAGCGTGTAACTATCAGCCGCGCGAATGGCACGCTCACCTTCCCAGCCAACTTTATGCTCATCGGCGCCATGAACCCCTGCCCCTGCGGGTACTATGGCGATACCCAAAAGCAATGCACCTGTTCCCCGAGCGCCATCATCACTTACCAAAAACGCATCTCTGGACCGCTGCTGGATCGCATTGACATGCTCTTACACGTCCCCCGTGTGGAATATCAAAAATTGAGCAGCGCACGGTTAGGCGAATCTTCCGCAGATATTCGGCAGCGCGTGGTCAAAGCGCGCGAAAGGCAAGCCAAGCGTTTCGCAGGCACCGAGTTGTTTTCAAATGCGGATATGACCCCGGCAGAAGTGCGCCAATACTGCGTTTTAGATGCTGCTTCGCAAGCGCTGATGCAAGTGGCAATGCGCCAAATGCAGCTAACCGCGCGTGGTTACCATCGTGTGCTCAAGCTGGCTCGTACGATAGCAGACTTGGCAGATTGTGAAGCCATCACGCAAGTGCATTTGGCAGAAGCCTTGCAATATCGCACCAAAGAGTTTGAGTTTTAAACAACCTAAACAGTTAACACTATAATAATCCTAGAAGAAAGGAGCACTATGAGAACCATTCCATTAGGAAAATCGGAGCTACTGGTACCTGTTATTGCAGTAGGCTGCATGCGCATCCAAAAGCTAAACCAAACTGAGGCTGAGAAGTTCATCAAAACTGCGCTTGAGCTCGGCGCCAATTTCTTTGACCATGCTGACGTCTATGGCGACGGAGCTTGTGAAGCATTGTTTGCTAAAGCCATCGGCATGACCCCAATCCTTCGTGAGCAGATGATCCTGCAATCCAAGGTCGGCATTCGCACCAACATGTTCGATTTTTCCAAAGAGCACATATTAGAAGGCGTGAATGGCTCACTCAAGCGGCTGCAGACGGATTACCTCGATATTCTGCTACTCCACCGCCCGGATGCATTGGTAGAACCTGAGGAAGTGGCTGAGGCTTTCGACATCTTGTACTCTGCCGGGAAGGTACACTACTTTGGAGTTTCCAACCAGAAGCCCATGCAAATCGAGCTTCTGCGCAAGTATCTACACCAAGATATTCAGTGCGACCAGCTGCAACTTAGCATTCCGCACTCGCAGATGATTTCCAATGGGATTTACGTCAATATGGAAAATGATGGTGCCATAGACCGTGACGGGAGCATCCTGGAATACTGCCGGCTGAACCAAATCACTATCCAACCTTGGTCGCCTTTCCAATATGGCTTCTTTGAAGGTGTGTTCTTAGATAACCCCAAATTCCCGGAGCTCAACAAGGTTATTAATCGTATTGCTGCCGCGCATGGCGTTTCGAATACCACCATCGCAATAGCCTGGCTGCTGCGCCACCCCGCAAAGATGCAACCGGTCACCGGCACGACGAACATCAGCCGGCTGAAAGATTGCGTCAAAGCAGCTGATGTCTCCCTCAGCCGTGAAGAGTGGTATGAAATTTTTATTGCTGCTGGGAACAAGCTGCCGTAAAAATTCACAGGGATGAATTCTGGTTCAAGTCTTTGATTGCGTTCGTAATGCCCCCCCAAGTGGGCGTTATGGATTATTTTTGGGTTTTCCTTACCTCGTTTATAATCAGGGTATGCCAAGAACGATCAATGGGCGCCAGTTTCAGTGGCAGCTCCTGGAACAAGTGGGCAAAGGCGATGCCGGCGAAGTGTTGCGCGTGCAAGCCCAACCAGGAGGTTTAACCGCTCTAATGAAGCGACCAGTACAAAATGCTTCTGGCGGTACGATCTTACGCCAAGCAGTTCAGATTGAAAACGAAGGCCAGATTCTTGCTAGCCTCAAAGGCTTAGATGCCAGCCGTAATGGCTTGCTTGTGCACACGCCCCTTTTGCTTGATCAAAGCATCCCAGGAACCTCACAAACCGCTTCTCTCTTCATCGTGAGCGAAGAAGTGCCCGGTGTTGCTATCTCCAATCTTCTCAAGCAACGGCTCCAAGAGGACGTCTCACTTTCGCATGTTCTGGTACTGCGTGTTCTTTCCGGGCTTTTTTTATTGCTCGAGCGCGCTCACGTGTTCGGTATCGCTTGGAACGACGTCAAAATGGAGCATATTTTTTGGGATGAAACCAACGGAAAACTTTCATTTATCGACTGGGGGAATGGTTTATTTCTGGCTGCTCAGCCCCCAACCAACGGCCAAGATCCAGCTTGGTTAGACTATCAGCAATTTATCAGTGAAGGCAACCTGCTGCTTAATCAAATCGCGCCTGAGCTTATTGCGGAGCTGGATTGGCCTGCCAGTGCAGCTCAACTGACAAAAGAAGACCTTACCCAGCTGCAGCTGCGCACGGAATACTTGCTCAGCTCACTATCCATGCGCGTGATCGACTATCAAGTTCTCTTCCGCAAACAAGTTCAATCCATCCATAACCTGGATGAACTTAGTGCTCTGCT
>DICP01000093.1:11619-16214 GCA_002417685.1 Candidatus Mesolinea sp. UBA5823
GACGTCTGGAAAACAACTGATTATCTTTTGAGGCTTACAGATGCTCATCAGAGCCCATTTTTTACAGAACTACTCACTCGTGTGCTTTCAGCGGATTGGGCTGGTGCCCTTTGGTTGCTTGAGGGTATTCGCGAGCAAACCAATAATTCAGCGCGGCTAAATGCATTGCAAAGTCAGATGCGCAAAGTTGCTAATATACCTAGTGCTTATGCTTCGCCTATTTACGACCTCCTAATCCCTCTCAGAGATGAGGCGCATCTCCAGCTTATTCACCGGCATACCTCCCACGATGCAAATGATTCGCTTACCAAAGAGCTGGAGCGTTTTTCAATGCAACTCGATGGTTTGCTCGCTAATTGGCACGAATTAGGCGCTGGTGAAATTTTAGGAGACAAATTGCTCGCTCTCCGGGAGCTCCTACGCTCTCCGGCAGTTGGCGTGCTCTCCATCCCCCGAGAGCTGCCCAAAGCTTTGAACCTGCTGCTTTCCAAGCTGCGCGAATTTTTCGCTGCCTGGTCTGAAGGTGAACTTGAGAGGTGCGGGCAAACTTTACGGGAGCTGTTCTTGCTGGAGCCTTCACTAAGTTATCTTCAATCCATCGATAATGAAATCAGCGCCCTGCAGAGTTGGATGAATCAGCTGTTCACAGGCCCTCAGCCTGGGGAGACGCTCACCCACTTTGCTGCGCAACTGAACGCAAATAAACCACGGGTTGCTGCGCGGCTCAGCCAGCCTGGCTGGCTGGGCAGCTTATATGCCTGTGTGGAGGTCCTCCAGCATGCCACGGATATCGATGCTGTGCGCGCGCAAGTCCAACAGGAAAACTGGTCTATCGCGTGGACTGATTATAGTTACATCACGATTGAAGTGCCTCAGGAATTAAGTTCAAAAGTGACATTGAATGCAGCACAAATCGCTGCTTTGCAAGGTTTCCATGCTGCCCTGCGGTTGAATCAAGATTTAACCTCAGCCTTACAATCAGTGCACACAACCTTGCCCCAATTTTATGTACTTTACCAGGCATTAGCGCAGGATTTTGATTCGATATATAGCACCTTGCCGCTGCAACCAAAACCCCTCGAACTTTCTGCCTTCCCGCAGCAAGATCGAACCAAGGTGCAGGAAGCAATGGAAGTGCTCTCGGCTTTACAAAGCTGGAAAGAGGCACTCTCCAGCACAGATCCTATCGATAATCCAGATTTTCCAGATAATCTGCGAATCTGGCAGGTTATCCAAGAAGCTCAAACCGCTCAGCAACTCTGGCAGAAGCAGCTCCTGCCGGCGCTCCAAGCGATCCACCATCGCGAGTGGGAGAGTTTGGAACTTTCATCAACGAGCCAGCTTCCCGAGACATTTGTGCAAGCTTGCGCCTACCTAAGTAAATTCGCTGCACAATGGCAGCGCATATCCGAGAGCGGGATTTACCCCGAGCTTACACGTGAGCTGATTTTCTTAGGCGATCAGGCACAAGAGCTGTTCTTTACGTTTTGGCAGCAGCTTGAGCAAACCTCAAACGCTGCTCTGCGATGGTTGGTCTTATCGCATCAGTCGCTATTCAGCAGCATTAACCAAGCTTTATTGCAGATCTCTCGCCACTTAAGAGAGTTAGCGAGAGCTCTAGATGTAATCAACCAAGCGGACTTAGCCGCATCGCGGCTAGCCCGCACGAGTGCAGGGGATATCATGTTTTCCCTCGCCCAGCTCGCGGCACTCATTGAGCCTCGAGACGGACCATCACCACGCTTGCAATTGTGGCAGGAGCAATACAACCAGCTGCTGAAGCAGAATAACTGGCAAGCGTTTAGGCAAGCAGTTCAAGGCTTAGATGCTCTGCATCCTTTATTGCCTTGGGCAAATGAGCTCGTTTCCCGGGATATCGACATCTTCACCGCCTTCCCTAACCAAAAATGGTAGAATAGGCAGCGCAAACGGAAAGACTATGAAAGAACAAAAATTAGATGCCCGGAATGGGCTTTATTTAGCTGAACCTCTAGACACCTGGCTTAGCGCCGGTCAGCATGACTATGCAATCCCTGAAGCTGCCGGCTCCAGTGCCCGCGTGTTCCTGCTCAAAAGCGCTAATGGCGAGCGCCCCTTCAAACGTGAGCCTGCCTTTAAGGTGATGCGCCATGATAAATTGGCTTACGCTAAACCGCTCTTCTTGGAAGAGTACCATATTCTAGCTGGCTTACAAGGACTAAACAACCTAACGCCGATGCTGGCTGCCGGCTACCTAAAACCCGATTCAGGTACGGCTTGGCCCGCTGAAATTGCCCCGCTCTCCAAAGACTTAGTGCGGCAAGCTGAAGCAGCCCACATCACTGGCACACTGATCTTCTTCGAGCCAGATGAGATCGAAGACCTCTTAGCAGAATATGAGCAGCGCTTAGCCGATGGATGGCTGCCTTTCGTCGTGCTCGAGCGGCGCTGGGAGGATAACCTTTACATGCTTAGCGATGCCGGCTACACACGCGGCAATTTTGTCCATAACCTGACGATGAAACAGGTCCTGGATATTGCCTTGCAAATCACAGACCTGATGGAAGCAGCGCATCAACGCGGTGCGACTTATTTAGATCACAAACTATTGCATTACTATTGGAATGAATCCCGCCAAAAGGTGATTATGGTGGATTGGAACATTGGGCATTGGCAGCCAGAAAAACTCCAGCCTGAGGTGCAACAATTCGACCTGTTGCAATTTAGTGCTCGTGCACTTCACCACTTATTCACCGGTCGGCAAGCACCCGGTTCCGTTGCCGTTGGACCCAACCGCCCAGAAGATATCGCTAATTCCCCTCGGCATTTCGAAGCCTCCTATTCTTACGAAGTCCAACGCCGCCTGAATAACGAGGAAATGCGCTTTTTAGAAGCAGCCTTAGATGGCGGTTTTAAGAGCGCTGCAGAAATGCATGCGCAGCTACAAGTCCTTTATAACAAACGGCTATAATCACCCATATTACGCAAAAAAACTGAAAGGATCCCTCAATGATTCAAGATCTCATTGACCAGGCCAATAACATCCTTAACCAAGCTAACCCTAGCGACGAAGAGTTGCTCCAAGCCGAGAATGCGCTCTCAACTTATTTAGAGGCATTGGCAACGCGCCGAATCGTTGATGAAGTCGACCTCGAAGATGTGGATGAGGCCAATCGCCTGCTACGTGAATTGCGCCGTGAACGCAGCCGGCGGGTTGCGAGCAGCCCAGAAGCGTCCCAACCTGCTAGCACAACGAAGAGCACACCCACAGAATTACCAGCTGAGAATAACCCATCCCGCCCAACACCTACTCGCAGCCCAGATCTGGGTGATGAAGATAGCAGCGATCCTTTACGCAAGTTTTTTCAATCCAGCCACGACCCAGAAGCGGAACGCCTGATGGATGAAGCCGAGGAGGCTTTTTACAAAGGCAATTATCAAGCTGCAATATCTCTCTATGAGAAAGTGCTACAGTTGGAACCAGGCTGGACGCGCGCAGAAGAGCATCACACTGAAGCTGAGGAATACCTTCGCTCAGGCAATATTCCTTCTGTAGCCCTGCCACCAGAGGCAGGCAAAGCTTATGGAAAAGCCCAAAGTGCGGCCAGGGTCTTCCGCTACAAAGTAGCCTTGGATTACCTTGATGAGGCTTTCGAACACTTAGAGGAAGCCGGGATCAAGCGCTGGCGTGAAGGCGAAGAGCTGCGCCATGACCTGGAAAACCAGATGCAAGCCTATGATGTCTACAAAGAAGGCTTGAACTTCCTCGCCCAAGGAGAGTTGGTCGCAGCCTTAGGCAAGATCCAAACCGCAGCAAGCGCCGTGGCGATTCCAGAATACATCGATAAAGCTGCCGAGGTCAAAGGCGACATCGCTATGCTAGATGAGGTCAGCGACATCGTCAGTATGAGCGGTAAGATACCCCCGAATAAGCTTGCCGATGCCAAAAGCAAGTTAGAGCGTTTACGCATGAAATATGGCAGTCTTGCTCAAATTGGGCGGTTGCAAAACCGACTGGATTTACTTATCCCGGCTGCCACCCAAAATCTGCTAGATAATACCCAGCGCCTCAAAGAAGAAGCTGCGAGCGCTCCCACTTTAGCTATAGCTCTACAGAAAATTGCCAGCGCTCGGGAAAACCTCGATCTTTTGCGTCAGTTAGATGCCTATGATGCTCAAAGCTTGGCACTGGAAAACGAAATCAGCACCTTGGAAACCGAAATTAATAACGCTCAGGATGAAATCGAGCGTGCAAAAGAGGCGCTTGAAACTGGCAGCCGCTTTTTTGCTTTAGATGCTTACCGCATCAGCCGTAACGTGCGCAAGCGCTTCCCTAATGACCCACAAGTGCTCGCTCTCAAGCGCGGGCTCACCCCCACTTATTTCGTGGCTGGTGGTGGATCAATCATCATTATCATTCTTCTGGGGTTTTTGATCAGCTTCGCAGCGCGCAATATTAGCGCTTCGATTTACGCCCGCAATTTGGCACGTACTCCGACCGTAACCTATACCCCCACGGTAACACTCACCCCCACGGTTACTCCCACACCGACCAAAACCCTGACGCCTACCCCGGATTACTCACCTACGCCTACGCGCACTGCCACGCCTACACC
>DICP01000071.1:0-7884 GCA_002417685.1 Candidatus Mesolinea sp. UBA5823
GCCTACCCGTAGGGTACCGAGCGAGGAATTTGACCGCAGGTCTCCATTATTTGTTCTTACTTTCGCCGGTCTCCTGAGTATGAAGCCTGCCCGTAGGGTACCATGAAAGAACAGGGTTAGGGTCTGTTTTATTATGTTTTGCCAACCCGGAACTCCAGGGGACGTGATAAGATTAATTCATTGAAAGCTGCAGCCAAAGGAGGAACAATGGGGCAAGTTTATTATGGACCGGATAATCCACATCCCTTTTCGACCATGCGCACGGAGCTGATTTGGGAAGGCAAATACGACGAGTTTGGCAACCGACGGCAGGTGGATATTGCTGGTGCTGCCATGCCGCTGCAGAAAATCGAGACTATCGATGAACCGCGCTCCCGTGCAGAGGCGCAAGGGGAGTTGTTTGCACCGGAAAAAGCCCACCGCGACGACTTCCGTAACATGCTCATTTGGGGAGATAACAAGCTGGTGATGGCATCGCTGCTGAAAGATTTCAAGGGCAAGATAGACCTTATTTACATCGACCCTCCATTTGACGTTGGTGCGGATTTCACCATGAGCCTTCTGATTGGCGATGAAGAAGAAATAGTAAAAAAAGAGCAAAGCACATTAGAAATGGTTGCTTACCGTGATATGTGGGGGAAAGGAACTGATTCTTATTTACAAATTATGTATGATAGATTAGCTATTATGTATCAACTTTTAAGTGAAACAGGGAGTATCTATGTTCATTGTGATTGGAGAGTAAACTATTTCCTTCGAATGATATTAGACGAAGTATTTGGTAATTCTAATTTTCTCAATGAGATTGCTTGGAGGAAATTACATTCTCCAAAATACCAGTCAAATGGTTTTGGTTCGCAGTGGGATTCAATTCTTTTTTATTCTAAGAATATTAATTCATTTCGTTTCAATAATGTATACAGACCACACTTAAAAAAATACGAGTCCTCATTTAATCATGATGATCATGATGGAAAAGGCCCATATAACACAATGCCATTAAAAGCATATGGCGTTCAAAGGTCTTCAGGAAGAAAAGAATTCGAATTTCACGGCGTTACTGCTCCATGGTTATATACTAAAGAAAAACTTGAAGAAATGTGGAACCAAGGTAGAATTTACATAACATCAAGAGGTGATTTTAGATATAAGAATTATCTTTCTGAATCATTAGGTTCCATGATTTCAGATCTTTGGGATGATGATGAGGTTTTACCATTACAAGGTATTTCTACTGAAAATTTAAAATACCCTACCCAAAAACCAGAAGCCCTGCTGGAGCGTATCATAAAAGCGTCCTCTAACGAAGGCGACCTGGTGGCGGATTTCTTCTGCGGCTCCGGCACCACCGGCGCGGTAGCCGAAAAGCTCGGCAGGCGCTGGATCATGGCAGANNGCTCGGCAGGCGCTGGATTATGGCTGACCTTGGGCGCTTTGCGATCCATACCAGCCGTAAGCGCCTGATTGACGTGCAGCGCAAGCTAAACGACCAGCACCAGCCTTACCGCTCCTTTGACGTCTATAACTTGGGCCGCTATGAGCGCCAGTGGTGGCAAAAAGAAGCTTTGCAGGGCGCTGATTCTGAGCACCGCCGTGTGGTGCTGGAGTTTTTCCGCGCTGAGCCGCTGGTGAACCCGCCTTCGCCTTTGCTGCACGGGCGTAAAGCCGGCGCCTATGTGCATGTTGACCGCATCGATAGCATTCTCACCCGTGAGGAAGCTCGCGCGGTGGCTTTAGCTGTGCAGCAAGCCGGGGGCAAGGAAGTGCAATGCTTAGCCTGGGATTTTGAAATGGATTTACGCATGTATTGCGATCAGCTTGAGCAGGAGTTAGGCGTACGCATCAAGCTCTACACCATCCCGCGCGAGATTATGGAGCGCAACCGCAAGGATCCGCCGCCCTTCTTTGAAGTCGCGACCCTCACCGCAGAGCCGGTTTACCGCACGAATGAAAACAAACGCACGGTGGATATCAAGCTCACCAGCTTTATCCCCTCGCTCGCGGAGGTGCCCGAAAAAGAGTTAAAAGCCTTGCAGGAGCGCGCATTGCAATCCGGCTTTGATTTTATCGACTTTTGGGCAGTCGATTTCGACTATCACCCGCAGCAGCCCTTCAATCATCACTGGCAGGCTTACCGCACGCGCAGAAACCGTGCCTTACCCACGGTTTCGGATTTGCATTACACCTACGCGCAGCCCGGCAAGTACACCGCCTGCATAAAAGTTATTGACGTCTTTGGCGCCGATACGTCTATCACCGTTGAAGTCAATACCTAGGCAGAAAGGGGAGTTTTATGGCAGATAACCACATCAACATAGCGGCACTCGAGCCGTTGTATAAACCTTGGGAAGAACCCAATCAGCACCGTACTCGGGCCGAAAAAGTAGGAGACCCGGCGGTCATCCAGAAGGGGCGTGCCCCCAGCAAAATTACCATCGTGAATAACTTGCGCCACGAGCTGGACCAGTGGCGCAGCCATGATTATCCGGGCGCTTCAGATACGACCCGCGAGCTGCTCAACCATTGGTTCTTGCGCGATCATCTTTTAACTAATGGAGAGGGCGTACCCCAGGAATTTCGTTATTACTTCTGCCAACGCGAAGCCATCGAAGCTTTCATATACCTGATGGAAGTGCGCCGACTGCGCACACTCTCAGCCTTGGTGGCGGAATTTGGCGGCGAAAATGCCGAAATAGCTGCGTTAGGAATCACCGAAACTGAAGACCTTTGGCCGCGCTTTGCTTTCCGCGTCGCCACGGGCGCTGGTAAGACGAAAATTATGAGCTTAGCCATCGTTTGGTCTTACTTTCATGCGCTGCGGGAATCCGACAGCCCAATGGCACGCAATTTTCTGGTGATCGCACCTAACCTGACCGTATTTGAGCGCTTAAAGCAAGATTTTGGCGACGGGCGCGTCTTTGATACAGATCCGCTTATCCCTTCAGCTTGGCGCGGGGATTGGAACCTTTCTGTGGTGTTGCAAGATGAAGCCAGCGGCGCAGCCACGGGCGGCACGCTATACCTCACTAATATCCACCGCTTGTTCGAGAAGAGGTCCCGCGGTCGAGCCGAAAAGGACCTTTACCCTTGGGCAGGGCCGGCGGTTTCACGCGCCAGTGCCTTGGATACGGGCGAGGCGCTGCGCAAGCGCGTCACGTCGCACCCGGATTTAATGGTAATTAACGATGAAGCCCATCACCTGTGGGACCCAGACTCCGCTTGGATGGAAGCGCTAGACTTTTTTAATGAGGCTTACCTGCATCGCAATGGGCACGGTCTGGCTGCCCAACTCGATTTTTCTGCCACCCCGAAGGATAACAGAGGCAACCTGTTCAAACACATTGTGACCGATTCGCCTTTAGGCGAGGCTGTGGATGCCGGCATTGTCAAAGTGCCGATTATTGGACATGTGGGCGAGCTGAAAGAACGTCCTCTGGATGACGCTAGTTATCGCTATGATGAGCACTTGCGCTTGGGTTATGCCCGCTGGCAGAAATCGGCTGAAGAATGGGAGCAAAGCGGAAAAAAACCGCTGCTCTTTGTGATGTGTGAAGATACCGAAGCCGCCGACCAAATTACCCGCCGCCTCAATACTGACCCAACTTTTGAGGATTTGAATGGCAAAACCATTAACTTGCATACCAACCTTAAGGGCAAGCTTAAAAAGTATGAACGCTGGGGATTGGAATTTTACGAATTTGTAGAAGACGAAAAACAAATCAGCGATGAGGACCTTAAGCAACTGCGCAAACTTTCGCGCGAGCTAGATGATAACACCAGCCCTTACCGCTGCATTGTATCGGTGATGATGCTGCGTGAAGGCTGGGACGTACGCAATGTGACCACGATTGTGCCGCTGCGCCCCTACAGTTCCAAAGCTAACATTTTGCCAGAGCAAACTTTGGGGCGTGGCTTACGGCGGATGACCCCACCTGGTCAGGCTTTAGAAACTGTTACTGTGGTCGAACATCCTGCTTTTGTGCGCCTCTATCAAGATGAGCTTGAACAGGAGAGCGCTTTTTTACCAGACATTCCAGTAGAATTTGTGCCTCGTACTACCGTCAGTATATTCCCCGACCCTAAAAAAGATTGGGATAAGCTCAAAATCGCTTACCCCGCCCTCACAGATGCCTACCGGGTTGTTTCTACGCTCGATGCAATCAGCATCGATGAAGTTAAAGCTGCATTAAACAAATTTTCAAAGCTGAAGCTCGGGCAACCTCGCGAAGTGGAGCTGGATTATGAGGGCCGCTCACTTGTGACAAACGAAGTCATAGAGAACATGAAAATTAGGCTGCCTTTGCTGAAAAATGGCATCGGTGCAATTTCTTATTATCGGGAAGAGCTGGAAAACATCTGTCACATCCGCAATACGCATACAATCTTAGCCCCAGTGTTGAAAACCTTTCTGACGGAGCTGCTCTTCGATCAAAAAGTCGATCTTTTTGATCCTCGCTTAGTAGCCCGTTTAGGGGACAGCGATGTACACGAGTACATACGCGCCGTGTTTGTGCCTATCATCAATAGCAAAACAAAACTTAAGCAAGAGCGCCTGCCGCTTGGGCAAGAAATTTTACTTTCCACTTGGAGACCTTATCAAGTGACGGCGTCTGAGCACCATCCTGTTATTCAGGCAGAGCGGACCCTTTTTAATTTAGTGCCTTGTAATCGCAACTTGGAGCGTACCTTCGCTAAATTTGCCGAAGATGCCGAGGATGTCGTTGCCTTCGCCAAGAATGACGGCCCGCAAGCTTTACGCATCGATTATGAAGGCTCTCAAAATCGTCATGCTTTCTACACTCCAGATTTCTTCGTGCGCACCACCAGTGGCAAATATTTTCTGGTGGAGACTAAGGGAGAAATGGAGCAGGAAGTTCTTTCTAAGGCTAAAGCTGCCGTTGCATGGTGCAAATCAGCCAGCGAAACAGGCACACAATGGGAATATCTTTTTGTACCCGAAGATATTTTCAAGCAATTCAACGATACGACCATTGAGAGCTTGAGTAGAGCCTGTACTCCAGAACTCACGCGATTGCTGCAGGACGCTGAGAGACAAACACTCTCCTTGCCATTCTATCAAATATCCGAAGTAGAGAAGCAGGCTCAGCGTGAAATTTTCATTAGAGAAGAAGATTTCAATCTTCTACCCGAAAACTATCAACGGGCTATATTGGACGCCTCGGAACTTTTTAGCTTTTTACAAACCAAAAACCAATCTTTTGCCCCTTGCTTTACGCCGCTTCTTAGTCCGCTTGATGATGCGGCAATCAGGTTGATTTTTGCTCTGCTCAAAAAATATGTTCCAACCTCAAAAGCTGAACAAGATAGGTTTTTCATGCCGGATTATTTCTTCATTTCGGAAGGAGATAAGAAAAACTTGATGAATAACGCTGCTGCGCTCAAGAAAGCTTTGGTCTATAACAGTTATATAATGCCAATTAGCTTACTTTGCTTTTGTCTGGAATATGCCCGCAAAGACCCACCATTACACGTAAATGGTATATTTACAGCGGTTCAGCAAGAATTCAGCCGTTTTAATAAATCCCAGCTTTATGAACGCTTAGATCACATCCGAGATTTCCGCAATAAATACGTCGCCCATGGTCATATAGACACAAAGTTGACAGTAGAAGAAGCAAAAGTGGAATTGAAAAACTGGATTAGTGGCTTGAGTGCCCTTCAAAAAGCAATTCAAGAAAAATAAGGTTAATCGAGCCACCTCTTTTTACGCATCTACTAACTTGTTGTATACTTGACACAACTCGAAATTAGTCCCTAAGGGCATTGCAAGCATCCCTTACGCGCTTAGGTCGAAAGGACATTATTATGGCTAAGAAAAAAACACAGAGCTCGCTTTCCTCTTACCGTAGGAAGAAAAAACGCGGGAATACCTTCATCAGTGTGCTGGCTGGCTTGCTCATCGTAGCAGGGCTGGTGCTCGTGGTCATGTGGGCTACAGGCAACTTGGCTGGCTCCCCTGGCTGGTTCGCGACCCAAACCCCCACCTCAACCTCCACGGCTACCCCCACACCGGTAACGCCTACCAATACCGCCACGAATACACCCACCATCACCGAGACGCCAACCATTACGCCCACCTTCACCCCTTCTGCGCCGTTTGAATATGTGGTGCAGGAAGACGATAACTGCCAGACGATTGCCGAGAAATTTGACGCCGATATTGAGGTTCTGCTCTACCTGAATAACCTTGACAGCCGCTGTATCATTTATGTGGGCGATACCATCCTCATACCAGCCCCAGGGCAGGAGATGCCTACCGCTACGCCGCTGCCCACTGATATCCGCCCTGGCACGATTATCGATTACAACGTGCGCGCCGGCGACACTTTAGAAGGCTTGGCGATCCGCTTCAACACCACTGTCGAAAAGATTCTCTTCGAGACCAACCGCTATCGCCGCAGCCAAAACTTAGAGATTATTGAAGACAATACCGACTTGTTCATCGGCGACCTGCTCAAGATACCGGTGAACTTGGTGACGCCACAGCCCACCGCTACCGCCACCCGAACCCGTACGCCAACCCCCACACCCTAAATAGGGTTGTTGTCACAACAAAAGGACACGCGCGAGCGTGTCCTTTTTAATGCTGCAAGCCTTTTATCTGATTACTTTTTCCGGTCGAGGCTCTCCAGCTCGGGGAGATTTTCCTTCTCGCAAATCGTCTCGATTTCATAGTCGAGGAAGTAGTTCAAGAGCACGCGCAGCAGCACAATTGCAAGCAAGGTAATGATCTCAGAGAAGCTTGGTGAGCGGGCGATGCGCAGGATATCCGACGCCATGGCGAATTCTAAGCTCAGGCTAAGCTGGGGACCCAACCCGATGCGCAGCGCTTCTGAACGGCGCATTTGGCGGATCAAAGAGCCATCCATGCTGTGTTGAACATAGCGGACCAAGGTTTTAACCGTGCCTGCTAAGATTACAAAAACCGCAGCAAGCTCGCAGAATAGAGCGGCATAGTCCACAATGTACCTAAAAAATTCATCCAGCTTCGTCTCAGTCTGTATCCCGCCCACATCGTTCTCGACGCCGATTGCGATGATCACCACGAGCGCAATGAGAATAATTGTTGGCAGATAGAGACGGCCAAATATTTTTCCAAAACGATCATGGTTGTGTTTTGGTTTGGTTGGTTGCTCAGTCACACATGCCTCCGTCTGGCTAATCTGCTGCTATCAATTTAACAATGTTGCCATCACTGGCTGCTGATTGGAAAAGTGCATCCATGACCACCAGATTATTGACTGCATCCGATAGCGGGAAACGTGGCGCTTCTTTGCTGGCGACCACATTGTAAAAGTGCTCGACCATCTTTTGGTAAGCATCTTCGCGTTTGAACTTAAATCGCTTGGTTTCACTGCCCTTAAGCAGGTAGGCTTCCGAAGCCTCTTTACCAGGGTTGAATGATTTTTCGAAGCTCAAAACGCCTTCCGTACCGATAATGCGCGTGTATTGCTGGGGGGCAGCGTTAAAGGCGACATCAAAGTGGGTGAAAAGTTGCTCGCCAAAATCGAGTGTGCCAGACATCTGCAAGTCCACGTTGGTGCTGCCCATGTAGCTCAACGCCTGCACCTGACGGGGTTCGTGCCCAACCAGCAGCCGCTGGAAGTTAACACAGTAGCAGCCCAGGTCGTAGAGCGCACCGCCACCCAGATCCGCAGAAAGGCGGTAATCGTTGGGGTTGGTAAGTTGGAAGCTAAACGTGGATTGAATAAAGCGCAACTGGCCTAACCTGCCACCCTGGACGATTTCCATAATTTCTTCGAAGCGGGAATGATAGCGGTACATGAAAGCTTCCATCAGCAGAACGGAGTGCTCGAGTGAAGTCGCCACCATCAGCTGTGCTTCGTCAGCATTGACCGCGAA
>DICP01000071.1:7968-9844 GCA_002417685.1 Candidatus Mesolinea sp. UBA5823
AGCAGCTCATCATAGCTGCCGTAAGCTTTCGGAATGGCATTAGCTTGAGCAAACTGCTGCGCACGCATCAGGTCACGGCTGGCGACGGCGGTTACCAGGTTGTGCCGGCTTGCCTTCAGCGCTGGAATTACTGCCTTAGCGGCAATGCGCGCGGTTCCTAGCACACCCCAGTTTAGTTCGGATTTTGTGAGGCTATAACCCGATTTTAGATTAGAAGTTCGTGAATCCATTGCCTACCTCCTAAAAAGAATTGATAAAATTACACAATTAAAAGTATTATATCGCTTATCCTCTCTAGTGGTTAGGCGATTGGGCAGATTCCAACTGGTTCAGTTTGTCACCATAAAATCGGCTCTAATGGGTATAATTGAAACTCAAGAAATTGTGCAGGCAGGACTGAAGATGGTTCATCTATCTCGCTGCGAGAGATTAAGTCCTTGCCTTGCAAGATTAAATTAACATTCATAAAAGGAGAAACTATGCGCAGCTTTTTAGGTCGAGACATTTTGTCTCTCAAGGATTTTGAACGAAATGAGTTTTTCAGGGTTTTTGAAGTGGCAGAAGAGCTGGAACCGATCGCTCGCTCCCGCCGAAACTCTAACCTCTTGGCGGAAAAAACGCTCGTAACCGCTTTTTACCAGCCCAGCACGCGCACCCGCTTAGCCCACGAAGCCGCTATGCACCGCTTGGGCGGCCATGTGACTGGCTTTTCGGATGCCAAGATGACGCGCGCCGGCGATTTCTATCAGGAGTCCATCAAGGATACGGTAAAAATGCTGGAATTTTACGGTGATGTGATCGTGATGCGTCACTTCCAGCAAGGTGCGCCAGCCGAAGCTGCCAAATGGGCATCAATTCCGATTATCAACGGCGGAGATGGCTGGGGGGAACACCCCACGCAGATCCTCACTGACCTCTACACCGTCATCCAAGAGAAGGGGCGCATCGACGGACTCAAGTGGTTAGCTGTGGGCGATATGCGCATGCGCACCATGCACTCCCTGGCTTACGCGCTCACCCAATTTGATAGCCAAATCACCTTCGTGGCTCCACCCGAGATGTCCCTTCTGCCCGAGTTCAAGGAGGAGCTTAGTCAATATAGCCTCAACTTCCGCGAAGCCGAGCACGTGGAGCAAGCCATTGGCGAGGCAGATGTTATCCTCGTCGAGCCCGTGGTGCAGCCTGACTACACCAAATCGCGAGACGAGCGAGGCAAAGAAGTTGGCCTGACGCCAGCCAATTACAAGATTACGCGTGAGCTGCTCGCCACCAAAGCCAAACCCGATGCCATCCTGTTGCATTCTCTGCCGCGCATGGATGAAATCCCCACTGATGTAGATATTACCCATTGGTCACGCTATTGGCAAGAAGCTTTTAACGGCGTGGTCATGCGCATGGCGCTTCTGGCGCTGGTTTTGGGCGCAATGGAATAATAGGTTGGCGCAGATTTCGAAACATTCTGGAGGTTTGATATGCAAACAAATTTACGTGGCCGGGATTTGATTGGTGACCTGGATTTCAGCAAGGACGAGGTCGAAACCGTTTTGGACGTGGCTTGGGACCTCAAGCGCAAGCGTGCCCTCAATGAACCGCACGCTTACCTGCGTGATAAGACCCTCGCTATGTTGTTTTTCTTCAGCAGCACACGCACGCGCGGTTCCTTCGAAGCCGGCATGGCGCAGCTAGGTGGGCATGCTGCCTTCATCGAGAGCGAAACCACCCAGATCAAGCATGGCGACACCCCCAAAGAGATTGGCGAAATTTTTGGGCGTTACTTTGATGGCATTGCCATCCGCCATTGCGATTGGGGCGTGGGGAATGCCTATCTTAACGAAGTCGCTAAATACTCTCGCGCGCCTGTTTTCAACATGCAGTG
>DICP01000019.1 GCA_002417685.1 Candidatus Mesolinea sp. UBA5823
ATGTCTGAGTTTTTGGACTACTGATTAATTATTAATCTAAACACCAAAAATGATTATCTCTTCCCTATAAGTATGCGAGAATGTGAAGGTTTAGATTAATAAATTCACTTCTTCGATGAGTTGCTTTAGACCATGGCAAGCTTCTAATAAATTAAATGCGCTCCAATAAAAAATGTTATCAATTTTCTTTTTATATGAATCTGGATGAATATTAAATGCATCAATCATTTTTACAGCTTTTTTCTCATTAATGCAGTTTTGTTCATTCAAGGCAAAGAGCACTTGGTTGAGCGCAGAAACAGAACGAATGAGATGAGCGACCACATAATAAATGTCGTCTCTGGCAGCATTTTTCTCTGCAAGCTCTTGAGAAAACATAGCCTCAAAGAAAAATTGGCTAATTATTTTCTCTTTTAATTTTTGTGGGTATTCTTCTGCGAAGGTTTTCAACCGATATATATTTTCATCTCTATACCACAGCAATTTACTCACAGCTAACTCCCCCATATACATAATGTTGAGATACGCATGAGGATGACCAACCTGATAGTGGGGAGTAATTATGCCTTCCTGGCCTTCCTGAATCGCTTTTTTTACGCGTTCGATATCTCTTAGAATGAGATCTACATGCTTATTCTCTATCATAAGCCAACAGCCACCATTTACCCACTCTCCCCATTCGCCAGGCTTTGCAAGGAGGTTTTCTCGGTGCTCTTGATCTAATTCCTGGGCTTGTTTCTCCACTTGGGACCAATCAACTGTTTCTTGGTGATAATACAAGCCAATGTCGATGTCAGAGTCGCTATCTTGTGAGCCTCTAGCCTGAGAACCACCAAGCACAATCGCTTCTAAGCCACTGATACCACTTAATAAATCCACTATTTTTTCGAGGATAGCATTCATTTTTTCTTTCTCGTCTATTTGGGTACTCAACATCACAATTTAGCAAATCATCAAGGCTGGAAATATCTGATTATCGATGAATGAGTGCTAATTATTATAAAAAGAGTTTATTGATAATTAGTCCAGCACAATCTTTTCACTGCCCATTAAGCGGTCGAGGACACGTGTGGCGACCAGATCCAGCTGCTCCTTACGGTTCACAAAGTCGACCGCGTCGCTTTGGATAGTCAGCACTGGGCAAAGGTCAAAACTGCTTGTCCATTCCTCGTAGAGCTGGTCGAGAAGAGTAAGATAGGCTTCGTCAATGCCGGCTTCAATTGCCCGCCCGCGAATTCGGATGCGCTGGAGCAGCACGGGAACAGGTGCCTTGAGGTAGATGAGCAAATCCGGTTTAGGCAAACTGCTGACCACCACTTCGTATAGCCGAAGGTAGGCATCAAACTCGCGATCGGTCATATTTTCCATCTGATTCAGTGCACGGGCGAAAATATGGGCATCTTCATAAATGCTGCGGTCACTGATGGCGGAGTTGGGTGCCTCAGCTAACTCACGGTGTTGTAGAGATCGCTTGCCTAAGAAGTAAATCTGCAGATGGAAAGCCCATTGGCGCATATCGGCATAAAAATCAGCCAGGTAAGGGTTGTCGATTACGGATTCATAGGCTGTCTGCCAGCCCAACTTATCACCAAGAAGGCGGGTCAGGGAAGTTTTGCCGCTTCCGATGTTGCCCGCCATTAAAACGAATTTTTTCGATGTGATCTTATGAGGCTCGCTCATGCCTTTTTAACGGGGTATTTCCGCTTGAGGAATTCCATCACGGTTTCGATGTATGGGATAGGTTTATCGTAATGAACAAAATGCCCAGCGCCAGCGATGTTCGACCATTCCGATCCAGGGATTATCTTGAGAAGTTTGGTCACAACTGCTGCGGAGAGTATGCCGCCATAGGCAGCCTGCCCATTGATAATCAGGGTTGGGCAAGTAATCTTCGCTGCAATTTCTTGCCAGTTGGTTTGTGGTTTCCAGCTTGCTTTGAACCATTCGGCATCGAATCGGATTTTTGAGCCTGCCCAAGCGTTATGCGCAGCTTCATTCCAAGTTGGATGATGCTCTTGGCTGTAGGATAAGGCTTCCTGTAAATTCGACCCTGATAGGTTTTTGATGGCGGTGGAGTCATTAGCCCCTAAAGCTTGTTGAGGGTTTTCTGGTGTTGAGGCTGGATCGAACCAAGGTACCTCTTCTAACACCAATACTGCTACTTTTTCCGGGTTTTGGGCGGTATACTCGGCAGCTAGAGCAGCACCCATAGAATGCCCTAGTAAGGCGGTTTTTTGCAAACCTAAGGCTTCGATGAATCTCGTCAAGTCCTGCAGGGGGTCAATTGCGCCATCCGCCGGGAGTCGGCTTGACTCGCCATGACCGATGGTGTCGGGCATGATCAGATCATAGTTAGCCGCCAAAGCTGTTGCCACCTCTTGCCAAGTGGAACTATCTTCGGTGAAGTCGTGCAGTAAGATAATGGGTGGTTTTTCTCCGCCGGTACGGAGATAACTTATATGGTGTTGGTTGATTTCGATTTGAGCACGTTGCCATTCAGACATTCTTACTCACCTCCGTCATTAACACTCACTATATCCACAAGTATAACACTTACGGCAGCCTTCCTCATTAATAAAAGTTGCCTGCCCACACTCTGGGCAGAGTTCTCCAGTCCGGTAGTTATCTTGGGAAGGTTTTGGGATAGGAAGCTGTTCTGGGGGGATAACAACTTGCGCTTCTTGTTCGTTGTGTGCATGCTTCTGAAAGAGATATTCTTCTAAAGCCTTGGAAATGCCATCTGGCAGAGAGCGTACACGGTTAGGTCCAAAGCCCAGGGAACGTCCTCCCCCGATCCCTGCCAGCTGCTCTACCACCACTTTCAAGCGATCACGCGGCTCTACGGGTGAAGCGATGCGTAACACATAAGATATCAACCGGCCGATGGCTTCGGAATGAGCGGCGGTCTCGGAACCGGCTTTAGCGGTATTGATGAACACCTCGAAGGGTTGATCGTTGCCGTTTTCGTTGATGGTGACGAATGCCTTGCCTAAAGGAGTTTCAATTACGGAGGTGTAGCCTTTCAGGATTCTTGGCCGCGGTTTTTTAGTGTCTTTCCAGAACTTAAGCTGCGCTTCGATATCGACCCCAAAGAGTTGCGGCTCGGGGGTTTGAACCGCCGGGGAGGTTTGCTTCGCTTGCATGGTGCTCTTGGTCTCCAAGACCACTTTCTCGCGCGAACCCGTCACGTAAACTGTCAAGCCTTTGCACCCCAACTCCCAAGCATAGCGGAAGGCATCCGCAACATCTTCCTCGGTTGCATCCGCCGGGAAGTTAATCGTCTTGCTCAGGCTGTTATCAACAAAGCGTTGCAGCGCTGCTTGAATGCGGATGTGTTCACGTGCGGTCACATCTGCTGAAACGACAAACACATTCCGGATATCTTCGGGCAGCTCAGCGATATTCTGGCAGGTGCCCTGCTCAATCACCTGGGAAATGATGCTTGCTTTTGTTTCAGGGCTAAGGTCAGTGCGGTCAAGCGCTGCTTGGAAGAGCGGACTGACATAATTGAGCTGCAGATCTTTTCCGTGGTCGTTTACGTGCCGGACGTAAGCTAAAGCAAACACCGGCTCGCAGCCATAACCTTCACAACCCGCTACTGTGCCAATGGTACCAGTAGGTGCGATGGTTGTCTGGGCAGCGTTGCGAATACCATGGCGCTTGATGCCATCGACGACCTGCTGCCAGTTAACTTCGGGGCGCTGCCAATCGTTTGTGTAGGGAATTAATGGCTCTGGTGGAGTCCATTTCAGCGCTTCTGGATCATAAATGCTGCCATGAATAGCTGGGAAGGAACCGCGCTCGGCGGCTAAGTGAATACTGGTGAGCATGCAATGGTAACGGATGAACTCCATCACCTGTGAGGCAAACTCGAGGGATTTATCCGAGCCATAGCGCACCCCACAGTGATACATCAGGTCGGCTAAGCCCATGATCCCCAGCCCAATACGGCGGGCTGTTAAAGCAGACTCTTTCAGTTGGGGAACGGCAGGGACGTAAGCATTTTTATCAATGACGTCATCGAGAAAGCGGGTTACCGTCTGTGTAGTTTGCTCTAATTTTGCCCAATCAACGGATCCATCTGGTCCAATGTGTTCGGCTAAATTAATGGAGGCTAAACAACAGTTTTCATACGGACCTAACCATTGCTCGCCACAGGGGTTTGTGGCTTCCAGGTCATACAAGTGCGGGACGGGGTTAGCGCGGTTGGCTGCATCCAGGAATAAGGCGCCTGGTTCGCCATTGTGGTGTGCCTGCGCAACAAGTTTATTGAAAAGCTCACGGGCAGGTACTGTTTTATAGGTGCGGATCGGAATACCATCGCGTTCTGCGCCTTCCAAGGTGCCATTGAAGGTTTTATAGAGCGGGGATTGAATATCCGGAAAGCGCAGCTCCCAAGGTTCATCAGCTTCTACAGCGCGCATAAACGCGTCGGTGATGGCAACGGAGATATTGAAATTCGTTATGGCATATTCGTTATGTTTGCAAGTAATAAAGTCTTCGATATCAGGATGATCCACTCGCAAGATGCCCATATTAGCACCGCGGCGTGTGCCTCCTTGGGCAATTTCGCCAAAGGCGTTATCGTACACTTTGAGAAAGCCGACTGGGCCGGTGGCTTGACCCGATGAAGATTTTACCAATGAACCCTTAGGGCGCAGACGCGAAAAGTTGAAGCCGTTTCCTCCGCCAGTTTGCTGAATGAGCGCAGCATTACGCAGGGTAGAAAAGATCCCGTCGGGAGAACGCCCCATATCATCAGAAATGGGGAGTACAAAGCAGGCAGCCAGCTGACCTAAGGGTGTGCCGGCGCCAGTGAAGGTAGGTGAGTTGGGGAAAAAGGACTTGGAAACAAGCGCTTTGTAAAAGTTAATCGCAGTTGCCATACTTTTTTCGTCTTCGCCTTCGGCAGAAGCGACATGCCAGGCAATCCGCCAGAACATTTCGTCAATTGTTTCCGCTGGCTTGCCATCATCGCCATGGCGTAAATAGCGCTTCTCCAGGATTTGACGTGAGTTCTCGCTCAACGCGATTGAAGGTAAGCCTTCTGGTAAAGGTGGTGTGGGTAAGAGCCCCGCACGGGGGAGATTAATGGTTTCCATAATAAGTCCTTTAAATGGTTTCTTCTTCAGAAAGCAGCCGGTCAATTTCATTCCGAACTGCATGAAGGTCATCTAAGCGCAGGTAGACAATGGCATAACGGATGTAGGCGACATGGTCTAACTCTTTGAGCCCTCTAATCGCCAAGTCGCCTACAACCCGGGAGTTTACTTCAACCCGACCCATTTTTTGTAATTCAGCTTCGATATCATCGACGATTTTTTCTAGCGAGGCTGCTGGGACAGGACGCTTTGCACAGGCGATGCGCAAGCCTTGCAGCAATTTATCGCGGTTGAACTCTTCGCGTGCACCGTTTTGTTTAATCAGCATTGGTGTGGTTAAAATCGGGCGCTCGTAGGTACTAAAGCGCTGGTGGCAATAGAGACATTCTCGGCGGCGCCGGATGCCTCCGTGGGCGTCTTTGTTGGTGTCTATCACCTTTGAGTATTGATGCTGACAAAATGGACAGTTCATGCCTCACTCCAGAATGCTGCTCCCATATATGGGGGTTAATAAAAAATAATCCCCTACCTGTTGGATACTCATTTTAGCACAGGCGGATAGAGCTTTCAAGGTCGATTCTGGTTCCTAATCTTAAAGATTGAAGAGCTTTAAGAATTGCGAGAGAATGCAAGGGACTAAGCGAGATTCCCTCATTATTCTAAGGATCACAGGCGCTTTACGACGGTTTAAATTGCACCTTGAAGCTCTTTAAGGATTTAGATGAGGGTATAATTTTTCCACCGCAGCTTTGCGAGAACATCTAAAAGAAGGATCTATGGCTGAGACACGTGTTCTAAAAGGGATCCCCGCAGCACCCGGGCTAGCGAGCGGTCCGATTTTCAAAGTTCAGAAACAATCCCTGAATATTCCCCATTACACTATCGAAGATTCAACGGCAGAAAAGCAGCGTTTGAAAAAAGCCAGAGCCGCAGCGATCGAAGAGCTCAAAGGTCTGAGGGATTCAGTAAAAGCGCAAGCTAAAGAGAAAGAGGCTGAAATATTTGATGCCCACATGATGTTCTTAGAGGATGACTCCCTAGTTTCCCTGGCAGAAAGTGATATTAACGCTGGAAAAAACGCTGAGGCTGCCTGGATGAATGCCATCGAGACGATTGCCCAGCAGCTTGAAGCTATTCCTGACCCGACCCTTTCAGCCCGGGCTGTGGATCTACGCGATGTGGGTCAACGAGTCTTAGGGCATTTATTGGGTTTGCAAACACGCGGGATTAATCCAGATAAACCTTCCATCATCGTCAGCCGGGACCTGACCCCATCAGATACGGTAAGCTTAGAGCGCGCGGTAACTTTGGCTTTTGTTACCGCAGAAGGCGGACCTACCTCGCACACGGCAATTTTAGCCAAAGCCTTCGGGCTGCCTGCGGTGGTAGGGGTAGGCGAGGAGCT
>DICP01000073.1 GCA_002417685.1 Candidatus Mesolinea sp. UBA5823
ATAATTTGGATGTAATCTATTAACCAATGTTTTTCAACACCCTCAGTTTAATTTAAATTGTCTACAGCCAAAATATTTGGTATGATGAAGGAGATGAAATCGAAAAGATTGAGTCTCCTTCTCCTTTTAGCGGCGCTGATGCTAAGTGGCTGTGCTCCCTCCAGCTTGAGCTTCGATAAGCTGCCGTGGCTGGAGCCTGGAGAGGTAATTTTCCAGGATGATTTTTCTGATCAATCGACTGGCTGGGAGAAGGTTAATTCGCCTTATGAGCTCAAGGGTTATTCGGCGGGTGGTTACTTAATTTCAGTAAAAACCCAAAATTCGCGTGCATGGTCAGTTGTCGATTTGCCGCTTAGCGATACAGAAATTAGGGTTAAAACCGAGAAAATTAGCGGACCGGAAGATACGAATTTCGGTATTATTTGCCGCTTTAGAAATAAAGATAACTTTTATAGCTTTCTCATTAGTAGCGACGGCTATTATGGCATCATGAAAGTGGAAAATGGCGTAGAGGCATTATTGGGTAGCGACAAATTTACTTACAGTGAGCAAATCAATATTGGAAGTGCTCTAAACCAAATTGAAGCTATTTGCAGCGCGAATGAGCTCTCTTTAAGCGTCAACGGAAAAATGTTGCAAACAGTTAAAGACACTAGTTTTTCAACCGGCAAGGTGGGGATGATAGTAGAAACGCATGCGGAGGGAGATTCTGCTATCGTTTTCTCAGATTTTTCAGTGATTAAACGCTAAGATGAAAGTTTTTTTGGATATGGTTGGCTGCCGACTCAATCAAGCAGAGATTGAGCAGCTGGCATTAGACTTGACTGCCCGCGGACAGGAAATTGTCGCAGAACCGACAGAAGCGGATTACGTGGTGATTAATACCTGCTGCGTGACAGCTAAAGCTGCAGCCGATTCGCGCAAGATGGTGCGCCATTACCAGCGATCAACTGGGGCGAAAGTGTTGGCAATGGGTTGTTGGGTGAGTGCTTTTCCTCAGGATTCAGCAGAATTAGTCGGCAGCGATGACGTGTTTACACCAGAAAAAAGAGATTTGGTTCTAAAGCGGTTAAACAATGGGGAAATTGAAAGTGCTGTTTTACGTGAGGAAACTGTAAAGCCGGATTTAGGCAGCCGTTCACGAACACGCAGCTTTATCAAAGTTCAGGAAGGCTGCAACAATGCCTGCAGTTACTGCCTCACGCGCATCGCGCGCGGAAAATCCAGAAGTATCCCTGCCGAGGAGGTAGTGCGGCAAATCGCTCAGTCTGAAGAATTAGGCGTGCAAGAAGTAGTGCTCACTGGTGTGCAAATTGGTGCCTGGGGGAAAGATTTGGAAGGCAATCTGAGGATTTCTGATTTAATTGAAGCGATACTGCTTCACACCAAAGTACCAAGAATTCGGATTTCTTCAATTGAACCTTGGGACGTGGATGAGCACTTATTGGCTTGTTTTGAAGACGTGCGCCTTTGCCCTCATCTGCACCTTCCGCTTCAGAGCGGTAGCGATGCGATTTTGAGGCGCATGGCACGCCCAATTACGACAACGCGTTACCGGGAGCTCATCGAAACGATTGGCAAGCACCTGCCAGAACTGGCAATCACGACGGATATTATTGTCGGTTTTCCAGGTGAAACCGATGCTCTTTTTGAGGAAACGTTCCAATTTATCGCGGAAATGCCTTTTTCAGGAGGACATGTCTTCAAATTCTCACCGATGCCTGGCACACCGGCAGCCAAATTTGAGGAACAAATCCCAGCTGCAATTAGCCATGAACGCGCTAAGCGCATTCGAGAATTGCTGCAAGCGAGAACACGCGCAATCCAAACGGGCAAAATTGGCAGTGAGACAAATGTATTGTGGGAACAAGGCAAAAAGAATGGAAGCCAGACCTACTACACCGGCTTGACGCCAGACTTTTTCCGCGTGCGAACCCAAAGCAAAGTGAATTTAACAAACACGATTACCTTAGCGCATATTACAGGTTTAGACCAAGCTGGGCTACTTATTGGGGAGTTGATTTGAAAGGAGAAGATCAAAATACTTGTGAATTTATTTACCACGGTTTGTGTATATCCGCTATGCATACCCAATTTCATTCCTGCTTATACTCACGCACAGCTTGCACTTGACGCAATTCAGGCTAATCAAGTAAAATCAAAAGGTTAAAAATATAAAAAAATCTGCAACCAATAGTCTTTGGTGTGCAGGAGCTCGAAAGGAATATTGAGATGCCCAAACGAACTTATCAACCCAGAGTGCGCCGACGCGCACGCGTACATGGATTCCGTGCCCGCATGGCTACGGCCGATGGTAAACAGGTGCTGAAGCGCCGGCGCTTACGCGGGCGCTACCAGCTTACACCAAAGGTAAACAATCACGTCAAGCGGGTGCGCTGGTAAAAAAGTTAGGTTTGATTGTGCCCAGAAAAATTGCGCAAATCTACAACTCGCATCAAGAGCTCGCTGGAAATCCGAGCCATCCGTCAGAACGGTCAATCCGTTTCGGACGAGCGTATGGCTTTGGTGTTCCTGCCAAACGGATTAGATTATTCCCGTGCAGCTGTGCTAGCGAGTAAAGCTGTAGGCGGTGCAGTGCAGCGCAATCGCTGCAAACGGATCCTACGTGCGCGCTTAGCGCAATATGCGGCAGAAATCAAACCTGGCTTTGATATCCTGGTAGTTGCCCGCAAGCGCCTTCTCGTGTCTACCCCATCCGAGGTTGACCAATCTTTTCAGAAGCTGCTTCTACGGGCAGGCTTAAGCAGAAAACAAACTGATGACGGAACAGACCATACCGGTAACGGAACATAGCCATATTGATCCTCCTCTTAAGGATCTGCCTATCACGCTGAAAAACCTTCCGCGCCTATTAATTTTATTGCTTATCAGAGCGTATCAGATTGTGGTTTCGCCAACCTTACCGCCTAATACTTGCCGCTACTACCCGACTTGTTCACATTACGGTTATCAAGCAGTATATAAATATGGTGCAATCAAAGGAAGCTGGATGGCATTTAAGCGCATTTTGCGCTGTAACCCGTTAAACCCTGGTGGTTACGATCCAGTCCCATGAATTTTTGGAGAAATATGAAGAAACATTTTGGTTTAATCTTTATGCTGGTCTTAGCCGCTTTGGTGTTAGGTGGCTGTGCTATGGGACCACGCGCTGATGGCACGCCTGGCGTAAGCGCAGATGAAACTGCAGCCTACGTTTCTTACCAGCAATATGTGTATAAAATCGATGCGGCTACGGGGACGGAAGTTTGGCGCTACCCGCAAAATGCATCAGCTCAAATCGCTTTTTATGCTCCCCCTCTGTTGGCAGATGGGAAGTTGTATGTTGGTGATCTTGCCAACAGATTCCAGCGGCTTTCAGCTGAAAATGGCAATGTCGATTGGATTTTTAGCGAGGCAAAAGGATGGTTCGAAGCTAAAGCAGCCACCGATGGGACATACATTATTGCGCCGAACCTTGACCGTAACGTATATTGCCTGACCGTTGACGGGAATTTGTTATGGACGTATTCCAGTGAATTTGGTTTTTTGGCGGAACCTGTCGTTGTAGAGGATAAGGTTTATATTAGCTCAATGGATCACCACTTAGTTGCGCTAGATATCGCTACAGGTGACGTCCTCTGGAAAACCAAACTGAATGGCGCATTAGTTTCCGCACCCTATTACGATACTGAGAACGGTGCATTATATGTGGGCAGCATGGGCAAGGTGCTTACCGCGGTGGATAGACAAAGCGGGGAAATTCTCTGGGAGTTCAACAATAACGGTGAATTATCCAGCGTGTGGGCAACACCGGTGATGTTCGGTGGCAGCGTTGTTTTTTCAGATGAAAGCGGAAAGATTTTTGGCTTAAACCCCGCTGACGGTTCTGTGAATTGGGCTTTGGACGCAGGCGGCAATGTTACAGCCGGCATCCTTCCTCTGGAAAGCAGTTTTGTTATTGTCCGCGAGGATGGCACACTAACTGTCTACAATATGAGCGATCGTGCTCCCGTTTGGACCCGCACTATAGATGGTCAGGTGTATTCAACACCTATCCTAGCCGGCGATAAGATTTTCATTGGTGTAAAGGGCAACGTGTTGCTTCAAGCCTATGATCTCAACGGAAATTTAGTCTGGTCATTTACACCTGGAAGATAAAAGGAAGAAAAAGTTATGTGGGATACAATTATTGTTCAACCCTTTACAAATATTTTGTTGGGAATAACCCTCGGGGTCAATAATTTTGGCATTGCCATCATTTTATTTACTTTGTTGATTAAGTTAGTTACTTACCCCCTTACAGCTAGACAAATCAAGCAAACGCGAGCGATGACTGAGTTGCAAAACAGTCCACGCTATAAAAAGATGGTGGAAAAGTATAAAGATAACCGCGAAAAACTCGCCGAAGAACAAATGAAGCTTTATCGTGAAGCTAAGGTGAACCCGGCGGGTTCCTGCTTGCCAACTCTCATCCAATTTCCCATCATTTTGGGCCTTTACCAGAGCATTATTAAGGTCATGGCTGCCACGCCATTGGAACTGTTAAACCTGGAGCGCATGATTTATCCTTTCTTGGATTCCAGTAAAATTCTGCCCGTTCAGAACCACTTCTTGTGGATGGATCTGGGTCAACCCGAAAGACTCGTGGTTGCTGGGATCCCAATACCGGTACTTACAATCCTTGTAGTTTTAACGACATGGCTTCAAGGTAAAGTGGTGGCACCACCTTCTGGCGGAGCAAACGACCAGGCAGCAGCGATGTCTAAGAGCATGAATCTGTATATGCCCTTGTTTATGGGCTGGATTTCTTTCACGCTTGCCTCTGGGTTAGCGCTGTACTTCTTAGCCAGCAACGTTGCCACAATAATTCAATATTCGATCCAGGGTACGACAGATTGGTCCAAAATACTCCCCTTTATAAAGCCTAAGCCGGCAGTTTTACCTGCATCAACCTTACCCGCCGCGGTACTTGAAGTGCCAGACGACGAACCGATCCCTGAACCACAGAAACCTGAACCGAAACCTTCGGCACGCGCCGCAGTGAAGCAGCAGAGACCACCACAAAAACGCAAGAAGAAATAATAATGGGGTAGTTTGATGAATAAGAATAAACCAACCTTAGAGGTGATTGCACCTACTGTTGAAGAGGCGATCGATAAAGGCCTTTCAGAGATGGGCCTTTCCAAAGACGACGTGGAAATCGAAGTGTTGGATGAAGGCAAACGCAACATTTTTCATTTTGCCACACGCCAGGCACGTATTCGTCTGACAGTCAAAGATCCAAACCGCACGATTTACAATAGCTCCGAGTTAACACAGTCTGCACCACAGCCTGTGGTGGAAGAAGCACCCAAGGAAGTAAAACCGATTACCGCACCAGATACTGAACAAGAAAAAATCTCGATTGAACAACAGGTTTCCAAAGAGACAACGCTGGAACTTCTAGAGAAAATGGGGGTCAAGGCGGGTGTGAGTGTAGGTTTTGCTGAAACTGAAGCAGACGAGAAACCTGTGATTTCTGTGAATATTGAAGGAGAAGACTTAAGCTTCCTCATCGGCCGCAAGGCAGAAACCCTTAATGCGCTTCAGTACCTCCTCAGCCTCATAATTGCCCATAAATTGGGCTATTGGGTCCCGATTCAAGTCGACGTGCAGCATTATCGAATCAGACGAGAGAATGAATTGCGGAAGTTAGCCCGTCGAGCTGCCGATCAGGTGGAAAAGACAGGGCGTAAGCAAGTCTTGGAACCTATGCCCCCGAATGAACGCCGTATTGTACACATGGCGTTGCGGGAAAACGCAAAGGTTTATACTGAATCGACGGGTGAAGAACCTTACCGCAAGGTAAGCGTCTATCCTGCAGAGGATCAAGAACAATCATAAGGTTAAAAGCAAATGCGCGCTG
Organism: Candidatus Mesolinea sp. UBA5823; assembly: GCA_002417685.1. Classification (GTDB taxonomy): domain Bacteria; phylum Chloroflexota; class Anaerolineae; order Anaerolineales; family Anaerolineaceae; genus Mesolinea. The sequence goes on from DICP01000073.1 coordinate 5,906, forward strand.
TTGATTTAATCATTAAAAAACGGGATAAGCTTGCGCTTACCAAAGGTGAGCTTGAATTTTTGGTTCAAGGCTATACCCAAGGCACAATCCCAGATTATCAAATGGCAGCCTTTGCGATGGCGGTTACGCTGAATGGGATGACCCATCAGGAAACGACCGACCTTACAATGGCTATGGCGCACTCTGGCGAGATTCTAGACCTCAGCCAAGCAGCACCCATCGTAGTGGACAAGCATTCCACTGGTGGTGTAGGGGATAAAACGACCCTCACCGTTGCACCGCTTGTTGCTGCTTGCGGTTTACCGGTGGGGAAAATGTCTGGTCGTGGCTTAGGTTTTAGTGGTGGGACTATCGACAAGCTGGAATCAATCCCCGGGATTAAACTCGATCTAACCACAGAAGAGTTTATCCACCAACTCAAAGAGATCGGCATTGTCTTGACCGGTCAAAGTGCGGACCTAGCACCAGCCGATGGTAAGCTTTACGCGCTGCGAGACGTCACCGGTACGGTAGAATCCATTCCCCTCATCGCTTCCTCCATCATGAGCAAGAAAATCGCCGCAGGAGCGCATGCGATTGTTTTAGACGTCAAAGTAGGTAAAGGCGCATTTATGCCTACTTTAGAAAAGGCACGTGAACTTGCTGAGGAGATGGTTGCCATTGGAGGGCTCAGCGGCAGGCAAGTTATTGCTGTGCTTTCGCCTATGGACCAACCGCTGGGTAATGCTGTAGGAAATGTTCTCGAGCTCCGAGAAGCGGTTGAAATGCTGCACGGCGTAGGACCTGAGGATTACCGCTATCACTGCCTGCATATGGCTGCATATATGCTCATTTTAGGGCAGAAAGCACCTGATATAGAGACGGGCTTAGCTATGGCTGATCGAGCAATGCAAGATGGCAGTGGTTGGTGGAAGTTCCGAGAGCTGGTAATCGCACAACATGGTGATGTGAGCTATGTTGACAACCTCGATAAACTGCCTATGGCTAAGTTTATCGAACCTATTTTGACTGAAAAAAGCGGCTGGGTAAACAGCGTAAACGC
>DICP01000111.1:0-273 GCA_002417685.1 Candidatus Mesolinea sp. UBA5823
GATGAAGAAGGGCAAACCTTTGCCCAAATGCTGCCAAAGCTTGTGGAAACCGTTACGCCTGCGCATAGTTATACGATGGATATGAGTGTGCTCGAGGCTGGCGAGATCACTGCAATAGACATGCCTTATGTGCTCGACCTGAACCAAAGCAATGAGCAGAAAACTTTGCGTGTCACGCTGACGCCTTCAGCTGAAAGTGACCTGACCCCGGTAAGCGGCACAGCACAAGGGACTTTCACGGATCTTGGTGATGGTAAGGGCACAGCACTTCAC
>DICP01000111.1:339-2455 GCA_002417685.1 Candidatus Mesolinea sp. UBA5823
GTAATGGGCAAATCGCTATTGCCTCGGTGGCGCCTGTGCACGAGTCCTCTTGGGATGATGCCTTACCCGTCGCGAAAGCTGGTTACGTTCCCTATATCGATGCCGGCGGCATCTTCCGCGGCGACCTAAACCTGGAACTATATTGGCCAGATGATAATTCGAAGCTAGAGCGTTTTATAAGTATCCTGCAGCAAGGGGATTATATATTCATCAGCTCCAACCGGCAGTGGGGCACAACCACACGCGTCCCGGAGCGCTATCCGCTCACCACGCAATACTACCGCAGCCTGCTGGGCTGCCCGGATGAGATGGACGTGGTGACTTGCTATAACGTTGCTGAGCCGGGAATGTTTGCCGGCAGCCTGGGCTTTGAGCTTATCCAGACTTTTACCTCATATCCGCGCTTGGGTCCCTGGCAATTTAACGATCAATTTGCCGAGGAAGCTTTTTCGGTTTATGACCACCCTAAAGTCCTGATTTTCAAGAAGACTGCCGATTTTGATATCCAACGTGTTCGAGAAATCCTTGGCGCTGTAGATCTTTCACATGTGGTTAACCTTGCGCCACGGCAGCTAGATCCTTACGATCGCAGCCTTGAGAAAAGCAACTACCTGATGCTCACGGAAGAGCAGAAGCAGATTCAACGCGCAAACGGCACCTGGTCGGAGCTGTTCGACCGAGAATCGCCAGTCAATTCCAACCAAGCTGTGGCGGTAATTGTGTTTTACCTGTTCACCTTCATCTTGGGCTTGGCGGTTTACCCGTTTATCCGCCTGGCGCTGCCCGGATTGGAAGATAAAGGGTATGCTTTCTCGCGTTTATTGGGTCTTTTGCTGTTCGGATATTTCGCCTTTGTCTTAGGCTCAGCCGGCGTCTTCGTCACACGAAAGCTGCTCTTAGGGATCTTCGTTGCTATTATGCTTGCTGGGCTGGTTCTCGGCTTCCTAAAGCGTAAGGACCTCGCTCGGGAACTGGCGCAAAACTGGAAGCGCTATTTGATCATTGAGCTAGTTGGACTGGCAGCCTTTCTGTTTTTCTTATGGGTGCGTTACCAAAACCCCGATCTTTGGCATCCCTTCAAGGGTGGGGAGAAGCCTATGGACTTCTCTTACTTGAATGCGGTGATTAAGAGCACGGTTTTTCCGCCCTACGACCCTTGGTTTGCTGGTGGCTACATTAACTATTATTACTTTGGCTTTGTCATTCTAGGTATGCCGATTAAGCTCTTGGGCATCATCCCAGCAGTAGCGTATAACATTGTGCTGCCACTTTGGTATGCGCTATTAGTTATGGGCGCTTATAGCGTAGGCTGGAACTTAACCAGGCGCATCATTGCAGCTAAGCAAGGCACCGATAGCCCAAAGCTGAAAAAGCTCTTTGGGCAGCCATTCTGGGCGGGGTTGTGGACCGCTGTGTTACTCGCATTTCTTGGGAACCTCGGCAACCTCAAGCTGCTTACAGATACCTTAGCCTCCATGGGCGCAGCCGGCGCGCTGATGGAAGGGGCTTCAGTCTTTCAGAAAATCGGCTGGTTTTTTAAGGGCTTTGGCATGGTCCTCCAGGACATACCTATGCCGCTTTACCCGGGTGATTGGTACTGGATGGCTAGCCGCACCATCCCGGGTGAAGCAATCACCGAGTTCCCCTATTTCACCTTCCTTTATGCCGATTTGCATGCCCACTTAATTGCCATGCCCTTTGTGGTCTTCTCAGTAGCTTGGGGTATGTCGTTCCTCTTCGCGCGGGGCAAATGGAGCCAAAACCGAAGAGATAATTGGGTTGGGTTTATCCTTAGCTTGTTATTGGGGGGCTTGCTGATTGGCGCACTCAAACCCATTAACACTTGGGATTCCTACACCTTCTTGCTGCTCAATCTATTCATTGTCGGCTATACCGGCTGGAGATATATGGAGCCAGCGAAGTTTGTCAAAAACCCCAAGTTTGGCAAGGCGATCACCATTGCCGGCTTAATGCTGGTCCTTGTTGTGCTCAGCTCTGTGCTTTATACACCCTTCAACCGAAATTTTCATCCGGGTTATAGCCAGCTCGGCTTTTGGACCGGCGACCGGACTCCGCTCAATTCTTACTTTACGCATTGGGGCTTGCTGCTCTTCAT
>DICP01000111.1:2506-27269 GCA_002417685.1 Candidatus Mesolinea sp. UBA5823
CTGATTCTCATCCTCAAGCAGGATCAAAGTGATGCCAAGCGCTTAGCCTTCTTCATGATCGCCACAGCCTTGCTGGAGACGCTGGTGGTGGAACTGGTGTACCTGGTGGGGGATATCGGCCGCATGAATGTGGTCTTCAAACTCTATATGCAAGCCTGGCTGCTGCTTACACTAGCCCTTGGTACCGGATTAGTTGCGCTCTGGAACGATCAGCACAAGTGGACAGTACGTACACAGTTGATTTTCCAGATTCCGCTCATTCTTCTGGTTGCCAGCGCGCTGCTTTTCCCGTTGATGGGCACGACCGATAAAATTCACGACCGCATAGATGTGAATGCCCCGAAAACATTGGATGGTATGCAGTATATGCAAACCTCAAGTTACTACGATATGGGCGTGGTTATACCTTTTGGAGAAGATTATGCTGCTATCCGATGGATGCAGGATAATATCCAAGGCTCACCCGTGATTGTGGAAGGGCAGGCTTACGAATACCGCTGGGGGAACCGCTATACCATTTACACGGGGCTTCCAGGCGTGGTGGGTTGGAATTACCACCAACGCCAGCAGCGCGCCATCCTGCAAACCAATGAGGTACAAAACCGTGTGGATGCGGTGGATAAATTCTATATGACTGACGATCTGGATTACGTTCGCAGCTTCCTCAAGAAGTATGAGGTGAGTTACATCGTGGTGGGCCAGTTAGAGCAAGCATTTTATCCGGGCGGTGGATTAGATAAATTTGCGGCGCAAGAAGGTATACTTTGGGATGAAGTTTATCGGAACAGCGAAACGGTGATTTATCAGGTGAGGTTACCTTGACGAGCTTCATCATTTGGTATGTTTTAAGCCTAATCTTAGCAGTAGTTAACTTACCCCTAACCTGGAGGCTCTTCAAAGCGCTCCCTTCCCGAGGTTACGCCCTCAGCCGGCCCGTCGGGTTGCTGCTTTGGGGCTATTTGTTTTGGCTGCTAACCTCCTTACAGCTGCTGCATAACAACTTAGCCGGGCAGCTGGTGGCATTTGGGCTGGTGATTATGCTCAACCTGCTCGTCTTGCGCGGCGGACGTGCCAAGGGGCTGTGGGCTTGGATAAAGGCGAACCACCGACTGATCCTCACAACCGAAGCGCTCTTTTTAGTTGCTTTTGGGCTGTGGGCGGTCGTGCGGGCTGCCAACCCAGCTATCATTGGCACAGAAAAACCCATGGAAATGGCGTTTATCAATGCCATCTTGCGCTCGCCAACCTTTCCGCCCAATGATCCTTGGCTCTCTGGGTATGCCATTTCGTATTATTACTTTGGTTATGTGCTGGCTGCGATGCTCATTCGCGTGAGCGGGGTGGATGCCGCCATCGGCTATAATTTGATGTCTGCGCTGTGGTTTGCACTCACGGCACTGGGGGCTTATGGGGTGCTTTTTGACCTCTTGGCAGGGAATCGACATAAAGAGGGGAAAATCTCAGGTTGGGTCTACGCAGCCAGTTTGCTAGCTCCGTTTATGCTCCTGATCGTTTCCAATTGGCATGGCTTTCTGGATATTTTGCATGCCCGTGGCTTGTTTTGGTCGCAGGATGCTGCCGGGCAGTCGGTTTCTTCGTTTTGGCAATGGATCAATTTGAAAGAGTTGACTACAGCGCCAGCGAGTTATTCCTGGTTCCCGCTGCGACTGGGCGGAGTGCAATGGTGGGGTGCCAGCCGTGTGGTGCAGGATTTCACCCTAAACGGCACGGCACTCGAGGTGATTGACGAGTTTCCCTTCTTTACTTACTTACTCTCAGACCTGCATCCCCACCTATTGGCGATGCCCTTCGTGCTCTTGGCTGTCAGCCAAGCTCTAAACGCCATTCGCGGAGGCTGGCAAGGCGAAACACGTTTCTGGCACTGGAGGCTGCCTTGGGGGCTGCCCGAAATTGCCTTTGCGGTACTGACGCTCGGCGGCTTAGCCTTCATGAACACTTGGGATTTCCCGTTCTACCTGCTGCTAATTGCCGCTGCCCTGGTCTATGGGCAATACCGAAGTAATGGTTGGAACGGGCGCAGAATTGGTGAGTTTTTCCTGCTGTGTTTTGGCTTAGGTATCCCAGCGATATTAATGTATTTCCCCTTCTTCCTCAGCTTTTCCTCACAAGCTGGCGGGATTCTACCAAGTTTGGCGTTTTTTACCCAAGGGCATTACTTCTGGATTATGTTTGGTCCGCTTCTTTTGCCGCTTTTTGCCGGCTTGCTGGCACACTTTTTTGAACGCCCACAAGCACGCGCCGTTAAGCCAGCATTTTTGATCACCTTGGGTCTGTTTCTTTTCTTATTTGTCTTTTCGTGGAGCCTTGCATTTATCGGTACAAAGCTACCAACCCTCAATCAGTTGTTTCTGGGCTTGCAGGGTGCCACTCCTGGAGAAAGTCCTTTATGGCAAGCGCTCCTCAACCGCTTAAAAGCGCCGGGCACGTGGATCACGCTCTTTTTACTCAGCTTTTTGGCGCTGAATGCATTGCTGGGCGAGCATTGTTCCCAGGCAGAGGAGCCGGAATCCGCACATACAGAAAAATCGACCCATACTTTTGTGCTATTCTTACTCATCTTGGGTTTGTTACTCACACTTGCGCCAGAGTTTGTTTACCTGCGGGATAATTTTGGCACGCGCATGAACACCATCTTTAAGTTTTACTTCCAAGCTTGGATTTTGTGGTCACTCGCTGGCAGTTACATGCTCGTTCAGTTAATTGGCAGCGCGACAAAAACCAAGCTTTGGGAGAAACTTTTCCCCTTTGGGATGTTCTTGCTAGGAATGATTGCTATGTACCTTGGGCTCTATCGAGACGATGCGGTCTTTCAGCGCTTCAACCAAAACTTAGGCGCTTTAGGCTCTAGCCCGCTGGATTATATTGTATTGGGTATATTTGCTTTAGCCATGATCTGGTTTATCTTTGAGCTGGTAAGCCGGCGCTGGAAGATGGCGTTAGCTGTTATATGCATTTGTGGGATCGCGATGGGTTTGGTTTACCCCGTAGTGGCGCTCTGGAACAAAACAGGGGGGATACCTTCAGCGGATCAGTTAACTTTAGACGGGACACAGTACTATAAAGCCATCTGGCCGGACCAAATGCAAGCGGTGGAGTGGCTCAAGCAAGCGCCCTTAGGCGTGATGGTCGAAGCCGTGGCGGATACCGGCGGCAGCTACACAACTTACGCTTCGGTCTCTACCTTCTCTGGCATGCCCACGGTGTTAGGTTGGATTGGACATGAAGCTCAATGGCGTGGGGGATACTTGGAAATGGGTAGCCGGCAAAATGACATCCGCACACTCTATAGTACGCATGACTGGCAGGAAGCGAAAGCAATATTGGATAAATATCAAATCAAGTATGTGTACGTGGGCGATTTGGAAATAAGGACTTACGCCCTGGATGAAAGCAAGTTTCAGGAGCATCTCCAATTGGTGTTCAACTCACCCGGCGCTAGAATTTATGCCTATGCAGCAGGTCAATGATATGAAAGAGACAGCAACGATTTCTCATACGAAGGGTCTATCTGATACCCAAATCCAGCTGAGCATGTTAGCTATTTTTTTACTTGGGCTATGCCTGCGCCTGACGAGCTTAGCTTCAATCCCATTCTCAGCGGGAGAAGCACAAGCCGCCTGGCAGGCGCTCTTGGTGGCGCGTGATCTGCCGGTGGAAACCGCTGTTAATGCAGCTTATCAGGGCTTGACTGCGAGTACTTTTGCGCTTATGCAAGCCAATGCTTTTTGGGCGCGCTTTTGGCCAGCAATGGCAGGTGCAAGCTTAGCTCTCATCCCGCTTTTTTGGCGGCGGAGGTTAAGTCCATTTCTCACCCTTGGGATAGCTTTTGCTTTGGCGCTGGACCCAATACTCTTTATTCTTTCCCGCCAGGCTGGCAACGCGATTTTCGTCCTCGCTGGCTTGGTTTGGGCGCTTAGCTTTTTTATTGCAGGCAAACCCGTAGGGGTCGGAGTAGCCTTGGCTGTGGCTTTGCTTGGGGGTCCTTGGGCTTGGGCTGTTTTATTACTCCTGTTGATTGCGCTTGGAATTGCTTATTTGATTAACAAAGCAGCATTAAATGAGTTTGCATCTGCTTTGCTGAATGTATGTCCCCTTCGTAAATCGCCAGCTAAGTTTGCTCTGAGCTTTGTGCTCACCCTGCTGCTATTAGCCACATCTTTCGGCTTGGATCCGGCTGGAATAAGCGGGATCGCTGGAGGGTTAAGCGCCTTTCTTCAAGAGGGCTTCTTGAACAGCCAATTCCCAGCCTGGACCCCGATTTATCGGTGGGCTGCGTATAGCATATGTCCATTGATATTGTCTATTGTTGCAACGGTGCATGCTTGGAGGGACGGCGCAAAAGCGAAAAAGGCGCTCAGCTTGCTCACTATGTTTTTATTGTTAGGTGCGGTTTTATTTGCTAACTTAGGCACAGGGGGCTTAGCTTTCGTGCAATTACCCATTTGGATTTTAGCGCTTAGTGAGATTGAGCGGCTAGTGAAATCAACTAGTGATCAACCACGGGTGAGCCTGTATGTGTTTATTTTTAGCCTAGTGCTTTGTGTTTTTCTGGCAATTAGCTTGAAATCTTTTCTCAACGCTTTCCCGGGTACGCTTGCATTTACTCAGCAAGGTTTAGCTTTTGGCTTAGGGCTGGTGTTACTTGGGTTGGTGTATCTATTTACCGGCTTAGGCTGGTCTTTCCAAGCTGCAGGAAGGGGAGCAGCCTTGGCACTTACTTTAGTTTTACTCGTTTCAAGCTTAAGCCTGACTCTTTCAAGCACGGTCAATAAGGCAAAACAAGCTGCGCTAATCTGGTCAGACTCACCCATATTGGATTCTGCCGATGAAATCTCCAAAGTACTGCATGAATATGAGCGCTTGAATACTTTTGAACCTGAGACTGCTTCTGTTGCCATATTGGACCCCCATTATTCGGGTTATGCTTGGATTTTTCGCGATTTTGGTCGAGTAGACTTGCCTTTAGCGCTGCCTGAGAGCCAGAGCCCGGAAATCATACTTTCCCATCCAGATTGGCAGCTGAAGCCAGATCAACCTTATCGGGGTATGGATCTCGTTGCCAGCCGCCAAATCGCCTGGGATACCCTGACCCCGATGGACTTGGTAAAGGGTGTTTTTACGCAAACCTTTACTACAAACCCGAACATGGCAATTTTCTGGATCCGAGAGGATTTGTTCACAGGAGCCAACCCTTGACCGCACCAACTGAAGCCCACAAAGCATTTCCGCGCACGATTGCAATTGATGGCCCAGCTGCCAGTGGAAAAACCACAGTAGGAAGCCTTTTAGCTGAAGAATTAGGTTACCTGTGCGTTGATACAGGCATTATGTATCGGGCGGTGACCTGGCAAGCTTTAGCCGAAGGTATCGATCTGGAAGATGAGGAAAGCGTTACCAAACTGGCTGAGCAAATCGACATTGACATCTTGCCAAGGAGTGTAGAGGACGGACGCCCGTTTGACGTTTTGATTAACGGGCTCGACCGCACGTGGGAGATTCGCTCCCCAGAGGTGAACCAAAATGTGTCCTTGGTGTCCTCCTATCCTGGTGTACGAGAGGCGATGACCCGTCAGCAGCGAAAAATCGCTGAGCGCGGTAAGATCGTGATGCTTGGGCGTGATATCGGCACCGTCGTTTTACCCCAGGCAGATTTAAAAATCTACCTCGATGCTTCTGTTGAGGTTCGGGCTAAACGCCGCTACGCGGAAGAAATTGCCCGCGGGAACAGTGTTTGTTTGAACGATGTGATTGAATCGCTCAAACGACGGGATGCCTATGATTCCACGCGAAAGGTCGCTCCGCTTAGGGCTGCGCCAGATGCCATCGTGATTAATACCGACACGCTTACCGTTCCTGAAGTAATTGCAAAGATCAAGGAAATTCTTCAGCAGTGCGATCCGTAATTTTGTCTGAGTTTGTTGCTTAAAACTGATAGATTTACCACAGGCGTGCTATAATCTAGCTAGCCCTATGGTACACTTTATCAGCTCCTGCTTTTTTCCTCAGAACAAAACCATCATCGCATCACAACCGCTGCCGGTGTTGATATTAGAAGGGCTGGTTTTAGCCGGCGTCATCTGGCAGCTTTGGCATTTGCACAAACCTGGTATCAAAATGGGCAGCAGAGAAATAAAATGGGCTGTTTTATTAGCCTTATTTGTGTTCCCCTTTAATTATTTAGTTCATTTCCCCCTGTTTGAGGGTGAGGTCTTAGCNNCAATCGTTAATGTTTGATCAGGACCCGATCGTTAGCCTCCTGCTTGTTGCGCTAACGGTTCTCTTTATCTGGCACACCAGCCGCACCGAAGCTGAAAACAGCGGTCAAAGTAAAAACTCAGTATTAATCAATGGCTTACTGGCTTTTCTTTATTTTCTTCCGCTGATGCTGCTCACGCGCTTGATTGTGGCAATTAGTTGGGGAGAGAATAATCTGCTTATTATTCTCGAGCAGTTTTTGCTCGAAGCAAGTGCGCTTTTCCCAGCGCTATTGGTTGCAGTTGGCACTTGTGAATTGTTATGCCGATGGGATTATGCTGCCTGGAATCCTTTTCAGTTCATCCTCGAGCGAGAAGTACTTGACGCTTTTAGCCAAGCCGTGAAGGAGATTGAAAAACTCATTCTCGGGGATTACGCAGAAGATCAGGAGCTCAGACCCAAATCTTCCAGTGAGGCGAAGTTTTATAAGGCACTGAGCGACCTGCGCGAAAACTTGCGTGTGCGTCAGGATACGCAATCACGCTTGCTCTCGTTAGACCCCTCGTACTACTCACGTGAAGCGTATGATTTGCTGCTCAGTTCAATCCTGAGAGCGGCGCTTGGTCGGGATGCAAGCTCTGCCCGCCTGATCTTGTTCAACCCTACGCGTGACCCGGGTCGCCGAGAAATGCGTCTGCGGATCGGTCAGGGAGAGCAAACGCGCGTCTATGCCTATCTGGACGTGATGATCTTGGAAAAGTTGGGGAATTTAGATCAGCTCATTCTAAGTGATATCAAAGATGACCAGTATTTTGGATCGAGTGAAGGCTTACCCTATCCGCAATCTCTTGTCGCCTTGAGGCTCAAAAATGATGACGATGCGATCGGAGTACTATGGGTCGGGTTTGACCAAAACCATTGGTTTGGTGAGGATGACATCCACTTTTACCAGCAGTTAGCCTATCGGGCTTCAGCGGCACTGAACACGAAAGAACAAGCCGTTAAAATGCAATCGGAAAAAGCCTGGTTAGAATCAGCTTTTCAGGCTTTAGCTGACCCGGTGTTGATTATTAATCGAGCGAATGAGGTACTTTTTGCCAATACTGCAGCTGTACAGCTGCTCACCAAAGATGCTAGAACGCCTTTGCGTACTCTAAAAGACCTGCAATCAATTTATCCTGAGCTTAATGACGCCCTTATAGCGACGAACGATTCTGGAGAACCCTTCCGACTAATGGTTGAAAAAGGGCTGGAATATGAAGTACGCGTTATTCCGGTCAAAACCCAAGATGGGCAATCCGGCAAGGTTCTGCTGCTCAGGGATACAGCCTGGCAGAAGCGCATAAACGATCAAAAAAACGAATTTGTTACCAATATAAGCCACGATTTACTTTCCCCGCTTCAGTTGATGCGCGGGTATGTGAATTTACTCAAGAATATTGGCAACCTCAGCGAAGAGCAAGAAAAATACATCAGCCGAATCTTACTGAGCATCGAGAATATGTCTGGCTTGGTCAGTAAAGTGATGAGCATGGAAATGCTGGATTCCGATGAAGAGGTAAAACCAATAACTTTCGATCTCAAAGAGCTAATTTTGGAAGTTGTTTCCATGTTAGATTTACAAGCCCAGCAACGTAAGGTGACTTTGCATACGGATTTCAGCGGGCTGCGCAATCCCAACATCGTTGCTGATCGCGTGCTTCTCCGTCAGGCAGTGTTTAACTTAGTCGAAAATGCAATTAAGTTTAATCGCGTGGGTGGGGATGTGTGGATTAGCGCGTCGAAGGATACTGGCAAAGTAGGCATCGAAGTGAGAGATAATGGCAAAGGAATTGCGCCTCTCGATCAGCCAAAGGTGTTTACGCGCTACTTCCATATTGAATATGGGGAGAACTTCGATAGTCCCGGTCCAGGATTGGGTCTTTCCATTGTTAAGTCGGTGGTGGAAAAGCATGGTGGTAAAATTAGTGTACAAAGTAAATTAGGCGAAGGCAGCACTTTTACGATTGAAATCCCTTTGAGGAAATAACTTGGGAAAAAACCTTAGACGGGCCTCGTAAAATTTGACAATATCAACATTTGAGTAGTATACTAAAAATTTGCATGAATTAAGCAAACACAAGCAAATGATGAACCTGGGAATGAGAACTCCCAGCGTCATTTTTGTGTTAATAACCCTCTCTCACGGTTTTGGAGGTACGCGTGGAAAATAAACAAATGAAAGCGCTTCGCATTAGCTTAGCATCCCCCGATACAATTCACAGTTGGTCTTATGGAGAAGTACTCAAGCCGGAAACGATCAACTACCGCCGGCTGCGGCCAGAAAAGGACGGCTTATTCGATGAAGCCATCTTCGGTCCTACTCGAGATTACCAATGCTATTGTGGTAAGTATAAGAACCAAAAATATAAAGGCATTATTTGCGATAAATGTGGCGTGGAAGTTACCCGGTCTTCTGTGCGGCGCGAGCGCATGGGTCATATCGACTTAGCTGCTCCAGTTGCACATGTTTGGTATACCCGCCGTGTTCCATCTTATCTTGGCCTTTTGTTGGATATCTCCCGTCGGAACTTGGATCGGGTGTTGTATTTTGCGCAATACATCGTAACCTATGTGGACGAAGATGCCCGGCAGAAAGCGCTCAAACGTTTGGAAGATGAAATTAGTGTTTCTGAACGTGAGCTTATTGAAAGGGTCAACAGTCAAATTGCTGAAGCTAAAAAGCAGCGTGACCGCAAAATCAAAGAAATCGATGCCCAAATTGAAAGCATTAATAGAGCTTATGATGAAGAGGTTAGCGATTTGTTTGAACCTGTAATTGCTGAAGGTCAACGTTTAGAGCGCGAACTGAACGAAAAATTAGGTCATTCTGTGCGCAAACCAATCGTTTTTAGTGTGGATGATTTTGAGCAGACTATTGTCGATGCAGGGGAGGAAGTTACTTCAAAACATCTTTCCCGCGTGCAGAAGATTGTCAATGACCGCATGGAATTGCTGGAAAAAGACCTCAAAGCGGAAAAGAACCAGAAGATTGCAGAACTGCAGATGCAGAAAGAAACCATCCGCGCAGAATCGGACTTGGTGATGGAGGGCATCCGCACCCAGTTAGAAGACCAAGAAGCTGCTACCAAAACAGAAAATGCTCGGATGCGTGATGAGCTATACGAACTGCAGCCATTCACTTTTTTGAGTGAAGGACGGTATCGTGAGCTAAAGTCTCGCTGGGGGCAGGTTTTCAAGGCTGATATGGGTGCAGAAGCCTTCCAAGACATCTTGCGCCGCTTAGATTTAGACCCTCTTGCCGAGGAACTTTGGCAAGAAGTACGTACCACGAAAAGCAAACAAAAACGCAAGAAAGCAACCAGCCGCTTGAAAGTGGTGGAAGCTTTCCGCCGTTCAAAAAATAAACCGGAATGGATGGTCCTTTCGGTTCTGCCGGTAATTCCTCCCGATTTGCGTCCGATGGTGCAATTAGATGGTGGTCGATTTGCAACCTCGGACTTGAATGATCTTTACCGGCGCGTGATCAACCGCAATAACCGGCTTAAGCGCTTGCTCGAATTGGGTGCACCGGATGTCATCGTGCGCAACGAAAAACGTATGCTCCAAGAAGCTGTTGACGCGCTGATTGATAACTCCCAGCATGGGCGCATGCTTTCCCGCCGTGGTCGTCGAGAGCTGCGATCACTAAGTGACATGCTCAAGGGGAAGAAGGGCCGCTTCCGCCGTAATTTGCTTGGTAAGCGCGTAGATTATTCCGGACGTTCCGTGATTGTTGTGGGTCCAAACTTGAAGCATTATCAATGTGGCTTACCCAAGACCATGGCATTGGAGTTGTACAAACCCTTTGTCATTGCCGGTTTGATTAAGCATGAATATACCAATAATATCAATGGTGCAAAGCGCTTCATCATGCGCAACCGACCTGAGGTTTGGGAAGTGCTTGAAGAAGTTATTCAAGACCGACCCGTCTTGCTGAACCGTGCACCAACACTCCACCGCTTAGGTATTCAAGCTTTTGAGCCTGTGCTTATCGAGGGCAGCGCTATCCAACTGCATCCGCTGGTAACCACAGCCTTCAATGCTGACTTTGATGGTGACCAGATGGCTGTCCACGTTCCGCTATCCAGCAAAGCAGTCAAAGAAGCGCGTGAATTTATGCTCGCGAGCAAAAACCTGCTCAAGCCAGCCAGCGGAGAGCCGATTATTTCTCCTGGGAAGGATATGGTTTTAGGCGTTTATTACCTTACCATGAACCCAACCCAGCCCGAAAAAGGCGATGGCCGTATATTTGCGAGTATTGAAGAGGTCATCTTAGCCTATCAATTAGGTCAGGTCAGCTTACATGCACGCATAAAACTTAAGACGGATACATGGTATGACGAACAGAATAATCGCTTACCGAAAAAAGAAAGCCGACTGATCGATACAACGGTTGGTCGGGCGATTTTCAACGATATTCTGCCAGAATCTGTCCGCTATAACAACCAAGTCTTGGAAAAAGGTGGAATCCGTGATTTGATCGGAGCGATCAATGAGATCGCGGGCGATGATGAAACAACTAAGTCAGCGGATAAGATTAAGGATATTGGCTTCCGCTATGCAACCCAATCCGGTTCCACACTTGCTGTTGCAGATATCGAAGTACCACCAGAAAAATCAGAAATTGTTCAGCAAGCGCTTATAGAAGTAGAACGCGTACAACGTGACTATCGCCGCGGTTTGCAGACGGAACAAGAGCAAAACCAAAATATTATTAAAATCTGGCAGTTAGCTACTGAGAAAGTTGGTGAGGCGGTTAAGAAACACCTCGACCCCAATGGTAACTTAGCCATTATGGCAGCTTCTGGAGCTACGAAAGGTGGTTACAGCCCCATCACGCAGTTAGCTGGTATGCGCGGTTTGATGGCAGACCCCTCCGGTCGTATCATCCCGATGCCGATCCAGTCCAACTTCCGCGAAGGGCTTACGGCGTTGGAGTACTTTATCTCCACACACGGTGCGCGCAAGGGTCTGGCAGATACAGCCCTGCGCACGGCAGATGCTGGATACTTAACCCGCCGTTTAGTCGATGTTGCTCAAGATATCATTGTCAATAATGAGGATTGCGGCACGCTCGAAGGCATCACTATTAATGCTTCTGACGATGTTGCTGGTCAATCCTTTGCTGAGCGCATTTTTGGGCGATTATTAGCTGAGAGGGTCGTCTCTCCAACAACCGGTGAAGTCATCGCAGAACGGAATGAACTGCTCACTAATGAGTTGACCCGCCAAATCGTGAAAGCAGGTGTTACCTCGGTTAAGGTTCGCTCTCCGCTTACCTGCGAATTAGTCCATGGCATTTGCGCTCGCTGTTATGGCGTTGATCTAGGCCGAGGTTCGATGGTCAACTTAGGTGCGGCAGTAGGTATTGTTGCAGCGCAATCAATTGGTGAACCTGGCACGCAGCTGACCTTGCGTACCTTCCATACTGGTGGTGTGGCTGCGGTTGGTGATATCACCACAGGTTTGCCCCGTGTGGAAGAGCTTTTTGAAGCGCGCGTTGCACCTAAGGGAGAAGCAGTGATCAGCAAGATTAATGGTGTGGTGCACTTGATGCAATCGCCTAGAAACCCTGAATTGCGTATTGTGCGTGTGGAACACTCCGAAATGGTTTCCGATACCTACGAAGTTTTGGAAGGCTGGGAGATTAAAGTTACCGATGAACAAGTAGCAGCCCCAGGCGAAACCATCGCGATGCTCGATGAGGAAAAAATCATCGCTCAGCATGGCGGTAAAGTACGCATCGAGGGCAATACTGTGATTATCTCTTACGAAAATCGTGAGAGCGATGAGTACGACATTCCAACGACATCACGCTTGATTGTTACTGAGGGTCAGGTAGTAGAAGCAGGGGAACCCCTCACCGAAGGGTCGTTAAATCCGCATTCTATCTTGCGCATCAAGGGCCGCGAAGCAACCGAGCTCTATTTACTCAAGGAAATCCAGCAGGTTTATCGTACGCAAGGCCAGAACATCAATGATAAGCACTTTGAGGTGATCATTCGCAAGATGTTGAATAAGGTGCAAGTTACCCGTCCTGGCGACTCGAAGTATTTACCTCAGGATTTGGTGGACCGCTTAGAAATTCGCCGCGTCAATGAAGAGTTGATTGCTAAAGGACTTCACCCAGCACGATATGTTGAGGTGCTTTTGGGGATCTCCAAAGCTTCTCTTACAACGGACTCTTTCTTATCTGCGGCTTCATTCCAGCACACGATCAAGGTGCTGGCTAGCGCTGCCATTGCTTCTGCAAGGGATGATATGTATGGCTTAAAGGAAAACGTGATTATTGGGAAGCTAATCCCTGCGGGGACTGGTTTTGATCCAAAACGGTTTGCTGATCAGGAAGCAGCTACCCAACCTGGTGAAGGTAACATTGCTGTGAAACCCATGGAGTTCATCATCGAAGAGGAAAAAGAAGAACCCGAAGAAGCTGAAAGCGCAGTGTTTTCTTAACCCATTGAACAAGAAATGGGCGCGGAAGCTTACACCGAAAGGGAAAGCTTCTACGAGGATGAGGAATAAATCTTAATCACTGATCGTTGAAAAACCGAGATGCTCCACGCATCTCGGTTTTTTTATGCTATATTATTGCCAGTGTCACCACAAGGTATTATGACCTAAAACTTAAAAAGGGATCGGATTATGGACGCTACCGCCATCAAGAAAGTCAATATTAATCAAGAAATGCAGCAATCCTATCTCGATTACGCTATGAGCGTGATTGTTTCGCGAGCATTACCCGATGCCCGCGATGGGCTCAAGCCAGTGCAGCGCCGCATTCTTTACGCGATGTATGATATGGGACTGCGCCCAGATCAACCTTATAAAAAATCTGCCAGGATTGTGGGCGAAGTGTTGGGGAAGTATCATCCTCATGGCGATATGGCGGTTTATGAAGCCATGGCTCGCTTGGCACAAGATTTTTCTGAGCGCTATTCGTTGGTGGATGGTCAAGGGAACTTTGGCAGCATTGATGGTGACCCGCCGGCAGCGATGCGCTACACCGAAGCGCGTCTTTCTGAGGCAGCTGTAGAAATCCTCAAACAATTCGACATGGACACCGTTGATTTTGTGGATAACTTTGACGGCTCATTGCAAGAACCCCTTGTTTTGCCGGCTGCATTACCAAATATGCTTATCAATGGCGCCTCTGGCATCGCTGTGGGAATGGCGACGAGCATTCCGCCACACAACCTTGCTGAGGTGATTGATGCTTTGGTGCTTATGCTAAAGCAGTGGGAAAACATCGACGATATTACTGTCGAAGACTTAATGCGCTACATCAAAGGGCCCGATTTTCCTACAGGCGGTTTAATTCTTCAGGATGAAACTTCGGATTCTTTAGCCCAAATTTACGGCAGCGGGAATGGCACGATTCAGCTGCGGGCAAAAACCCGCTTGGAAGAAATCTCGCGCGGTAGGGTACGCATTATCGTAACAGAGCTGCCTTATATGACCAATAAATCCAGCTTGATTGAACGGATAGCCGACCTTACCCGCGAGGGGGCACTTGAAGGCGTTGCTGACCTGCGGGACGAATCCGACCGCCAGGGTATGCGCATCGTGATTGATTTGAATAAAAATGCGGATCCTGAGCAAGTGCTTAGCACGCTTTACAAGCGCACAGCCATGCACAGCACTTTCCGGGTTAACCTCCTGGCATTGGTTGATGGTAGTCCGCACCGTCTAACGCTTAAGCAAAGTTTGCGCGTGTTTGCGGAGCACCGCTTAGAGGTTGTCCGCCGGCGGAGTGAATTTGAGCTTAGAAGAAATGAAGCCCGTCTGCATATCTTGGAAGCCTTGCGAATTGCTATTAAGAACATCGATTTGGTGATTCAACTAATTCGTAAAGCTAAGACAACCGATGATGCCCGCCAAAACTTGATGAAACGTTTGAATTTAGACGAAATCCAAGCGAATGCCATTTTGGATATGCCCCTGAAGCGATTGGCTTCACTCGAGCGCATGAAAATTGAGGAAGAATATAAACAAGTTAGTGAAGCTATTAAAAACCTAAAAGCTTTGCTCAAATCATCCCAGAAAATGCGCCAGGTGGTAATCGATGAGCTTACCGAGCTAAAAAGTAAATATGCTGATGCGCGGCGCACTCGAATTATTCAGCTGAAAGAAGGTGAAAAAGCTTCACAACTTTTAACCCAAACTGACGTGATGCCGCTGGAGAACTTCTGGGTAGAAATTAATGCTGAGGGATTTATCAGCCGTACAGAAGACGATAAACCCAACCGCTTAGGTGGCGAGAACGCACCCTGGAGTATTTTACGCACGAATAGCCATCAGACACTTTTCTTAGTCACGCCCGAAGGCCAGGCAGCGGCTATCCACATGCTCTCGATTCCTGTACAGCGAGGAGAGGAACCAACCACACCCGTGCATAAGCTTTCTCCATTGAGCGAGGACGAAGTTGTCCAGGCAGCTTTTGCCATTCCAATCGAAAAAAACGATATAGGTGAACGCTATGTACTTACGGTTACACGGCAAGGCATTGTCAAAAAATCATTGGTAACGGAATTACCAGGTGCTTCTGCTAACCGTTTTACCTTAGTTAAGGTTAATGAAGGGGACGAGCTGTTTAGAGTGCTGCTTACGGATGGTAAAAAGGAGGTCTTGTTGACCACAGCTAAAGGGATGAGCATACGCTTTAGTGAAACTGACGTGCGTCCTATGGGTTTACTTGCGGCAGGAGTGAATGGAATCAAGCTTAAAGAGGGGGATTACGTGGTGGGAGCAAGTTTGATTGAGGCTGGGAATGAGGTTGGCTTGGTAACAAACCAAGGCTGGGCGAAGCGGATTAAAGCCGAGGAATTTCCACAGCAGGGGCGCTATGGGCAAGGGGTAATTTCTTGGAAATTAAAAGGAGAGGATTCAATTGTCGTTCAGCTTTGCGGGAAGTTAACAGATCGTGGGGTTTGCCATTTCCGTAAATCTGCTAGTAAGGTTTTCACACTCACCAATGCGGTCGAACGCACCCGGCAAGCCAATGGGCAAATCTTATTCAAGCTTAAGCCTGATGATGAATTGATCGGTTTTACATGCCTAGATGATTTTTCATCCTATTGGGAGAAGGCGTAACATAGGTTCGGGGGTCTACCCTGGCTTAGGCAAGTTCCCTTCTAAGCCTAACTCGGGTGCGATACGGCGCATTGCGAGAATTACGTTTTCGACGTGTTCCCACAGGTCAATACCGAGTTCTTGAGCGCCTTGTTCCATAATTCGCCGGTCAGCGCCGGCTGCGAAAGCTTTATCTTTCCACTTTTTGCGCACGGAATTGGCTTCCAAGTCATATAGCGAACGGGAAGGCCGCACGAGAGCAACTGCGGTGATCATGCCGGTAACTTCATCGCAAGCGTAAAGTGCCTTCTCCATTAAGGTTTCGCGTGGGTAGCCAGCATGATCAGCGTGTGTCAGAATCGCATGCACGATTTCTTCGGGAACACCGGCTTCGCGCAGGATAGGCGCTCCCTCCAGCGGATGTGTTTCCGGGTTCGGATGAATTTCCCAGTCAAAATCGTGCAAGAGCCCTGTGATTCCCCAAAGCTCAGCATCCTGACCAAATTTCTCGGCATAATAACGCATTGCTGCCTCTACGCTAAGCATGTGCCGGATGAGACTTTCGTTCTGAACATAGGTTCGCACAATGTGTAATGCTTCTTCCCGTTGCATTAGTTTCTCCAAAATTACTTGAAAATTGGTTCGGGTTCCCCTAAAACTGGTAATGGTTTGGCAATATGAATATCCCAAACTGCTGCCATGCTGGCAAATGCCTCTCGGATATTCCAAAACAAATACCGTGAGCGTACGTATCGCGATTGCTCAACAGGCACACCGGTAATTTTGACGCCTAAATGATCACACAAATAAACCGCACGCGGTAAGTGATAAGCCTGGGTCACAATGAGAGCCTCTTCAACGCCAAAGATTGCTTTAGCGCGGTAGCAAGTATCGTAGGTGCTGCGCCCGGCATAATCGAGGACGATATCTTCATCGGGTACCCCTAAAGTCAAGGCATATTGGCGCATGGATTCTGGTTCATTGTAATTAATGAAGCGGTTATCGCCGCTCATTAGGATTTTTTGGGCTTTACCCGCAAAATAAAGCTCTGCCGCGGCTTCGACACGATCACGTAACGGGGTTGAGGGTGTTCCATCTGCATTCAAGCCAGCTCCTGGCACGATCACCACAGGTTCAGCTGGGGCTATATCAGCCTCGACGATTTTAGCTTGGGTGGAGAGAATGATGGCAATGCGGCTAAATCCTAGAATGAACAAGCCCCCACAAGCAATAATGAGTAAAATGCGTAAGATTTTCAACATGCGATCTATTCTAAGGCAAAAGTTCAATCAGGCGTGCATCTGTAGCAGCGAGTAATTCTCTCAAATCTGAGTATGCATCATCGGGTAAGGCTTCTAACCCAGCAATCTCATATTGGTTGAGTTCACTCAACAAGGCTCGACCGGCGTCACTGCGCCCGAGCTGCAGTAAGTATTCAGAAATTTGCACGGTAAGGGGCAAGGGGAGCTGAGGGCTGGCTGAGAAACTGAGGTTAGGAATCACCGCGGGTGATATCCAGATGATTGGCAAGCGGTCTAGGGCATCGGGCAAATCGCCAATCACTTCAGAGGATGTGCGCGGGTCGGAGGCAATTGCGTAGGTCGCGGTAAAATCGCAAATGCCTTTGATATACACTGCGCGCATGGCAGCGCTGTAAGTGTAAGTAAGCACAGGCGCTTGAGTCGGGATGTTGTTTTGTGCTAAATAAGCTAAGGGAATCCAGTAGCCGGCGAGGGATTTTGTTTGGGTCAGGCAAGGGCGCATCCCTGAGAACTGTGCCAGCGCAATGGCAGCATCTGCGGTTGCTTTGCCACTGCCCACATCATAATAGCTGATAAGGGTAGAGTCTTTATGGGCTACGTATTGTATGCCATAAGCGGTAACGCCTAAGTGATTGCTAACCAGTTGCGAGCTGAGCAAGCCTTTTTCGGAAGCCAGGAGGTATTCGACCGGCTCAAGCCAGGCTAAATGTACTTGTTGCTTCTGCAGTGCAGCTTCTAAGGTTAGGTAATCCGGAAAGAACTTCCCCGTTACGCTCATTTGCAGAAAGGCGGAAAGCTGAGCGGTCAGCTCTTGGAGCGCATCTAACTGTGTTTGTGGGGGGGTTGCCGCAATCAAACCCATTACTATCGGGTTATTAGCACTTCCCAAGGGAGCTGGTGTAGGCGTGAAGGTGGGCATGGGTGTTGCTGTGATTAGGAACGGATTGCGGGTGCCATAAGAGATAACCGCCGTTGGACGCGATTCAATGGCAGGGCTGCACGCGGTAAACAGCAATATTGATAATAGCATTAGGGATAAAATGTGACCTTTGTGAGTGCGCATGCTCAAATTTTACCTTAATCATTCTAAGTGATATGGTATTCAGTCTAATCCTCTAAGTATGTTAAAATTTTGGTTGCAAAAGGAGGTATTTATGGATTTCGATATCGTTAAAATTCAAAAACCTGATGAGGTTAACTTCATCTTAGGCCAATCGCATTTTATTAAGACTGTGGAAGACTTGCATGAGGCAATGGTTACAGCAGTCCCGGGGATTAAATTTGGGCTGGCATTTTGTGAAGCCTCAGATCCGCGGTTGGTGCGTTGGAGCGGTACGGATGAAACTTGTACAGAATTAGCTCGGCACAATGCACTGCTTCTTGGTGCAGGGCACTGTTTTATCATCTTCTTAGCCGCAGGGTTTTATCCTATTAATGTGCTCAATGCCATCAAGCAGGTGCCCGAAGTTTGCCATATTTTTTGCGCTACAGCCAACCCGACGGAAGTGCTGATTGCCCAAACTGATTTAGGCCGAGGGATAATTGGTGTTGTGGATGGCAAGCCCCCGCTAGGCATGGAGCAAGAGAAGGAAATTGCTGCACGCAAAGACCTCTTACGGCGCTTTGGGTATAAGTTTTAATCCTTAGCTGGCAGCAAACCTCAACAAATCATCCCATGCAGCCTGAAGTGCTTTGGCACGGTGACTGATGCGGTTCTTTTGTTCATCTGTCAATTCAGCCATGGTCTGGTGTGTGCCTTCGACCAAAAAGATCGGATCGAAGCCGAAGCCATTTTTTCCGCGGAATTCAGGAATAATCTCTCCTGGGCAGCTGCCATGAGAACGCAAAACGATTTCGTTAGCATTGCAAAGGACTATCTCACACTGAAAAGCGGCTTTCCAAGGGCGCGGATAAGCGGAGAGCTGATTGAGCAAAGCCTGGCAGCGTTGTTCATCTGTAGCCGATGGATCCGCTAAATAGCGATGCGAATGAACGCCTGGCGCTCCACCCAAAACTTCTACTTCTAAGCCAGAATCGTCAGCTAAGGTAGGAAGCTCGCTTACTTGGGCGAAGGCAGCTGCTTTCTTGCGAGCATTTTCGAAATAGCTCTGACCATCCTCAGGAATTGAGAGCGTAAGCCCAAGTTCTGCTGGCGTGATAAGCTTGAGAGGCAATGGGGCTAAAATTGCTGAGATTTCGGCGATCTTACCCGGGTTGTTGGTTGCGATTAATAGTGGTTTCATCGAGTATAATTTTTATATATGAGGGCTGTTGAGCGTGATATAATAAGTGACTATCATATTGAGTAATTGTACTTTGCCAATGGAAAAACAACGTTATTCTTTACGCACGAACGTAGGCTATTTTTTCAATCGGCCTATCGGATTTTTCCGCGATTTTCATGCCGAATTCCCTGAAATATTTATTGATCCAGACCTAAACGTCTATAATCTGCTTTCTGATTATCGATTTTCTCGCACACGTGAGGGTTTATTGCTTCAAGCGCAGTTGCATGGGGAAATTGAGGCACAATGCGTGCGTTGCCTTTCCATTAATCGGATTTCTGTTGACACTCCATTTGAGGAGCTATTTTTCTTTTTAGAAAGATCTCAAGAAGAATTCGACCAAATCATTCCTGAGGATGGGTATATCGATCTTGGAGAGATTTTCCGCGATTACCTGCTCTTGGAAATCCCGATGAATTACATTTGTAAGCCGGACTGTAAAGGCATCTGTGTGGAGTGTGGGCAGAACCTGAACTTGGGGGAATGTGAACACACAACCAGCCGAATTCACTTCAAAGAAGAATAAACTAACTCGATAATTAATTATTGCGTTTGCTCATAGATTTGCTGGTGCTTAACTTCTTTTTTAAAAAGAATTCATGTTAGAATTTTTGGGTTATTCCGGAGGAGATGCCTTATGCCTGAGAAGATATTAATTGCCATTGCCTGGCCTTACGCCAATGCGGATATTCATGTAGGGAACCTTACCGGTTCTCATCTGCCGGGGGATATTTGCGCCCGCTATCACCGCTTACGCGGGCGGAGCGTGCTGATGGTTTCGGGTTCTGATTCACATGGCACACCGATTACCGTGAAGGCGGATAGTATGGGCGTCTCACCGCTTGAAATCTACCAAGCTCATCATGCCCGTTTTCTGGAGCTATTCCAGAAAGTTGGAATCAGTTATGACCTCTTTACCAGCACGCATACCTCCAACCACTTTTTTATTTCCCAATTAGCTTTTACAACGCTCAAAGAGAACGGTTACCTCTATACTGCCACCGAAAAGCAATGGTATTCCACCACGCAACAGCGCTTTTTGCCTGACCGGTACGTAGAAGGTACTTGCTATATTTGTGGGAACCCAGACGCCCGCTCGGATCAATGTGAGCGCTGTGGAAATATATTAGAGGCGGATAAGTTAATCGACCCGCGCTCCAAAATCGACGGCAGCACACCAATCCTGAAGGAAACTGAGCATTTTTACTTGGACCTCTCCAGCTTAGAACCAGAAATAGTTGCTTTTTTGAGAAGCCGCGAACCCTATTGGAGACCGAACGTCATTCGGCAATCCTTAGGTCAGATTCTATCCGAAGGGCTCAAAGCCCGCCCGATTACGCGGGACTTGGACTGGGGCATCCCGGTACCGCTCGAAGGTTGGCAAGGCAAATGCCTGTATGTCTGGTTCGAGGCTGTGATTGGCTACTTTTCCGCCACGATTGAATGGTCCAAATTGAACGGAGAAGAAACAGCTTGGCGCGAGTGGTGGATTAATCCACAATCCCGCACGTATTATTTCATAGGTAAAGATAATATCCCCTTCCATGCGGTCATTTGGCCAGCGGAATTAATCGGTTTTGAAGAAGACATTGACCGTGCCTTAGGTGCGGCTGATCCCAAACCATTAGTGCTTCCTTACGACGTGCCGGCTAACGAGTTCATGAACTTAGAAGGTCGCAAAATCAGCGGTAGTCATAACTGGGCTGTTTGGGGGCTTGATTTCCTCGAACGCTATGATCCCGATCCGCTGCGTTATTATCTGACCACTGCGATGCCAGAGACACGCGATAGCGACTGGGACTGGGAAGAGTTTTATCAGCGCAATAACAATGAGTTGGTGGCAACTTGGGGGAATTTGATTAATCGCGTGCTTACATTTACGTATAAAAATTGGGAGGGCATCATCCCAGAGCCGGGTGAGCTGCGTCCATCGGACGAAGAATTGCTGCAAACCATCCGAACTGGCTTCGATACAGTCGGGGAAAAAATTGAACGGGTGCAGTTGCGCGAAGCTTTGGCGGAGGTGATGCGCTTAGCCACCGAAGTTAATAAGTATTTAGATGTGCATGCCCCTTGGTTCGAAATTAAAACCAATAAGAACGAAGCAGCGAAGTCGATTTATACCGCAATCCAAGCAATTGATTGGTTGAAGATCATGTTTTCGCCTTTCACCCCACATATTAGTGAAGGCATTCATGCCATCTTAGGTTATGATGCCCCAATATTTGGTGATTTTAAGACTGAAACGATTTCTGATGAGCTTGGGACACACATAGCTCTAAGCTATAAGCCCGAAGGCTGTATGGCTCGGGAAGGCGTAAACTTATGGCAACCACTGAGCCTTGAGGCTGGTAAGCCATTTAATCAGCCTTCGCCCTTGGTGAAGAAGTTGGATCACAGCATCGTTGAGGAAGAGCGAGCGCGTTTAGGCAAATA
This sequence comes from Candidatus Mesolinea sp. UBA5823, assembly GCA_002417685.1. Taxonomy (GTDB): domain Bacteria; phylum Chloroflexota; class Anaerolineae; order Anaerolineales; family Anaerolineaceae; genus Mesolinea. The sequence continues at coordinate 23,820 of DICP01000111.1, forward strand.
AGCGCAAGGTTTAGCTTGAATGCTGCTCCGCAAAGCGAAAAAGATACCAGGGCAGCTGGTTGAGCAAATCCTCCATAATTTGATCTGTGCGTGCCTGCCAGAGGGATAGGTTCCCTGCGGTTTCTGCTTTAATTGGGCTGACTAAATCACTTACGCCCCGTAGGATCAACCACGGAATGCCATTACGCTTTGCGACCCAGGCAAAAGCTCCAGATTCCCAATCGGCTGCTACCGCGCCAAATTCCTGGGTAAGGCGCTCATAAGCTTCGGGTTGGATATCCTGATCTGCCGAGACTAATCGGGCCCGATGGGTGTGCTCGGGTAAATCCTCTGGTAGCCAGCTGAGATCAGCTTTGGAGCTGTAAAATTCTATAGCTTGCGCATAGTCTGCCATGCCCTCAAAGATATCATAAAAGGCTGTTTCGCTAACACATAAGATTTCACCAAGCTCAGCTAAACCTTCTAAACCGCCGCAAGTGCCTAAGTTGACCATTAGCTGGGGTTGAAAAGTATCGATAGCAAATTGGCAAGCTCCTGCTGTGGAAACTTTCCCCCAGCCGGCATGCATAAAAATGACAGAAAAATGATCGATATTCTGAGATAACCAATTGCCGTAAGGAGTGGGGTGCTGTATTGATGGTAAGGTATGATGGAGCACAGCTTGCCACTCACCATCTGCGCTGATGAGGACAACAAAGCGAGCTCTTGGTAACATGGGGGATTTTATAGCTTTTTACCTAATGTAGCCATATAAGCCACAAATTGTTCTTTACCATCCAGTGCGAGGAGGGCGTTAACCAGTTCGTCATTAAAAGCGCCAATCGCGCAGACGCCATAGTCGATAGCTTCCGCAGCTAAGTGAAGATTCTGGCAGATATGACCGGCATCGAGGAAAAGGTAGCGGTAGGCTCGTGTGCCGTAACGGTAACTCGTGCGGTAAGGTATTGCGACCCAAATAAAGGTCGCCGCACAAGTAAAAACATGATTTTGCCTGCCAGCGGCTTCGCCCAGTGCAGCTAGTATTTGCTCCCCTTGGATGACAATCTCCAAGCTATGGCGTTGAGGAATAAAGTGATATATTCCAGGTTCCAGATTCTCAACCCGGTGCAAGGCTAAATAAGTTTCAAAGGGATGGCGTGCGCCTGCCGAAGGCACAGTACGCAATGTGCGCCCAGTCTTCTCGGAAAGGTGCACAATTCCTTGCGTCATCCAAAGCAGGTAAGAAAGTTCCTCAAGCGTAAGTTGAGCGTTCTCATTATATCGGCGCACAGAACGGCGTTGCTCGATCACATTCCGTAAATCCGTATGCCCTAAAGGGACGCTTTGCGGTTCTGGTAAAGGGATGAGCTGAGATTCATCGGCTATAGAAGGCAGATAGTCTGGCGGTTCCGCGCCTAATGATTCTGGCGTAGGCGCCATGTGCGTATAGCTGGAATTTTGAATAAATTCCGCGCCGATAGGGTCGAACTTAGGCATTTTCTGGGTCATCAGAACCGTATCATGGAGAGAACCATAGCTAAAACAATCGTGATGGCTAAAATTGCCATAATGATTTCGGATGTCCGTTTTTTCGATGATTTTTTACCTGCCATATCACTCCAGTTGTGTTTTAATTGCTTGTGCCAATTCTGCCCCGATGCCTTTGATTTGCGCTATTTCTTCGACATTAGCAGCGAGGATGTTTTCAATGGAACCAAAATGCTGTAATAAAGCTTTGCGGCGCTCTGGGCCAACCCCAGGAATTGCATCTAACCTTGAAGCTAACCCGATTTTACCACGCCGTTGACGGTGTGCGGTTATGGCGAAGCGATGTGCTTCATCACGGATGCGTTGGATTAGGTAGAACCCTTGCGAATGTTCATCTAAGCGGACGGAATCGCTCTTCCCGGGCAGAAAGAGTTCCTCCTCTTGCTTCGCCAATCCGACCAACGCAAATTTACCCTGCAAACCTTGCGCTTCGATAACCTTAGCTGCTCGGCTAAGCTGACCCTTGCCACCATCCACGATCAGTAAATCCGGCAAGATGCTGAATGATAGATCGGGTTTATAACCAGGCTGATCTTTTCTTTCTTGCTCGCTGTGATAATGCTTAAAACGCCGCTGTAAAACCTCTTCCATAGACGCAAAATCATCCGGACCGTCCACGCTGCGAATATTAAAACGGCGATAGGCTTTCTTATTGGGCACCCCTTGTTCGAAGACCACCATACTGCCCACGCTGGCTGTACCCATGGTGTTAGAGATATCATAGCATTCGATCCGATTAGGCGGCTCTGGCAAGTTAAGCGCAGCTTGAATTTCAGCTAAGGCTTGATGTTGGCGGTCTTTATCGGCTTTCCAACGTGTTTCCAACGCCCGCAGCGTCTCCACAGCGTTTTCGGATGCTAAATTTACCAGTTTCTTGCCGTCGCCGCTCTTCGGCACTTTGATCTCGACCTTTTCTCCGCCCCGTTTGGTGTTCAACCATTCTTTGATAATACGTGCTTCTTCGATATCGGTAGGCAGCAAGACTTGCGAGGGAATAAATGCGGCTTCATCATAAAACTGCAAGACGAAATCTTTTAGAATTTCTTCGTTTTTCTCGTCTTCAGTGCCTTCTAAGATGAAATACTCGCGACCGATGAGCTTGCCAGAGCGCATAAAAAAGACCTGAACGCAAGCTTCGCCGTCTGAGCGAGCCATTGCAATGATGTCGGTGTCTTTTTGCTCACCGGAAATGATTTTTTGCCGTTCGACCACACGCTCAATACTGTTGATTTGATCCCGAAGCGTAGCCGCGCGTTCGTAATTCATTGCCTCGGAGGCTGCTTGCATTTCGGTTTGCAAGCGCTTGACAATTGGATCGGTGCGCCCTTCGAGAAATTTGCACAGATCATCAATCATCTGACGGTAGGATTCTTTATCGATAGCGCCAATACATGGACCAGAGCACAGCTTGATGTCGTAGTAGAGACAGGGGCGGGCATCCTTACCGGTAATCTCTCGTGCACAAGTTAGGTAAGGGAATATTTTTCGCAGCACTTCCAAAGTTTGGTGCACAGCCCAAACCGAAGTGTAGGGACCATAATAACGTGAGCCATCTTTCAGCATCTGTCGAGTAACTGAGACCTTGGGGAAGTCATCTGCCCAGTGGACTTTGATGTAGGGATAACGTTTATCGTCTTTGAGGCGGATGTTATAGAATGGGCGGTGTTCCTTGATGAGATTCATCTCTAAGATCAGAGCTTCAAGCTCTGAGTCGACTAGGATCAAGTCGATATCGGCTATCTTCCTTACCATCTGCTGGGTCTTAAAAGTTTGATCGGCGGAGGTATGGAAATAGGAACGTACGCGGTTTTTTAGATTGATCGCTTTCCCCACATAGATGATTTTGCCGTCTTTGTCTTTCATCAGATAGCAACCTGGCTTTTCGGGTAAGGTGTCCAAGATTGCTTTGATATGTTCAGATAT